>NZ_JBAQXC010000190.1:0-39317 GCF_049299235.1 Rhodococcus sp. (in: high G+C Gram-positive bacteria) | reverse complement strand
GGAAAGCGTTCAGACCGTGGTTGTTTCGGATACGGTCAGGGTTCCCGGCACGTACTCGATGGTCGGATCGTCGGTCCAGTGGACGATGGTGCGTCGGCGCAGCATCGCACGGAACTGATCGGTGGTGTTCGCCAGCACGTCGCCGCTGCCCCAGTCGAGGATGACCCCGTACTGGCGTACGCAGTCCATCTCGTTGACGAGACCGGTCCGGTACTCGGCGGACACCTCCTGCGGGTCTCGTTCCATCCACGCGTGCCGGTTGTCGCGGATGTAGGCGCGGGCCTTCGCGGTGGCATCGACGTCGATCTCGTATTCGAAGATCTCCGGATCGACCTCCTTGATCACCACGCCGTAGTCCTTCTCGGCGCGTTCGATGCTCACGTATCCGTCGATGACGTCCTCGAGCACCGCGTCGAGGTCCCGCTGCAGCGGGTCGCCCAGTCCCCCGCCGCCGGCCGAGGGCCGGGTGAACTCGTCGCCCGATTTGATCGGGACGGCAGCGAAGATCGACCCGAGGTATTCCTCCCGATCGGTGCCCTTGTTGAGCCACACACCGTGCGGGATCGACGGCAGCCCACCCCACAGACCCCAGGTGACGGAGCGTTCACGGTCGCAGCAGTACGACATGACCGTGTTGCTGCTCGCCCACAGCCGTCCGCCCTTCTCGGCGCCGAGGCCGCCGCGGAACTTGCCGGGGCCACCCGAATCGGGCACGAGGTCGTGGCACGACGTGAGTACCGGCGCGAGGCGTTCCTGACCTTCGAAAGGCTGTGTGCCGTACTGGACTCCGAATACTGCGGCGGAGGCGTTGTAGCCGTCGGCGCCGTTGCGGGCACCCCAGCCGCCCATCATCCAGTCGTACCACATGAAGTTCGGGTTGCCGTTCTCGCGGCCGTCGCGACCACCCACCAGCAGGTATTCGAGGTTGAACGTACAGGCCATCGCCCGGTCGGGCAGGATGTCGGACCAGATCTCGAACACCGAACTCATGATCTTCTCGAACGGCCCCGAACAGAATCCGGCGCACGGGGACGGCCAATCCGCGTTCACCACCGACCCGACCGGTCCGAGATCCGCGGTGACGACCCGGTAGAAGCCCGAGTTCAACGGGATGTCCGGGAACTGCATCTTCGTTCCCGCAACGATTCCCGCGAACGAACCACCGAAGCCGGCGTTGAGCATCGAGGAGATCGACGGGTGCGATCCACTGAGGTCGTAGTGCACCGTGTCGCCGGCGATGGTCATCTTCATCGTGACAGGGATCAGGCCTTCCCCGAGCGCGGGGTCCTGATCGATGTAGTCCTCGGTGTACCAGACGCCGTCGGGCAGCTCCGCGATCTTCGCGCGGGTCAGGTCCTCGACGTAGTCCTGCACCTCGGCCATCGCCGTCTTGATGGTCTCCACCCCGTACTTGTCGCACAGGCGCTGAATTTCGCGTTCCGCGACGCGGGTGGCCTCGGCCTGCGCCTGCATGTCCCCGATGATGTCGCGGGGATTGCGCGTGTTCTTCGCGATCAGGTAGGCGACGTCCTCGAGGAACTGGTCCTTGCTCCAGAGGCGGGTCGGCGGGATCCGCAGGCCCTCACCCATGTGGTCGAGCGCCTTGACGTTGAACGAGCCCGGTGTCGCGCCGCCCACGTCGGCCCAATGCCCGTTCGCCTGGGCGTATCCGAGGAGTTCACCCTGGTAGTAGATGGGCCGGATGATGCGGGTGTCGTTGAAGTGGCTGCCGCCTTCGTAGACATCGTTGATGACGAAGACGTCGCCGGGGTGGATGTCGCCGGCGAACTGGCGGATCACCGCTTTCGCCGTGTAGTGCAGGGTGCCGACGTGCGCGGCGATGTCGCCGGTGCCCTGCATGACCGTGTTGCCCTCGGGATCGCAGATGGCCGAGGAGAAGTCACGCGAGTAGATGACGAACGAGTAGCAGGTCCGCAGGATCTGCTCGGCCATCTGATCGACGGTGTTGATGAACGCGTTCTTGAGGACCTCGAAGGTCACCGGATCCAATGATGTAGCCATGTCTTCACTTCCTCATGCGAATTCGATAGTGGCGTAACGCTGTTCATGCGGACTGTTCGAGGATGAGATTTCCCCACTCGTCGACGCGCGCGGTGGTCCGCGGCGGGACAACGGTGGTCGAGTCCAATTGGTCGACGATGCACGGCCCCGCGAGGACCGCTCCCGCGGGCAGGCTCGTCCGGTCGTAGACGGGGGTGCCGACCCGATCCACTTCGTCGGGGAACAGCACCGACCGCACCTCGACCGGCTCCGGCACGAACGTGGCCGGGTCGATCAGCTCGGCCGGCTGCACCTCCCGGCGCGGCGTGAGCCCGATCGCCCGCACCAGCACCCGGTAGATCTCCACCCCGGCGTCCTCCGCCGCGAAGTTGTGTTCTTTCAGATGGGTGGCGTGGAACGTCGCGACGACCTCGTCCAGGTTGTCGAGCGGCACCGTCACCGGCACGGCGATGGCGCGCCACTGACCCAGGTACCGCATGTCGAGGTAGTACTCGAAGATCATGTCCGCGTCGTCGACGTGTTCGGCGGTGAGCCGTTCGCGGCCCTGCTGTTCGAGTTCACGGAACGACGCGGCGAGATGATCGAGGTCCGCCTCGGCCGAGTCCGCCAGGTACATCTTGGTGAGGTCGTGCTGGATGTCGACGAGCATGCAGCCCATCGCCGACGTCACCCCCGGGTGCGGCGGAATGATCACGGTCGGGATACCGAGGTCCTTCGCCAGGTAGGCGGCGTGCAGGGGGCCGGCGCCACCGAACCCGACGAGCGCGAAGTCGCGCGGATCGTGGCCCTTGCGGATGGAGATGAGGCGGATCGCATCGGCCATGTTGGCGTTGGCGACCTTGATGATCGACTGGGCCGCGGATTCGACGTCCAGCCCCAGCGGTTCGGCGACCTTCTCGACGGCCGACCACGCCAGCGAGGCATCGAGTTCCTTGACTCCCCCAGCGAGTTTCTTGCCGACGGTGCCGAGGATGAGATTGGCGTCCGTGTTGGTCGCGGCGTCGCCGCCGCCGTTGTAGCAGGCCGGTCCCGGCTCCGAGCCCGCCGACTGCGGGCCGTTGCGCAGTGATCCCGCATCGTCGAGCCACGCGATCGAGCCGCCGCCCGCACCGATGGTGAGCACCTCGATGCTGGGGAAGCAGATGGGATACCCGAATTCGACACTCCACATGTTGGTGGTGCCGAGCACCCCGTTGTCGGTGAGCGACACGTCGGTGGAGGTGCCGCCCATGTCGAATCCGATGGAATTCTCGAATCCGCACATGCGGGCGATGTGCCGGCTCGCGATGGCACCGGCGGCGATACCGGAGGCGGCCAGGCGTGCACCGTAGCGTTCCGCCATCGTCGGGGTCATCACGCCGCCACCCGAGTGCAGCAGCAGCACGTCGTTCGCGTAGCCGTTCTCCTCGAGCCGGGATTCGAGGGTGCGGGCGTACGGGCCGATGATCGGCACCAGCGCCGCGTTCGCGACCGTCGTGGAAAACCGTTCGTACTCGAAGATTTCGGGGTGAACATCGCTCGACGTCGTGATCGCGACATCCGGCAGTTCCTCGGCGAGGATCTCCGCCATCCGGTTCTCGTGGACCGGGTTGGTGAACGAGTTGACGAAACAGACAGCGACGGTTTCGATTCCGCGGCGGCGCAGGATCCGTGCGACGTCCCGCGCCTGCGTTTCGTCGAGCGGTTCGAGGATCTCGCCGTCGTATCCGATACGTTCGCTCACGGTGAGTCGGTGCCGGCGCGGCACGAACGGCGGCGCCACCTCCTCGTACGGGTCCCACGACTCGCGGTCGCCGCGGCGGATCTCGATGACGTCCCGGAACCCCTCGGTGGTGACCAGCGCGACCTTCGGGAATTTACGAGTGATGAGCGCGTTGGTGGCGATTGTGGTTCCGTGCGAGAAGAACTCGACGTCCGCCCAGTCCACCCCCGCCTGCGCCATGCCCGCCAGGACGCCTTCGATCGGATCGGATTGGGTGGGGTATTTCGCGGTGATGATCCGCCCGTCCTCCTGCTGGACGAACACATCGGTGAAGGTTCCACCGATGTCGACAGCGGTACGGATCCGTCCCGGTCGGCTGATGGCTTCGGTCATGTTCTGGCCCTCCTCGGGTGTGTCTGTGTCCGACGCCAACGAAACCGTCTGCGGACCCGCGGAACAATTGGCCGGGGTACCGACACCCGATGCTCCGGAGTTGGACGAACCCACAGGTCCACCGCACGATCAAGTCTCCCACCTGCACGTATCCGGTTCCGGCTCGCGTAACGTCCACGTGTCGGACATCCGGCGGCAACACGCGGTCACCGAAACGCAACGGCATTCACCCCGGCCCGCGCACCGGCCGGCGCCGCCGTGTGCGCGATCCGGGCAGACCGTAGAGTGATTCGGACGGCGCAGCAGCCGCAGGACGGTGTCGTCCATCGGGGAGGAGCGAGGCGTGAAGATCGGGTTGGTGTACTCACTGAGCGGGCCGCACGCCGAGATGGAGCGCTCCATTCTCGACGGCGCACTCACCGCCGTCCAGGAAATCAACTCGCGGGGTGGAGTTCTCGGGGACGAACTGGCCGTCGCCGTCGTCGACGGCCGCTCCGAGGTGGCGTCGACGGCGCGCGGCGTCGACCGGTTGTGCCGCGACGACCACGTCGACGTCGTCGTCGGTGGCTACACCTCCGCCGCTCGGGTTGCGATGCGACCCGCGATCCATGCCCATCGGACGTTGCTGATGTATCCGACGTATTTCGAGGGCGAGGAACAGGATCCGCGGGTGTTCTACTGCGGCGCGGCACCCAACCAGTACCTCGCCGACTATGTCGGCTGGATCGCGAGCACCCTCGGTCGCCGCCTCTATCTGCTCGGCTCCGACTACATCTATCCGCGGGTGCTCGGTGAGGCGATCCGGCGGCTCGCGGGGCCGCACGACCTCGAGATCGTCGCCGATCGGTACGTGCCGCTCGGCGAAAACCGGTTCGACGACATCCTCGACGACATCGCGGCCACCGGCCCGTCCGTGGTCGTCTGCACTGTGGTCGGCTCGGATTCGACGTCCGCCTTCTACACCCAATTCCACAGTGCCGGATACACATCGGACTCGTTGCCGATCGCCGCGACCGTCACCACCGCGATCGACCTCGCACGCATGCCGACGCAGGTCAGCGACGGGCACTACATGGCCGGAACGTACTTCGCCCGGCTCGACTCGGCCACCAACCGGGCGTACCGACGGTCGCTGTTCGATGTGCGCGGTCAACGACGCACCCACAGCGCGCAGGTCGGCGCGTACAACGCGGTGCACGCGGTCGGTCTCGCCGCCGACCACGCCGGGTCGACGGATGCCCCGGAATTGTCGGCGGCCCTGCGGTGCGTCCGATTCGACGGGAACCCCGAAGGGCTGCCGTTCTACTTCCGCGGCGACCACTACAGCGCGCACCCGACCTACGTCGGCCGGGCATCCGGCGGCGACTACGACGTCGTCGCAGAATTCTCGCCTCGGCTACCGCAACCGTGGTGGTCGGGGCACGTCCCCCTCGCCCGGTCCGAATGATTCACGCAACGCGAGGGCGATGTAGAAGTCGGCGCGATCAGCGATGGTGTGCAGGCCGCGGCCCGTCAACCGTTCGATGCGGGTCAGCCGATACCGGAGGGTGTTGATGTGAATGCCCAGGAGGGACGCGGTCGCCGCCGCATTCCCGTCCGTCGCGAAGAACGTCCGCAACGTCTCGAGATAGCTCGACTTCTTCTGTGCGTCGTAGTCGGCGAGGGGTTCGAGCAGCGCGGCATCGAGTGACGCCGCGAGCCCCGGTTCCGTGCCGAGCAGGGTCGCTGCCAACGGCACCGGCAGCGGCACCACCGTGGATTCGCTGGTCGCGGCGCGTCGGTGCCGGTCGGCCATCAACCGGGCGTCGATCAGCACGCGGACGAGGTCGTCGCCGCTGTGGAACACGCACGAACTGGTGCCGACCGACAGTGCACCAGCGCCGCGTTCGGCGAACAGTCGGGTGAACATGTCGACATACCCGTCGAACGCGCCGGATTCCGTTTCGCCGTCGATGGTCAGCAGCGCATAGGCGATGTTCTCGTGCGCCCCCGCGACACAGGTGACGCCTGCGCGCACGCCCAGGTCGGGCAACGCGTCCGCGACGGCCTCGGCCGAGACCGGCGCGGTGTCCGGCAACACCACCGCCAGCGCCCGGATCCGGCTACCCGATTCCAACCCGAGTGAATTCGCCCACGGGCCGAGCGCCGCCGACGGGACGGCCGCCTGGATCAACTCGCGGATCAGCGCATGCTCGGCCGGGCGACGCGCCGCCCGCATCGTGTCGAGCGCGTATATCCGTGCGTCGATCTGTTCCGCGAGCTGCACCACCCGGCGTGTATCCCACTGTCCGCGTGCCGGATCGGTGAGGATGAGCGACCGTCTGGTCGACGGTAGCCGGACGTGGATCGCCGCTGCGGCGGCCGGTATCCGATCGGGGAGAACAGCGGGCTGCGCCAGCACCGTGCCCGGGACCTCGCCGGCCGAGGTCCCGTTGATCACGCAGCCCGGCAGGACAATCCAACCGCGGACCGAACCGGACCCGACGAAACCGTCGATGAGCTCTCGTATTCCCGTCACATCGGATACCGCCACCGACTCACCCACCCGAGGTGACAGCCGCTCACGCAGCGTGGACGCCGCGACACCCGTCGGCAACACCAGTACCGGAAGCGACACTCGCACACACTCGGCGACGAACGCCGGGGGCATATCGAAGTCGTCGTTGTCCACGACGGCACCGACCGCGCCCGCCGATTTCAACTCCACCGGAAGCGATTCGGGCGAGCGATGATTCGTCCACACCGAGGACGAGATGTGGACAAGGCCATTGCGGGTGAGGCCGACCGGACCGGCAGGATCGAACTCCACCACCGCGGTCACCGTGCTCGACCGTGCCTGCTGCAGCGCAGCGGGTGTGAGCGAACGCAGGCCGGCGCGATCGACAAGTTCGCCAACCGTCGCCAACATGCCTCCCTCCGGGTCGAGTGATCCCACCAGTATGCGGCCGGACCGTCGATGTCTCGACCCGAGGGGAGCGTTCGCGGATCATCGGTCGCCGGCCGAGCGTTCCGCGTGGGGACGCGCCGCGAAATGACGTCGGGCGTCGAACGGCTCGAACCACGCCTGCACCGTCGCGAACAACGCGCGTTGCGGCAACCAGAAGTCGCCGAATGCGGCCTGCGTCGGCAGTGGACCGTCCGGGCCGAGATCGGACCCGCCGACCGCCGCGCGCACGGTGTGTGCCACCCACAACTCGCGCGGGTTGGCCCGGAACCACTGGCCGTTCGGCACATGCCCGCCGAGCCGGACCTTCCCGACACCGAGCACCGGGCCCGCGACGCGCCCCATCGCCGCCAACACCGCGGGACTGTGCCACAGCGCGTCCGGCATGAGCTTGCCCGTGACGTTCATGAGCGTCGTCGCCGGTGATGTGGTCAGGTGCAGGTCCCAGTCGAGTTCGCCACCGGCGCTGACGTGCAGATCGGCCGGGCCGGTCCATTCGGCGCGAACATCGGTCTGTTCGGTGCGGCTCAATGCGTGGCCCAGGAACCGGGGGCAGTTCAGTTCGGGCGGGACGTCGCTGTACACGGTCCAGGCGCCGCCCGGATCGCGGTGCCAGACGGACGTGTAGCCGGCGCCGATGGAGTTGGCGGGGAATCTGCGCAGTGCGAGATAGTGACCGCTCGCGAACGGGGCGCCGATCACCGCGTAACCGGCGAATCGTTCTCCGGAGACATCGGGCAGGTCACAGGACCGCTGCGCGGCCGACTGCGGGGTGGTGGTCATGATCGTCCTCCCAGAATTGCTGGTAGATCGATCGTGCGCCGCGCGCGCCGCACCGTCATGGGGCCGACGCCTCATCTTCCGCGCACGGATTCCTGCCAGGTCACCGAAGTGCGAGGACACCGAAGTGCGAGGACACCGAAGTGCGAGGACACTGGGTTGATGGTGTCCGGGAGGGACGGTCCACGGCGAGCCGAACTGGTCGCCGCACTGTCTCTCGCGATCGACCTCGGTCTCGGTCAACCGATGGAGCACATGCTGCGGTCGGCGCTGATCGCCACACGCATCGCCGACCGGATGGGGTTGAGCGCCGACCAGCGGGGCGTGGTGTTCTACGCGAATCTGGTCGCCTGGATCGGCTGCCATGCCGACTCACACGAACTGGCACGCATGTTCGGCGACGACATCGCCTTCCGCGCCGACACCTATTCGGTGGACATGACCGGGCTGCCGTTCCTGCGTCTGCTACTCGGTCATGCCGGGCGTGGGCTTCCCCAGGCCGAACGCAGCCTCCGGGTCGCCGTGTTCCTGTTCACGGCGCGCCGGCAGATGTCCGAGCTCATCCGGTCCCACTGCGGGTCCGCGAGCGCACTCTCCGACCACATCGGGCTCGATCCTCGGGTCGGGGCGATGCTGGCGTTCACCTTCGAACGGTGGGACGGTGGCGGGCTGCCGGCCGGGGTACGCGGCGACGCGATTCCGGTGGAGATGCACATCGTGCATCTGGCCGACGTCGTCGAAGTGCATCTGCGACTCGGCGGCACGGCGAATGCGGTCGCGGTGGCACAGGCCCGCAACGGAACCCAGTTCTGTCCTGCTGTGGTGCGGGTGTTCGACGACGCGGCGGCCGAGATCACCGCCGGTGTGCTCGAGCAGGATGTGTGGTCGGCGGCACTGGCGCAGACTCCGGATGGGAATCGCATTGTGCGCGGCCCCGAGCTGGACGACATGCTGCGGGCGATGACCGATTTTGTCGACTTCAAATGTCCGTTCCTGCTCGGTCATTCGAGACAGGTAGCCGATCTGGCGGCAGCCGCGGGCCGGCACCGTGGGCTGCCCGGTGCGGACGTCGACGCTCTCTACCGGGCCGGCCTGGTGCACGGCCTGGGACGGATGGGTGTGCCCAACCAGATCTGGGAGAAGCCCGGGCCGCTCACCACCGCGGAATGGGAGCGGGTGCGGCTGTATCCGTATCTGACGGGAAGAATTCTCAGTCGCGTCGGCGGTGTGGAATCGGTTGTGGCGCTGGCCCAGACGCATCGTGAACGACTCGACGGTTCCGGCTATCCCAACGGACTGCGCGGCCCGGACCTGAGTGCCCCTGCGCGGATACTCGCCGCCGCGGAAACCTATCAGCGACTCCGTGAGCCCCGGCCGCACCGGCCGGCACTCACCGCCGGCGACGCGGCCGCGCGGATGCGCCGCGACGCGAAGGCCGGACGGTTCGACACCGAAGCGGTCGAGGCCGTGCTGGCCGCAGCCGGGCACCGAACCACGCGGCGGGCGCCCTGGCCGGCCGGGTTGACCGGACGTGAAGTGGAGGTGCTGAGGCTCGTCGCCTTTGGCCAGTCGAATCGGCAAATCGCCGCCGAACTGCACATCACCCCCAAGACGGCACGCAACCACGTCGAGCATCTCTACACCAAACTCTGCGTCCACAACCGCACCCAGGCCGGGCTTGCGGCCATCGAGCTCGGGTTGACGCGATAGCAGGACGCCCGATCAGGACCGGTATCGCGCGACTGGGGATTGCAGATAGGACGTCGGGCGCACATAGTCGTCGCATTCCGTTTCGCGAGGTGCCGGTCGACCCGGCGGACGGGGTTCATCGACCGCATCCGACATCGCGGCAACAACACCTGCAATTCGCGGATCTGCTCGAATCCGCGCGTCCTCCGCACGGAGCAGCTCCCGCAACTCCGCCTGTGCGCGCCCTGCCACCTCCAGGATGTGTGCGGCCAATATCGCTCCGTTGGTCTGCAACGCTCGATCGTCGATCCGTAGGTCCTGCATCGCCCCGTCGGCACCCACACGCACCGAGACCATCGCACTGTTCGCGGACGCGGTGGCGCTCGTCAGCACCGAAAGAAGCTCGTCGAGTTGCCCGGACAACGAGCCGCCGGAATGCTTCCCTGGAACGGACGAATCGAAATGCACAGCGCCCCCTGAAATCGCACTCCCCCAAATGACTCGGCTACCATAGCCGATCATCGGCAGGGGGCCGGACGGCATCGGGGGAGGCACATGTATGTCGACACTGGATCAGTGGGCAAGTTCGTATCCGGGCAGGTACCGGACTCCTCGATCGCGACGACGGTGACAGCACACGCACTGATGGCGCCCACCATATTGCAGAAATGTGCGGACAACCTCGCCGGAACCAGAGAGCGGCTCACGGCCGGCACCGACATCCGTGAAGCCCCTGTCGACGACGCCGTGGCCGAACTCGTCGCAGTCGACGGATCCACGCTGCGGTGACTCCCACAGTTTCCCAGGTGCTCTCGTGGTCTCCCGATGCGCTCCGAACCTTGGCCGAGGAATGGGATAGTACCGCCAGGTCACTGGACGAACATTTAACCGTCGCAAGCAACGCGACGACGGAGTCCTCCATGTTCTGGAGTGAAGGTGCCGGCGATGCGATGCGCACCCACGTCCACGACGTTCTCCATCCCGGCCGAACCCTCACGACGGCCATCGCCGATGCCGCCGGAGCGATTTCGATCCACGCGACTCGCTTACAGGACGCAGTCACAACAGCCGTGAACCATATCCGAAGCGCAACCGATTCAGGGTTCTCCGTTGACGAAGACGGCACCGTGGCACCACCTCCACCTGTCCTCTACGACGCGACACAAACCGGCTGGTCGACAGTCATCGTCCAGATGGTCGCACTGCGTCGGCGTGCCGACATCCTGACTCGAGTCATCACCGCTGATCTGTTTCAGGTGGGGTCCTCGGATTCCGCCGCTGCCGCTGCTGTCACCGAGGCATTCGCAAAGGTGCGGCGCGATTCGGGCCTCGATCCGAGCATTCTCGCCGGCTACGAAAGCCTCGCCACAGCCGATGCAACCGCAGACGGCATCGCAGCGCGCACCGGGAATCTGGCACGCGGGGGGTACCAGCGTATCGGCGGAATCCTGATTGCTGCAGGGCTCTCTCCTTCGCAGTTGGACGCGCTTGCCCGCGGCGAGGCCGTTGACACCGTGCCGTCACTCGCACTGAGCTATCTACGCGAGTTCTACCGGGAAGCCGGCACCCACGGTGTACTCGACATCGCCGCCGCCCTGCGTGCACAAGAAGAATCGGGTGAGGCCGGTGCCGCCGCTCGTCTCGATGCGCTTGCCAACGGCCTACTCATGGTCTCGAACGAGAATGTGGGAGATGGTACGAGCGCTGGAGGGATCCGGTTCCTCCCCGCAGACCTGACCGAATCACTTTCCCGTGCAGCCGATCCCTCTTCTGAGGTATCGCAGTCGTACGCTCACATCGTCGATGCAGTCGGTGGACGCCTGCCTGAATTCGCACGGTTCATCAGCGAAGCCAACCCCGGCTTCGTACCCGGCACCGAGTTCGCCGATGCTCTCGATCGCACTGCTTCTCGCATGGTCGACTTCGTACCGGCGGTGGACGAACACGTCCAGTTCGCGTTCGATTCCGTGGCCGAACATCTCCTGGATATCGGCGTACGGAACGAGAACGCATCCTACGAACTGCTCACCGCAGCCGACAACGCTCAAACGCTGATGCCGTTGTTCGAGCACGAGTGGGCTGACGACGGCGCGACGCTCGGTCGCATGGTTGATTGGATTGCCAACGATGCGGTCGTCACCGATCCGGCCGACACCACTCGCGCCGATCGTGCCGGTGAAGCCGCCTACGCACTTGCGCGCGTGATCTCATCCTCGGGATCCGCGACCGAACTGGGGCTCATCGACAGCAGCAATACCAATCCCTACGACAGGCTGATGAACATTCCGGGAGTCGGCGACGGGAAGTCCTCACTCGGCGAGGTGAATCCGGCGTTGACGCAATCGATGGCCGGCGCATTGTCCCCGTATGTCATCGATATGGTCACCGACGAACGCCTCATGTCGAGCACGTCGAACTTCGGACAACTCGGACCTATCGAAGCGACCCGCGTATTCTCGCTCCTCGACAGCGATCCTCGAGCGGGAATGCTCATCAGCGGACACGCCCTCGCCACCGCCACCGAGATCGATCGCGCGTTCGCACGAAACCCCACGGAAACGATGATGGGCGAGACATCCGGACGACTGCGCGCCGTCGTCGAAGGTGGACTGGATGCAGAACTCGGCGACCGACTGAACGACACCGACGAACGGAAGAACGAACGGGCAGAGGCGCGTGCCGGATATTTCGGTGCAAGCCAAGCGATCCTCGCCACAGGTGCAGGGTTCCTGCCTCCGCCGTGGGGCATTGCTGTACCCGGCGCAATCTACACGGCCGGCTCGTTTTCCGCGAGTGGAATAATCGACGCGGACGGGAGCCTCACTGATGAGTTTCGAGAATCACCACAGGCGAGGATCCGCTTGAATGGGAGCGATCTCAGCACTCCCACCGGAGGGGTCCCAGGCTCAGCATCGATAATGCCGAATGAAATCAGATACAACCTATTGACCGAAGTCGTAGAATCCGATCCGAAAAGCTACGATTGGGTTCCCGAGGAAGCCTTGCATGACAATTCTCTTATCCCATACGCGGAACTCCTTGATCTGTCCCCCAAGAACGATTCATTCAGTGACAGATTCGATCCGAACGTCAGGCACGTAATCCTCAAGGAATTGCCTGACCGGCTCGATCATGCTGGCATTCGAAGCGCAGATGAATACATCCATCAACATCAGAGCGCCTTCGATGCATACAACGTTGCCGTTTTCGGACGTTCGGACAATCAAGATGCATTCACCTCGAGAATTCGAGAGAACAAGAGTTCCGGGGAGATGAGCACATGGAACACCTAAGGCGTCGGGCACCACTAATTGCTGGGCTCCTGCTACTCGCCTGCAGCCTGACCTCGTGCAGCGCGAATGACCAACCCTCTCGCCAGCAAGAGTCCAACCCAGAGGCGTCGGTCCCTCCAGCACCAATAAGCCCGAGCAAGTATCAAGTCCCCGATAACATCCGCAACGCCACCATCATCTGGTCCGCCGAATCCGGGATCGACCTCTTCGGCGAAGAAGCCACCGTCATCCGAGCCGCCCTCGAAGCCCACCACATCACCCTGGGCAGTCCGATCTCCGACAGCTACCCCGGCTACGCACGCGCGATCGACCAAGAGACGAGAGATTTCTACAACCGGTACACCACCCAATCTGCATGGGAATACGGAACCGGCTACCGTCGCATCAGAAATATTGAACCTACCGACAACGGCTTCATTGCATACACCTGCCAACAACTGTCGGGAATCGCCAGTCGACAACCCGACGGAAAATTCCGCCAAACAATCACGGGTGGAAACTCTGAAGTTTCTCTCACCATGGAACGACGCGAAGAATATGCGCCCGCAACAAGCTCGAGCTCACCGGGAACCTCCGCAGCAACACCCACGGTGGACGAAGCCGGACGACCACACTGGCAAGCGCCCGGCCGTGACGCTTTCGTCGGATGGAATGTCATTTTCAACGGCCCCGTCGACAGCGATCACGATCGCGCTTGCCGCGAGTGGGCACGCCAGTTCATCGGTGAAGAACCGGAAGGCGTCACGCGCATCGTTACCGACGACCCTCCCGAGACCTTGCCTGCATATCCAGGGTGGTGAATTCCTATTCAACCGTCTCCGGGGTTCCGTGTCACCACGTCATCTTCCGATCGGAAGCGATGTTGACACCACCATGCCATGAATACCTAGCTACATCGGGAATCAGGGCTCCGGAATCGAACTACTCGGACCGGAAGCAACTCTCGTCCGCGCCGCAATCGAAACCCACCAAATAGCACTGTTTCACCCGGTCTCGGAAAGTTACCCGGGTTGCGCACGTACGATCGATCGAGACACCCAAAACTTCTATGCCATATACGTCTCCGAAGCAGCGCCCGAGTACGTACACGTGCCAACAACTCTCCAACATCGCGAGCCTGCAGCCGGACGGCTTGTTCCACCGCACCGTCGGCGACGCGGCACTGACCTTCGAACGACTGAATACCAACGTGCCCTCATCGATCGCGCAACGGCCGAGCCGCTCACCGGAATCCGTCGGTGAGGAAGCCGACCGCCCGCGATGGGAGTACCCCACGTTCGATGCCTTCGTCGGCTGGAGCATTCGATTCGATGGCCCGCATGACATCGATCAGGCCGCATCGTGCCGCAACCGGGGACACGAATATGCACCCGATTCGTCGACAGATGTTGTCCTGCACATTATCTCGGAAACGCCACCCGAAACCTTGCCTGCCTACCCCGGATGGCGAACTGGGTGTGTCGGTGTTCAGCCGCAACAAGAAGTTCGGACTGCAGACAGCACGACGAATCCGTAGCGGCGCGGCGTCCGTCAACGGTGTCGGCGGCGTCGGGACAGTCCCGTCCCTTCCGTTCGGTGGCGTCGGCGAGTCCGGGTTCGGCAGGATCCACGGTGCAGGCGCACTGCGTGAGTTCAGCCGGCCGCATTCTGTGACGGTGGAACGGTTCCGCCCGCCACTGAACCTGTTGACTGTCGATGTTTCCGAGCGCGACATGACAATCGCGAAGCGGGTGTTCCGGATACGACACGCACGGTGATGTCGATCTGTGCGGCAGGTACTGACCGATCCTCGTGGAGTGCTGTAAACCGTTGAGCGCGTGCCGCTGTGGTGGCAGGCGTGTCATACGGGCGATTCGACCTGGGTTCGCCGTTGTCGATCGGATCCGGGGATCGATGCCGGCCGACGGGTGAGGTTGCCACGGTCCCGACCGGACCACGCGAGCAGATAGACCGCCAGGCTGATCTCCCACAGGAAGATCGGGGCGACCAGAATCCCGAGCACCGGATACTCCGCGGCCACCGTGGACATGGGATAGAACCCCCGATCGGTGACGGCGACCGCAATATTGAGCGCGAAGACGAGTGGGGCGCCGACCAGCCCGAGCGTCGTGATCCATCGCGGAACGAGACCGGATCGCCGCAGCGCGAACGCCAGGACCAGCGTGTTGACCGGACAGATCAGCCCCGGACCGACGAGGAAGGTCCACCCGTGGACGGCAGCAGCGGACTGTGCGGCGCCGGCCGCCGAGTCCGGGGCGCCCGGTAGCGCAGTCGCCGCAGTCACGTCGAGGGTCAGCACCGCCAACCCTGCGACAACGCCGACGAGGATGACACCGGCCTCGAGTGTGCGCAGCGCGACGTATCCGACGGCGAGGCTTTCGGCGGTGCGCCTGACGATCGGGTACAGCGCGATCGAGGTGCCGACGACTGCCAGTGCCAGCACCACGTCGAGGAGCCCCGCGACGGTGACGGCCGGTCCCCCACCGGCCGCGACGCTGCCGGGTTGCTCGCGCAACGGCGCGTACAGGGCGACCGCGACGACGGAGGTGACGTGGGTGACCAGGTAGAGGATGCCGGCGGCGCGGGCGTGCCCGACGAGTCGGGGCGGTATGGCGGTGTTGGTGGTCATGAATCCTCCGATCACGAAGGAGTACGATGTACACCTTTCGTGACGAACGGTAGGGATACGCTGTACTCCTGTCAATCGGAAGGGGAGAACAACGTGCCGCCGACACCTCACGGTGAGCCCGGCCGTCGGGAACGACTCAACCGGCAACGAGTCCTGCGCGGCGCCGTCGACCTCGCCGATTCGATCGGCCTTCCCACCCTGAGCATGCGCCGACTCGCCGGCACACTCGGCGTCGCACCGATGGCGCTCTACAAACACGTCACGGACAAAGACGACCTCCTCGACGGCATGGTCGACGTCGTCATCGACGAATTCGCACCACCCCGAACCGAACTCCCCTGGCGCGACGAAGTCCGAGACCGAATACTCGAAGCGCGCCGCGTCGTCCTACTCCACCCGTGGGCCCGCCAGGCCATCGAATCCCGCACCCGCAGAACCGTCACCGTGCTCGGCCACCTCGACGCCGTCACCGCAGCATTCCTTCGCGGCGGACTGTCACCGCAATTGACACACCACGTCATGCACGCCATCGGAAACCGCGTCTGGGGGTTCAGTCCCGAAATGTTCAACCCACCGGCCGACGACACGGACCGCCCCACCGCCCCCGACCCGGAGGCACTCGCAGCGTTCGTCACACGGTTCCCCGCCATCGCCGCCGTAGCCGGCGCCGCCACCGCCGGTGACCCCGCCCGACTCGTCGAAGGGTGCGACGAAGACTTCGAATTTCGATTCGCCCTCGACCTACTCCTCGACGGAGCAGACCGGCTTCACCGGTCGGAACCTTGGGTGACATAGGGTTTCGTCCTCGCCGCCGAACACGACAACTGCGGGTCGAGCCCGTGTGAACATCGAACGCCCTGTCGTCGATGTCGACACGGTGGGTACCGGCGCGATCAGCCGACGGGACTATGCACGCACCACCGATGCGAGCCTGTACGACGTCGCCAAGCGTCGCGGTTTCCTGTCCACCGACAACGGCGGTGAGTATCGAGATCGCTCGGTCACACGATAGGCCACCGAATTTGCTACGAGTGCATTGTTACCTACAGAGCGGCGATGAGGAAAGCCCCACAACGGATTCCACGACCTATTGACCGGTCCGAGTGCCGCCGTCCGATCCAGTAACAACGCAGGGTAGGTCGCCGCGACAGTTCGGTCAATTTCGACACCGTGCTTCTCGGCGTTGGACAACATCCACGCCAAGGTGATGTCGGCCAACGAGGTCGAGTGGAATCCGCCTCCGACGTCGCAGTGCACTCCCCCGAACCACACCTGTTCGATGGTCTGGCCGTTCACCGGCGCACCTTCCCACAGCGTCGGAGGGAACTGTCGGCGCTTTTCGTCGAGGGAAAGCGCGTGGTACCCGGCCTCCACGTTGCGGTGCAGTCGCGTGTCGAGGAAGCCGTACGCCTTCCTGTCCAGCCGACCGAAGATCGCGCCCGGGATTCCGAGGGTCCCGACCGTATCCCATACACCGATCATCGCGATCGTCCCGTCGACCACGCGGGCTTCGTCGGGAGGATCCGCCCACTTCTTCTCCATGCGGTCCCGGTTGCGGTACGCATGGAATGCCTGATCGACGAAACGGCAGGTCGGACGACGGGATGGCAGCCCGCAGTATGCGATCATCCCGCCGAGGCTTCGTGCGGTGTACGCACCTCGACTGAATCCGACGAGGAAGAGTCGATCGCCCTCCTCGTAGACTCCAGCGATGCGCTCATAGCCTTCTCGGACATTTTCGATGAGGCCTTCGCCGAACGCTCCGCCCCGCAAGCGTGCGAAGAATCCCCCTGCAGAGCCGACACCAGGGTCGTACAGTTTGGCCTGGCGTGAATCCGATACCAACGCCGTGTAGAAGCGGTGGACGTTCGTGTTCGTACGATCCCCCGAGTTCCACGTACCGTCCGCACAGTAGATGATGTTCTTGGACATGTTCTTACATCCTTGCCGCATCAGTGAGAATCTGGTGACACGATTCTCACGCGGCTACCCGCGGCAGTCACGAGTAGCGTTCTACCCGATTGCTTTCGCGCAGGCTCGAATCGAGGCAACTCCGAACGTGGCCGCTCCGCATCCACCTTCACGCGATACTCGTCAAAACAGTGGACCCTCCGGAGCCGGGCCGAGTTCCGCTCTCCCACTAGGGGAATCGCGCCGGTACCGCAGCCGAATGTCTCGGGTGGCGGAGAAGTCGACCGGATAGGTACTGGCGACACCGTCGGAAGACTGTACTTCCACGATGACCTGTTCGGCAGTCCCGACGGGAACATCCACCACATCGGCCAGGCCCACCGAATAGTTGGTCGTGAGGCCCTCGCCATGCCAGACCTCACGACCGTCCACCAGCACCCTCAGGTCGTCATCGTCGAATCCCTCCCCGATCTCGAGCTTCAGAACGTGCTCGGATTCGTCGTGCATCCGCACCTCCTCGGTGTCATCCGCGCAGGCCTTCCACGATGGACGCCGGTGCCTGCTTGGCCCTCGCCAGTTTCACAGCTCCGTCACGCATCCGGGCCGCGCTATCAGTATCGCTCTCACTCTCGTAGCTCTCGGCAAGTTGCACCATGATCTCGAAGAGCGTGAGGTCGTCGAGTCCTTTGTCGCCCTTGGATGCACTGATCGCGTCCGTCAGGAGACTCTCGGCTCGGTCCATCTCGCGAGGCCTCACGCTGATGGTGTTGTCGGGCTCGATGCGCGTGAACTCCCGAGCCGCGTTGCTACCGAGGGCAAGTTCGGCATAAACGGCCATCGGGCTCTCACCGTGTTCGGCGAGTACCGACTCGAGCGCCTCGGTTCCCGCAGCGAGATGCTCCGAGTCCGTCCCTTTCAGAGTGAGCACCATGCCGACGTCGCTTCCGAGCATCAGTTCGGCGATGTCGTCCTCCTCGCGGGTCCGTGGTGCGGCGACCCTGATCACCACCCTGGGCGAGACCACTTCCTCTCCGGCCGGCGTCGTGTAGACCGCCTGAACATGGTAGGTGCCCGGATCCTCGAAGACCTGGCCGATCACGGCGTCGTACCCGATGTATGCGCTCACCGGAACCACCTCTCCGGCGTGCACGTCGATCAGCTCCGGCTCCGCGCACGCTGTCAGCGGCGGGCGATGCACGTGCCGGTCTCCGCGAGGTCGGTCGATCACGACGGCGACGGTGCCGTACTTGGGATGAAGCTGCCGGGGTGCATGCACTCGTTGTTCGGACTGCGCCGTCAATCGGATCTCCACGACGACCGGCGTTCCGAGAACCGGACGAGCCGGTACCGGCCGAATGTCGAGACGCGCTCCCGCTCCTCCGGGAGCGAGCCCGCTCGGGTGATGGAAAGCAGCATCTGATCCGAACTTGTTGCCCCCCATGATCACCGCGTTCCGGAAGCCGTGGCGCAGATGCGTCAGTTCGAGCGGGTCGAACTGGAACGGAAATGCACCCCAGAATGCGGCGGCACCGCCCGGCGCCGAGCCTCCGGGCTGATAGTTCTGTGGGTAGTTCATCCAGGAAAGCGCCCCCAAGCGATTCGGGACGGGCGGGTCCATGAATTCCTTGTGGAAGGAGTGGAACAGGTTGAAACAGTGCCCGAGCTCGTGAACGTTCACGTAGAGCTGTTCCCGGCGGTTTTCCGCGGTGGGCGCCGAGATCGCTTGGTAGAAGCTTGCACACCCCTGCCGTTCCGGGCCGTGCTGATCGAACATGATTCCGCGTAGACCTGTGCCGATTTCGTGTCTCATAGCATGCATCAACCACACCCGGAACTGCGGTACGTCCCGATATCGAGAGAAGTGCGTTTCCATCGCATGGTGCAGGCTCGCATTGTTCCAGATGTGGCCCTGCGGTGTCGTGACGGTGTTGTTGCGTCCGGTTCCGACCATCTGGATACCTGCCTCGAGGTAGGCGCCAGCGGTGCTGAGCACACGCGCCGGCCCGCCACTGGGCAAAGCACCTGTGTGGTAGTTGCCGAAAGCTCCGACACCCGACTCAACGTCCTGCTCCAGTTCCACCGTTCGAAACGCTGCAGATTCATGTCCACAGACGTAGGCGGCCCCAGGAGCACCGCTGCCTGTCGACCAACGAAGCGTCGCCGACGCCAGCGGCTGGAACACCGTCCGGCGTGGAACAACGACCGTCGCCACGTTGAACGTCGTCGACCAAGTGGTACGCGCAGTGCCCCTGATGACGATCTGCCCCGGTGCCGCCGTGATCGTCACGGCGTCGACCGTCCAGGAACCGAAGTAGGTGACCGTGGTGCCGGAGATCGCGTAGTAGTCGCCGCTCAATTTCCGAAGTGGCGTACGACCGTCCACGTCTACTCTCAGCTCGAGCTGGAATCCCCCGCCGACCACGCTCGAACGGTAGCGCCCGCTGACGTTTCGGTGCAGCGCGGGGTTCGAGGCACGTGACCGGTCGGGTGCCTCGAGGTCGGCGAGTTCATCCGCGCCTTCGGAGATCTCCGGTTCGAGTACTCCGGCACCGGACGCTCCGCTACCATTCCCTGCGCTCGGGTCGTAGCCGATCGAAGATTCGTTCGTCGTTGTCTGCGAGTGCAACTCATCGGGTTCGAACAGGTCGAAGAATGTCTCGTCCTGCTGTGGTTGTGCCGCCGCCCGGTCTGATACCGAGTTCGGGTCGACAATTGATGTCACGATTCTCATCTCCTCGAAGATCTGCTGAGTCGCGGAAGCTCACTCGCCGGATGGCGGGGAGCCACTGCAACCTTCTGCGAATCGGTCCCGCGGGTCACGAGTAGTCGGCTACTTGTCTTTCGGTCGTGTTGCGGCAGATCCGCACGACCACGGACACCATGCCGGCGCAGTGAACGGCCCGATTAGAGTGCCGTTGTGGCACTTACCGACATCACACGCGAATCCGTTCTGCAGGCCGTGGCCGAGCACGACAAGCTGGGCAGAACCGAATTCCTCGAGCTCTATCACTTCAGGCCCGCACGGAAATATCATCTCGTGCTCAACGGCAAGCGGTACGACTCGAAGGCGATCACCGGCGTTGCCCACGGATACGCTACCGGCACGAACTGGACGTCATCCGACTTCAGTGGGGGCGCCGCGACAGTTGGAAGGACCCTGGGCGCGCTCGGCTTCAACATCGAGGTGGACTGAGGTTCGAACCAGTTCGTAAGGCTGGCTACAATTCTGCGCCATGGCAATCATTCGCTCCATCGAACCCGGCACGCAGCGCGTCAACCGTCACGACAGTGAGGTCGACTGCTACTACCAGACCATCGACGACGGCGAACGCCTGCTGCATCTGAGCACCTTCGGCTCCGACAACCGCCAGTCGAAGCCGAAGAGCAGCCAGTCGATTCAGTTGGATCGCGACATGGCGGTCCAACTGATCGAAGTGCTCCTCAAGGTGTTCCCGGACATCCTTCCCGAGGCGAAGAAGGCTCTGCCGAGCACATCCGGGGAGGATTCCAGCGCCGATTCCCCGATCTTCCAATCTCTCCTGCGCGAGCTGGGCATCTTCGAGTGAACCCGCGTACTGTCGCGCCATCGACATCCCTTGTCTACGGCGGTCGATGCACCCTCAGTTCATTCCGAAACCAGGTCGCCGTATTGTTCGAAAGCCACGGCCGCCTCAGCGTGCAATAGGTCGCTGATCACAAGTGACGGACAGTGCTCCGCAACCTTCGCCCACTGTTCGACGAGCCTGGGCGAGAGGGAATCAACCAGGACATCGTGTGCTTCGAGGCGAGCCCAAGCCGCCAGAACCATGGTGAACAGCGGAATCGCGGTCCATTCCGCATCGTGCCCAACAGCGTCGAAAACCGCCCACCTCTGACCGATCGCACCGACCATTCCCGACGAGACCTGATCGATTGCGGCGGCAAGATGGAGTGCCTCGGTCGCCAATCCCTGCGCACATCCGTCCACAGTCAAGTCGTCGCGAGAATCGAACGCCTCGAGAAACGCCGACCACCGCGACTCGGTGCTGAAGAACGGGCCAGGAATGCTTCGGATCTCAACGCCAAGGTATTCCAGTGCATCGTCGCCGAGGCCCACCAGGTCGATGACGATCTCATGTTCTGGACGTGCCGTCTCGGGCGTCATTCCCGTCCTCAGCACGCTCATGAGAACCTCACTGCCGTGCTCTTCCAGGTACGACAGGGTGTCGGCCCGTTCTACTCGCGTTTCACCTCGCCGCGCATACAAGGACGGGAGGTCCGACATTTCCACCATGCAGCCGACCCAAGGGTTCACGTGCAGCTCGTTGAGTGTGAAATCTGCGCGGAAGCTCTTGGACGCCAGCTCAGTCCAGACCACCAGTGCCGGCAGCTGAGCAACCGGAATCGTGCTGTTGCCCAATGTTTCCAAGGCTGTACGCGGGTTGTCCGACACCACGTGTAGGAGGTCCCGACGCATCTGCGCGGTGCGCACATTCTCGACGTCGTCGTCGAAGGTGCGCGCGAGCACCGCCCAGATCTCCGGCATTGTGGCCTCACTGGTCGGTGCGTGCCCACCGTTGACGAGGTACTTCGAGAGTCGCTCCCGGCCATTGTGGCGGTCCCGACGGTATCCGGGCTGCGCGACCCTGAACGCGGTACCGTCCGGCCAGGCCGGAGCCTCGTAGTGCACCCACGGATCTGCGACGAACAGCTGGACGTACAGGTCGCCTGCCTTGATGCACTCCTTCGGTAGCGCCATCTTCGTTTCCGTCACGCTGATCTCGAGTGGTCTCGCCCAGGGCGCCGAGATCCACCAGATGTGAGCAGACAGGTTGTCGACGATTCTCAATCCTTCGAAAATCAGGTACCCGTCTTCCAGACGAACTTCGTGACAGGTGCCTGCGGGACGGATCAAGGCGATCTGGAATCGCGCGAGCTGCTGCTCCTCGGATACGGCGACAGCCGTCAGCCGGCATTCTCGGGCTACTCGGGCAACATCCGCGAATGCCCGCAGATCGGTTGCGAAGTGGCCGTCTTGCGTCTTTCGCGGACACGTCCATTTGAGTCTGCGACCACCCCCGTCCACCAGGTCCAGACGGAGCGCATCGCACCCCGGAACACTCAACACCAAATCAGGTGTTTCGTCGAGATCCTGCTGCAACAGGACCATCGGAGAGGCCCGCCAGCGTATCGGTTCGCCCTTCGCCCCGATATGAAGTCGGACATGCGGATACGTGAGGACGAGCCGGTGCACGATGTCATGATCGAAGAACTCGACCGGTCTTCGTATCTCGTCGCTCGAGAACATCAGATCTACTGAGGAACAGGAGATTCCCGCCGCCGACGAGATTCGGGCCGCAGCCGAAGACAACCCCTTTCCGGGTATCGGAATGCGGACCCACGAATCCAGCTCGATTCCAACACCTTCCAGAACACAGGAGGTGAAATGCAGGCTCGATCCGGCAGCTCCCGTCACCGCGATCTCGAAGACTCCAGCGATCGGTCCCGCGCAGTCTGCGAATGGATCAACGATCCTGGGTTCGGATTCACTTCCGTAGGTTGCTGCACTGACGGGAGATCCGTCCGTGCGGTGTATCTGCACGAACCATACGCAATCGTCGCCTTCTGCCCGCCCCGGGATCGCCAACCGGGGGCGGCTACCGTACGCCTGTATCCCGGTCGGGGTTGTCAGTCCGGCAAGTAGGTCGTTTCGAATCAACTGGGGAGACTCGACTACTCGAACTCCGCGCAGAGTCCCCTTCCTGGCATCGGTCACGACTCGGAACGACAATGCGTCGGACAGGTCCACTGCAGCGGCCCGCCAACCGTGCCAGCCTCCCGGAGCACCGAGTTGAATGTACGGTTCGAGCTCGACACCGGCCACGTCGTCGACAAGTCTGGCATGGACCGGATACACCACCATGACTTCGCCCTTTGGTAGCGAAGCCTTTCGACGCAACCATCGACCGTTGATGTCGAAGATGAGCACCGGATCAGTAGCGTCGACCAGTCGCATCATCCACGAAGACGGCACGGAGAGCTGTTCGACGAGAACTTCACGGGCCGGCTTCGACACTGGGACGCGTGTCGGTGGCCGCTCATACCAGGCAAGTCCCCATGCACTGTCGGGGGTGACGATCCGAGTATCGCCGTCGACCGATATCCGCCAACTCTCACGATCACCGGACTCGGTCGAGGGAAGATCCACCACAATCTGGTCGTCCAATAGTGCATATGCGATCGACGGCGCGACGCGGCGCCGAACGGCCCTCTGCGCTGAGCTACGCCCGGAACCCCGCGCATGCACGTGGAGTGCGGCCCGAATCCCGTCGCTGATGATTCTGGGGATGGATCCGTCACCCCGATCGCTGACATCGTGCACGTCGTCGTACGAACTGGTGTACAGGTCGCTGACCAGCCGATCGAGCACTTCGATCGCGAACGATCCCCCGTGCCCGATGAAGTACCGTACGGGCTTCGCCAGGCGCATGATCTGTGGGTTCGTTTCCGACCTCGAAATCCAGTCGGCGAGACCCGCGCCGGACACAGAACGGCCCCTGTGCAGATACTCCGCAGCGACATCCACCAGAGCGCCGAGGCAATGGATCGGGATTCCCGCATGGACACTGAGAATCGAGACGTACCTGCCTCGGAGATCGGGGAACCTGTCGAGCTCGAATCGGTCGATTGCGGGAATCACCGACTCACGAAGAGCATTCTCGAAGGCCAACGTCCTGGGCAATCCCAGCTCTGCCCAGAACGTATCCCAGTATCGGCCGTGGTCGTACGCAAGCGCGGCATGCCCTACAAGCGCAGTCAATGTCAGCGCGGGAAATTCACCGATGAAGTCCCTGATGACGCCGCCGGCAGCGCGGTGACGCCGCGCAGCGACACCGTAGAACCCCTGGATGCGGTGGATCTTCGATTCGTCGAAGTCGGCACGCACCATGAGGTCCACGTCGCGGAGCCGAACACGAAAGCGGAGTTCTTCGTCGTGGAGCCAGTCCGCGAGCTCGCTCGGCTGCGGGAGCGTCGACTCCGCCTGCGTGACCATTGCCAACCTCCGGCCAAGACCGGATTCCGACTACCTTCCCACCGGCCTCCTACCGAGGGTCTCAAGAATTGGTCAACGCCGTGATCAATTCGGTAGCCGATGCCCGCTCGAGAGGTATGACACGATAGTCGTTCTCTGCCAGCCACTGATCGCGGTTCTCATCCTCATCGGTCACGACCGCGACCTTCGCAGCCTCCCAGATGATCTCGACGAGCCAGCCGTCGCCGACCTCGACGCCGATGTCCGGTGCTGAAACACCCTCGGCCGCGAGCTGCGACAGGAGCGGACGCGCTTCACTTGCGACGAGCTCGAACGCCGTCTTCCACGGATCCGACAAGCCGCCGGCGACGGAGATCTCCCGGAAGATCGACAGTGCTCCCCCGCGCGTCAGCTTGTCGTGGTGGCGGGCATTGCGGTAGGTCCGCAAGCAGCCGTAGCACGAGGTCTCTTCGCCACAATCACACGAGTTCAGCCGTTCGACTGCGCCCGCGAGAACTGCTTCGAGGTTCTCGGCGATTTTCTTCGCTGCACCGGCACCGGCCGGGACGGTGTCGAAGAGAACGATGCTGCGGCGACCGTCTCCGGTCCAGGACAGGGTGCCGTCGACGTCGTCGCGGCTGATCTCGAGGACCTTCGACGCACCTTCGAGGAGCGCATAGAGGACCGAGAACCAGCGATCCTCACTTTCCTTGTCGTAGTTCACGTCACCGAAGGTGAACTCGGCGACGTCGGTCTGATAGCGATGCGCCAGCGAGGTGCGTTCGAGCGGGCCGTCACACGACTGCCCCGTCGCAGGGCGCTCGTGCTTGCGGCTCGTGACACGCCCGGAATGCGGTGTCGCCCAGCCGCACCACTTGCACAGCAGGAAACCGGCCCCTTCGCCTTCGGAGATCACTGCCATCCGTGCACGAACGCCAGCCTTCGCCTCGACGGTGATGCCGCCGGTGGACTTCCAGCTGAACGTGTCGACGACATCACCGATGTCCTCGACGTAGCTGGCGCCGTTCCACTTGCGTTCCGGCGGCGCCGTGCCGACATCGGTCGCCTTACGGTCTGCGACGAATCCGTATTCGGGAACCACGAACTTGTTGATCGAGGTGAACGGCTCCTCGCATCCCCCACAAGCCGCTCCCGCGTCGAGCGTTCGTGCCGCTTCGAACCGGTTGCAGGTCCGGCACACCCGGTACTCGAACTGTTCGAGTTCCCGCTTGGGTACTCGGTGGATACCCCGCGACGTCCAGACCTTGCCACCCGCGACGACCTGATTGCCCGGCGCATAGTCGTAGATCGCCTGGCTCAGGTCTCGTGACAGTTCGAGGTTCCGCCCCACCGGCTCCTGGCAATGCAGCGTCCGCAATTCGACGGTGTCGACGGGGAACCCGTATTTCGGCAGGATGTTCTTGTTCGCCAGGAAACCCAACAGCTGACGCTGATCGATGGTGCGCAGCGTCTTCTGCAACTGATCGGCGATGCGGAACTGCTCGGCGTTCTTCGCTTCGTCGATCAGCTCACGGAAGACCGTGAAATCGTTCTCGACCTCGCCCTGCACCTTGTCGAGCAAATCGGCGAGGTAGCCGACCCATTCGTCGTTCGCGAGGCCGATCTCGTTCTGGACGTGGACCGGCAGGATCCGCTCGAGATCCGCTTTCATCTCCGAGGGAACGGGCGTCAGGAACGACTGGACGCGGGAGGCCGGTGAATCTGCACCCTCCGCTGCAGGCCGGAAGAACTGGCCGGCTTCCCGCCACGCCTCACCGGTGGTGTCGAAGCCGTGCCGGAAGTACGCGGCCAACGCGACGGAATGGGCGTGCCGTCGTCCGATTCGCTCGTTCTCGATGGGAATCCACGGAATCCGCATCTGCCCGGCAATCATCGATTCGGGTTCCTGAAACTTCGACAGATCGTGCGAGCTGCGGTTCGCGTAGGTGAGGACCAGAGCTGCGGACGCCGCTCGACGGCCAGCGCGGCCGGCGCGCTGGACGTAGTTGGCGGTCTTCGGCGGCATGTTCCGCATCACCACCGCCTGCAGATCACCGACGTCGACGCCGAGCTCGAAGGTCGTCGAGCATGACAGAACGTTGACCTTTCCGTTGACGAACTCCTTCTGGATCTCGGCGGCCTGCCGCGCGGTCCACTGCGCGGTGTGTTCCTTCGCGCTCAGCGGTGATGCCCTCAGCGTGCGGTAGATGTTGCGGTAGTGGTTGGTCTCGTATTCGAGCGGCGGAATCTCGTAGGACAGCAGCGTGCCGGGGCAACTGCTGTTGGGGCACACGCCGCGCACGGTGAACGCAGTGACTCGGCGGCACGTGTCGCACCGGAACCAGCGGCAGTCGAGGCCGTTGTGGACGGCCAACGCCGTGTGGGCGATCTGGTACGCATCGGATTCGAACTTGTCCGGCTCGTGCTTGATGAACCCGTTGTCCAGCAGGAACCGCCAGCAGCCGTCGAGGAATCTGCCCGCATCCATGTCGCTGCCGACGGTCGAGAGCACTTTGGACACGAAACGCATCCGGTTGTTCGTGCTCCCCGCCCGCCCGCTCGGCAGCCAGGAGATCACTTTGGTCTTCGGATTCGAGCCGACTCGCGTGATCCGGATCCTCATATTGCGCGGTTCGAACCGCTCACTCTTGATGTCGACTTCGTCGAGCAGGTTGACGGCACCCTGGAGGCGGACCGTCTTGAGCAGTTCGTCGAGCAGGTCCCACGCTTCGCCCTCGGTGAGGCCGAGCTGCAGCAATGCTCGCGGTACGGCCACTCGCGGTTTGCGCGCCATCGCCACCCGCATCAGACCGAGCCCCTCGAGCGACTGCTTGTGGTCCATGGTCATGAGTTCGCCCATGACCCATTCGTTCGCCGCCTTTTCCGTGGCGACGCGTCCGGCGTTCTCCGGAAAGTGGTGCGCAGCGACGGCCTTCTTCCGCGCGATGATCGCGAGATCTTCGACTGTGAGGTCTTCGTCTTCGTACTTGCGGTCCTGCAGGGCGGTCGTCAGGTAACGGCGTTCGATCAAACGCCCGTAGGTCCGTTCGAGATACGGCGCCGCGAAGGCCGCCGCCTGCCGCGAGTCGGAGAACATGAGCAGTTTGCGTCCCTCGCCGACCTCCTCGACGGTGTGATCGGTGGCGGCCGGAAGCTGTTGGTACAGCGCGGTGGTGACGACGGCGGGCGCGGCGTTGGCATCCGTTCGCAGGCGTCGGATCAGTTGGCGTGCACTGGCACCACACTCGGTACACGTGCTCATGACCTTCTTCGTGCCCCGATGCTCGCGCACCTGACGCATGACGCCGCCCGGGCAATCAGCGGTCAGGCACAGGTCGTCCTGCTCGCACAGGAGACCGCAGCCGGTGCAGAGGTACTTGATTCCGGAATCACCCGTCGTCGAGTCGCCGAGGGCTTCCTCGTCCTCGTCGATACTGGGGTCGAGCGCATCAGTGAGTACCAGCCACTTCACGGACGCTTCGTTCTTGACGCTGGGGACGAAGAACTTGCCGTTCTTGCGGATGTCGACGTCACCGGCGAGGTGGACGGCCCCGCACCGCTGGCAGGTACCGAACTCGAACATCGCACGGCGGGTCGTCGGATCGACCTCGTGACGGCCGAGCAGGACGGTCGGTTTGTCGTCGCCGAAGCTGACGAATGCGCCTTCCGTGGCGCGCGCGAACATGTGGTAGCGGGCCGACAGCACCGGATTTCCGGAACCATCGACGACGGACGAGCCCAGCGCGACCAGCGCCTTCAGCTTGTCATCGGAATGCGTATCGCCGGGCCACAGCTGCTCCCCCAGCCCCTGTGCGTCGACCGGACCTCCGGCCAGTGCCGCACGCAGCGCGACGATCGTCTTCTCCGCGTGCAGCGACTCCGCGGGATCGTTGTGCGCGGTGCGTGATGCCAGCTCGGTGAGATCCGCGTCGGGGTGTGCCCAGTCGAGCAGTTCGTCGTCGGACATCCGCCAGGTTCCGGGGTCGCTGCGCTCGAGCCGGGTGGGCTTGACCAGGTCCTGCCTGTCGGGGTCGTCGGCGGCGAATTCGAAGTCCGCCTGGAAGAGGTTCCGGGCGAATGTCATTGCCTCGTCGGGTTCGCCGTCGAGCGAGGCGGATGTCGCGATGCACTGAAGCGAGGAGTTCGGTGCGACCCGCTGCCGCAGACGCCGCAGCAGCAGTGCGACCTCGGAGCCCTGCGCGCCGTCGTAGACGTGTGCCTCGTCGAGCGCGATGAACCGCCACTGCCCGGCGTGTGGGCCGTCGAACAGGTCGATATCGGCGGGGCGGAGCAGCAGGTATTCGAGCATCGCATAGTTGGTGAGGAGGATCTGCGGCGGTTTCGCACGCATCTCCTCGCGGCTGAGCAGTTCGTTGGGCAGGCGTTCCTCACCGGGATTGATGCTGCGGAATTCGTTCGCGGCCTTGTCCGCATACTCCAGCGTCTCTCCGGTGTAGCGCCCGAAGGTGATGTCCGGCAAGTTCTTCAGCATCTGCCGCAGACGTTTGAGCTGGTCGTTGGCGAGCGCGTTCATCGGGTAGAGCAGCAGGGCGCGCACCCCCGGCCCGAGGGTGCCGGCCTCACGTTCGGCGATGAGGGAGTTGATGATCGGCAGCAGGAAGCTCTCCGTCTTACCCGAGCCGGTGCCGGTACTGACCACGATGTTGCGGCCGGCGGTGACCTTGCGGATCGCGCGTTCCTGATGCTGGTAGAGCGGGCGGTTCAGGTCGGCCGGTTTGTCGTAGAGCGCGGCGAGGCCGGGCCGCAGGATGCCCTCGGCGATGAGATCGGGAAGCGACTTGCCCGGCGCGTACGGCGGGGTCAACTCGAGCAGCGGACCCTTGGTGAGCAGGCGCGTGTCGTCGATCGCCGTGTCGAATGCTGCGGCGATCGCGGGATCGCTCGGCCCCAGCAGCGTCTTGAGGTACCGCTTGTAGCTTTCGTCGATCTGCCGCGCGGCAGCCAGGGGGTCGAGCCGTTCCGCCATCAGTGCTCTCCGATCAGGTTGCCGTAGCGGGCGTGGGTCACAAGAGCGTCGGCGATGAGGAGGTCGCTCATCACCAGGCCGGGGCACAGTCGGGCCATGTCGGCCCAGGATTCTTCGAAGTCGGCTGTCACCGGTGGATGCCGAAGCATCCCGTGCGCCTTCATTCGCGCGAGTACCGCAAACGTCAGGGACTGCAGGGTGAGCAGCATCCACTGCTTCTCGGTGGTGTTGACACCGTCGAGTTTCTCGTTGCGCGCGGACACTTCGCGGTAGATCTGTCCGCGGGTGCGTTTGATGATGTCGAGTGAACGCGCGGTGGCCGATCCGAACGCCTGTGACCAGCCTTGCGCCATCCACGTCGCGCGCTGATGGAAGGCGTCGATCACGGCGCTGACTCGGGTGTCTTCGTCGAGGACTGCTCCGGGCACGAGCCGAGCGTGTTCGACGATCGCTTCGACCTGTGATTCGGGCATGCTGTCGAAGGCGACGGTGTGCTGGTCGAACACACCGCTGTAGAGCTGGGTGGAGCGACCGCGAGTCAACACCTCGATGAGCGTCACACCGCCCTTGTCCTCGAGGTAGTCCAACGTTTCGTTGCGTTCGGCGGCGACGTAGGCGCGCCGCTCGTACAGCGACGGCAGGTCGGCGATTTCGATCATGCAGCCGACCCACGGATTCGGATGCAGATCGTTGAGGGTGAAGTCCGCTGCGTAACTTCGGTATACGAGTCCGGTGCGGATGAGCAGCGACATCATCTCGGGCAGTGGGATCGTGCTGTTCCCCAACGCCCCGAGCGCGGCGCGCGCGTTCTCGGTGAGGATGCGACCGAGCGCGGACCGCAACTGTTGAGTGTGCACGTCCTCCGAATCCTGCGGCAGCAGGGCGAGCGCGGCCCACACTTCGGGCATGCTCACCGCATCGGCCGGAGCCGGGCCGGCACCGGCCAGAAACCGCGACAGGTTGTCTCGTTCACGGGACACGTCGTGCATCCAGCCGGGCTGGCTGATCTCGAGGGCGGTGTCGCCGGGCCAGGACGGCGGCGTGATCGTGACCCACGGGTCGTCGACGAACACGTGCGCGAGCAGCGGGCCGGCATCGACATGGGTTTCGGGCAGTTTGGCTCGGCCTGCGGTCACCGGCACTGTCTGCACCGGGAGCCACGGGGCGGTGCGCGCCCACAGGTTCACGGCGAGGTCCTCTTCCTCGGCCGGGTTCTCGAGGACGAGGCTGCCGTCGTCGACGGTGATGCCGGTGCACAGCGCCGCCGGGCGGATATGCGCAAGCACGATCTTCGTGGTGCGATCGTGCTCGTCGTCGACGAGCGCGACGATCCGGCACTGCCCTACCGTGCGCGCGGCGTCGACGAACACGCGACTCGGCGCCTGGAAGTAGTCGTAGTGTGGGGTGTCCGGGGTGACGTCCTTGATGAGACGACCGTCGAGGGATTCGAGCTGGAAGACCGCCGCCGCGGACTGCGGGGCGTGCAGCGCAAGGTTGCGGTCCTCGTCGAGTTCGGCGGGGGTCAGCACCGCGGCGGCGGTACGCCACTGGGCCGGTGCCCCGACCGGGTCGACACGCATCTGCACGTGCGGCGGTGTCAGGCGCAGCCGGTAGGCACGGTCGCGCTGGGTGACGGTGACGAGTTTGTCGCGGTCGACGGGGCCGAACTCGATGCGTGGGTGCGGGATCGCGAGATCCCATTCGCTGTGCGCGGTCGCGGTGACGGGTGCGAGACCGCCGTTGACCGGGAACCGGAACGGTTTCGTGTAGTCGATCGAGATGCCCTCGGCGAGAAACGCCTGGTGTCGCAGGTCGGAACCGATCGGTCCGGACACGTGGATCTCGAAGAGACCGAGCATCGCGTCCTCGATGGGTTCGAACGGGTCGACGGCGAGGTCGTCGTCGGTGCCGTGCATCTCGGTGTCGACGACCCACGCGGACGAGTCGGGGCGCTTGACGCGCACACGCCACACGATGTCCTGCTTGCCGGTGTTGACCGGCAGGACGACCTCGGGCCGCGACGTGTACACGGTCAGGCCGTTGAGGGTCTGCAACCCGTCGATCGGTTCGCCGTGCTCGAAGGTGGGGGTCGCGGCGTCGCGCACGCTGCGCACACCGCCGGGTGCGCGGTTGCCGCGCCGGGTGAGGGCGATGGCTCCGCAATTCGACAGGTCGAGTTCGGCGACCGACCAGCCGCTCCACCCGACCGGCACGTCCGGGGTGTAGGTGGGCATCAGACTTCGGCCGCTGCCGACATCGACGATCTGCGCGTCGCTCGGATACACGGCGAGCACGCAGCCGCGCGGCAGCGCGGTGTGCCGCGGCAGCCAGCGACCGTCCGTGTCGAACACCAGCAGCGGGTCGTCCTTGTCGACGACGGCGAGCTGCGCGGTGTCCTCGCTGGGTTGGTGTTGCAGCAGGATTTCGCGGACCGGGCCGGGCACCGGGACCTGCGTGGGCGGGTGTTCTTCGTCGTCACGGACACCCCACCCGGCTTCGGCGAGTGCTTCGCGGGCCACACCGTCGAACGACAGTCGCCACGGCACGTCGGGCTCGACGCCTGGGTAGGGCACTTCGACGACGATCTGCCGGTCGAGCGGCAGGTAGGCGATCGCCGGTTTGCGTCGTCGGCGCACCCGCGGGGTGGCCGGGCGTGGTCCGCTGCCGAACGGGCGGTCGCGCAGGATTTCGATGAGACGGTCGAGCAGCAGCGTCGGCAGACCCGTCGTCGACGTTTCGAGGTCGATGTCGGCGGCCGCCCAGTTCTCGTCGGCGACGGTGAACTGCACGAACTCGATGATGCGGTTGAGGATGTCCACGGCGAGTTGGTCGCCGTGGAGGATGAAGTTGCGAACCGGGACGTCGAGGGTGTTCATCCGATGCTTCTTGCCCGGTTCGCGCAGCCATTCGATGATGTCGGCGCCGGTGAGCTCGGTTCCGGCGATCATCCGTTCTTCGAGCAGGTCGATGATGTCGCGCATGCAGTACACGGGGAATCCCGCGTGGAGCGCGAACAGTTGCACGTACTCGTTCTTCAGTTCGGGGAATCGCCGCAATTCGAACCGGCCGAGCAGGCGGTCGAGGGATCGTCTCAATGCCTGCTCGTAGGTTTGTTCTCGCGGCAGGTCGAGGCGGGCAAAGAATTCGTCCCAGTAGCGGTGTTGTTCGTAGCCGAGTGCGGCCTGACCGACGAGAATCGCCAAGGTCAGCGCCGGGTACTTCGCGATCACCGCATCGAATGTTCCCGCCAGCCTGAGGGTGGCGGCGGCCTGGCGGCCGTAAAATTCTTGGGCTCTGCGGATCTCGTCCTCGTCGAGGTTGATTTCGACGACCAGTGTCGCCTTCTCGAGGCGTCGCGCAATCTCGAACTCTTGATCCCCCAGCCAGTGCTGCTGGAACGACGAACTACCGCTCAACTATCTGATCCCTCCTCGGTTGCGACAGACTGTGTCACAGCACTCCGACACACATCGCAAACCGGACGCGGTTTGTGACGCCCACCGAGCATCGCGGCGACGATCCGGGTCCAAAGTCCCGGTATTCGTGTCGTCACCGTGCGTCCGATCGTGGAAACGAACATCGAAGGACTAAGTTCATACGTCGATCCACCAACCTGCAGGAGCCGATCGAAGATGACCACCGCTGCACAGCGCGACGACCTCAACGTCGCCCCCGGCTCGATCGTCATCGTGCGCGACGAAGACTGGCTGGTCACGTCCGCTGAGCAGGGCTCGGACGGCTGGCTCGTCAAGGCTCGCGGCCTGACCGAGTTGGTGAAGGACACCTCCGCGACCTTCTATTCGAGTCTCGACACCATCGAGGTGCAGGACCCGCGCGAGGCCGAGGTGATCGCCGACGACTCGTCCGGCTACCGCAAGTCGCGATTGTGGCTCGAAGCCTTGCTGCGTAAGACGCCGTACCCGTACGGCGATCAGACGTTGACGGTGTCGACGCAGATGCTCGCCGATTCCCTGGGTTATCAGCGGGCGGCGGTCGCGAAGGCCCTCGATCCGCAGCACATCCGCCCGCGCATCCTCATCGCGGACGCCGTCGGTCTCGGTAAGACCCTGGAGATCGGCATGATCCTGTCGGAGCTGGTGCGGCGTGGACGCGGCGAGCGGATTCTGATCGTCACACCGAAGCATGTGCTCGAGCAGATGCAGCACGAGCTGTGGTGCCGGTTCGCCCTGCCGTTCGTCCGGCTGGATTCGGCGGGTATCCAGAAGGTGCGGCAGAAGTTGCCGGCCACCCGGAACCCGTTCACCTATTTCAAGCGGGCGATCATCTCGATCGACACGCTCAAGAGCCCCCGTTACAAGGCGCACTTGCAGCGGCAGCACTGGGATGCGGTGGTGATCGACGAGTCGCACAACCTGACCAACGTCGGTACCCGGAACAACGAGCTGGCCCGTGTCCTCGCCCCGAACACCGAAGCACTGATCCTGGCGTCGGCGACACCACACAACGGGCGGGAAGAGTCGTTCGCGGAGCTACTGCGGCTGCTCGACCCGACGGCGGTGGCCGCGGACGGCTCGTTCACGAAGGATGACGTGGCCGCGCTGCTGATCCGTCGGCATCGTCATCATCCGGAGGTGGCGGCGGAGGTGGGGAGCGACTGGGCCGAACGCGCCGAGCCGGTGCATCTGCTGGTCGATCCGTCCCCTGCGGAAGATGCTGTGGCCCGCGAACTCTCACAGGTGTGGTTGCACCCACGGTCGGGCCGCTCCCCCTATTCGGGGCAGACGGCGGCACTGTTTCCGTGGACTCTCGCGAAGGCGTTCCTGTCCTCCCCCGCCGCGCTGGCCGAGTCGATCCGGCAGCGCAAGGCGAAGCTCGACGCGTCCGTGCCCGAGCAGGCCGTCGAGCTGTCCGCGCTCACCACCCTCGACGAGTTGAACGCGCAGGCCCTCACCGATTCGGCGGGCAAGCAGGCCGCGCTGGTGCGGCGCCTGAAGGACATCGGGGTCGGCGCGAAGTCGTCCACCCGCGCGGTGGTGTTCGCCGAACGAGTCGCCACCCTGCGCTGGCTCACCGAGCATCTGCCGAAGCAGTTGGGGCTCAAGGCCGAGAACGTCGCGATGCTGCACGGCGGCCTGTCGGATGTGGAGCAGCAGGAGATCGTCGACAGTTTCAAACTGGAGACCTCCCCGATCCGGGTGCTGGTCACCGGCGATGTCGCGTCGGAGGGCGTGAACCTGCACGCGCAGTGCCATCACCTCATCCACTTCGATATTCCGTGGTCGCTGATCCGGATCGAGCAGCGCAATGGTCGCGTCGACCGGTACGGGCAGCAGCATCCGCCGGTGATCTCGTCGCTGATCCTGCAGCCGTCCGATCCGGACTTCTCCGGTGATCTGCGGGTCTTGTCCCGACTGTTGGAGCGGGAGAACCAGGCGCACGGCACCCTCGGCGACGTCGCGTCGCTGATGGGTAAGCATTCGGTGACCGACGAGGAGAACGCGATCCGCGACGTGCTGATCGGCAGGTCCACCCTCGACGAGCAGATCCGCGACATCGACGAGGTGGCTGACGGCGACGACCTGGATGCGTTCTTCGCGCAGTTCGACCTCGACGACACCGCCGACGACGCTCCGGAAGCCGCGCTGCCGCAGGCGCCGCGACAAAGCCTGTACCCGGACGACCTCACCTTCCTCGACGAGGCACTCAAGGCCGCGTTCCACGACGCACCCAACGCCCGACTCGACGACGGTGGTGTCGGCTGGACGGTGCACGCCAACCATGCGGTCGCGGAGCTGACGCCGCCGCGGGATCTGCGGCAGCGTCTGGCTCAGTTGCCGCAGAACTATCTGCAGCACGGCAAGGTCCTCGAACGGCTCACCCTCGCGACGTCCCCGGAGGTCGGCAACGCCCAGCTCGCGGCAGCGCGGGAAGGCAAGGGCGTCGCGGGCACGACGTGGCCGGAGGCGCATTACCTCGGCCCGCTGCACCCGGTGTTGGACTGGGCCAGCGACCGGGCGCTCAGCGCATTGGGCCGCAATCAGATCTTCGTGATCCGCGGCGACGTGGACGCCCCGACGGTGCTGCTGATGGGCACGTTGATGAACCGGCGCGGGCAGTTGATCTCCCGCGTGTTCTCGACGGCCGAATTTCCGAACCCGAACAATCCTGCCTTCTGTGTGGTGGAGACCCGCGCAGATCTCGATTTCCTCACCACCGACACGGGTCTGCGGGCGGGGTCGGCGAATCCTGGGCCGGTTCCGAACGCCGAGCAGTACCGCACGCTGGTGCCGATCGCGGTGGACGAGGCGACGACGGCGATGCAAATGGTGCTGGACGCGCAGGAGTCGGCGGCGACCGAGCGGCTGGATCGGTGGCGTAAGCGCGCCGACCGCTGGCACACGGGCGCCGAACAGCTCGACTTTGTCGGCGGGCAACGCAAGAAGGTGGACACCCTGTCCCGCAGGATCGCCGACGAGCAGCGTCTCGCCGAATCTCTCGCCCCCACCCAGCAGTTGGTGCGTCCGCTGCTGCTGATCGTCCCCGTCACCGGAAAGGACCAGTAGTCGTGGCCTCCTTCGATTCCATCGTCATCGGCGAGGACTGGATCAGCGAACACTACTTCACCACCGATTCGGTGAAGGAGTCGTTCCACGGCAAGGTGCTCGAGCTGCGCAAGGGCTGGGACGCGGAGAAGAAGGACGGCCGGTCGACGGTTCGGGACGATCTGCTCGCCGCGACCGGCGACCTGCAGACCGCGCTCGCCGCGCTGGCGGAAAACCCGGACGCTGCCGGCGACGCGCACGCCCTGACACGTACCGCCTTCGGCTACCCGGCTGCGCTGTCGACGTTCACTGCCGAACGCGCCGGCTCCGAACTGGAGATACCGGACGCGCAACTCGACGGCATCGCGAGTGTGTTGTTCCTGCAGGCGGTTCCGGTCGCGTCGATCGAGGACCTTCTCGATCCCGACACCGGCCTGCTGATCACCCCGGCCGTGGAGGACGGCAAGCCGATCGAGTCGGCGTCGAAGGCGGTGTCGGCGGCGTTCCGCTCGGATACGCCGCCAGCGTTCGTGGTGGTGCAGGCCGGGCAGTGGCTGCTGCTCGCGGAGTCCGAGCGCTGGGCGGAGGGCCGCTATCTGGCCGTCGATCTGCTCGTCGTCGCCGAGCGCCGGCACGAGGCGAAGGGCGGCGAGATCGACCGCGTCGCCGCGATGTTCGGGCGGCAGGCCCTGCTGCCGGACGCGGACGGCAACCTCTGGTGGACGAGAGTCTTGGAGGATTCGGTCAAGCACACCGTCGGGGTGTCGAAGGACCTGCGGGAGGGTATCCGGCTGTCCATCGAGATCATCGCCAACGAGGTCGTGAAGCGTCGCGGCGCGAAGGGCCTGACCCTCGACGGGATCGACGGGCAGGACCTGGCGAAGCATTCGCTGCGGTTCCTGTATCGGATTCTGTTCTTGCTGTATGCGGAGGCGTCGCCCGAGATGCGGGTGCTGCCCACCGGTGCCGCGGAATACGAGGAGGGTTACGGCCTGGACCGGCTGCGAGAGTTGACGCTGACGGAGCTGGTGTCGGAGCAGGCCCGCCACGGCACCCACCTGTACGAGTCGCTGGCGACGCTGTTCCGTCTGGTCGACAGGGGCCACACACCCGCGGTCCGCGACAACAATCCGGATGATCCGGCACCGGGGTTGGAGTTCCAGCCGCTGCGAGCTGACTTGTTCAAGCCCGAAGCCACCGCACTGATCGACAAGCTGGACCCGAATGCCGAGGCGGGCCCGGATAACAAGCTGGGCCTCGGGAATGAGGCGACGCAGCGGGTGCTCGAGCATCTGCTGTTGTCGAAGGAGAGCAAGGGACGCAGGGGCGCCGAGCGCGGCTTCATCTCGTATGCGGAGTTGGGTATCAACCAGTTGGGCGCGGTGTACGAGGGCCTGATGAGTTACACCGGGTTCTTCGCGGAGGAGGATCTGTACGAGGTCGCGAAGAACGGTGACCCGGAGAAGGGGTCGTGGGTTGTCCCGATGACCCGCGCCGATCACTTGGACGAGAAGGACTTCGTCCGCACGATCAACCCCGTCACCGGTGAGGAAGAGCCGGTCAAGCACTACAAGGGTACCTTTGTCTTCCGACTCGCCGGGCGCGAGCGCCAGCAGTCGGCGTCGTACTACACGCCTGAGGTGCTAACGAAGTTCGTGGTCTCGCAGGCGCTGGAGGAGCTGCTGGATCAGAACGACGAACGAACGACGCCGGAACAGATCCTTCAACTCACCATCTGCGAGCCGGCGCTAGGGTCCGGCGCGTTCGCGATCGAGGCGGTACGCCAGCTCGCCGCCGAGTATTTGAAGCGCAAGCAGGAGGATCTGGGTGAGCTGATCGACGCCGACCAGTACCCGGTCGAGTTGCAGAAGGTGAAGGCGCACATCGCGCTTCACCAGGTGTACGGGGTCGACCTCAACGCCACCGCCGTGGAGTTGGCGGAAATCTCGCTGTGGCTCGACACGATGGTCGCCGGATTGCAGGCCCCGTGGTTCGGCCTGCACCTGCGCCGCGGAAACTCGCTGATCGGAGCGCGTCGGTCGGTGTACGCGCCGAGCTTGTTGGCGAAGAAGCAGTGGCTAAAGACGCCGGCGAAGGATGTTCCGCTCGGCGACGACATCGGCGCGGGCATCCACCACTTCCTGCTGCCCTCCGAGGGCTGGGGCGCGGTGATCGACACTGCTGAAGCCAAGACGTATGCGCCGAACAAGCGCGAGGAGCTGCGACTGTGGCGCAATGACATTCGCAAGTCGCCGAGCAAGACTGTTGTCAAGCGTCTGCAGGCGTTGGCGCAGCGGGTGGAGACGTTGTGGGAGTTCACCCTTCGCCGGTTGACGATCGCGGAGTCGGAGGTCCGTCGCGATATTCACCTTTGGGGTTCTGACCCTGTCGCGCACACCCCTGCGGTATCTCGTGAGGAGATCGAGCGAGCACTGCATGACGACAACGGTGCGTACCGCCGACTGCGTCGCGCGCTGGATGCCTGGTGCTCGTTGTGGTTCTGGCCGCTGACGACGGATATCGAACCGCCAGATTGGGATCAGTGGGCCGGTGGTCTGGAGGCGATTCTGGGTGTACCGCCGAAGGCCGGAAAGTTCGAGAAGTACGGGCAGACGAGCCTAGCCGGTGACATGAGCTGGCAGGAGCTCGATATCGCGGAAGATACCGACAGAACATTCGCGCAATCCGCGTCGATCGACAGGTCCGTCGAGCTCTTCCCGTGGCTGGAGGCTGCCGCCGACATTGCCGACACGCAAGGCTTCTTCCATTGGGAGCTCGACTTCGCCTCTGTCTTCGTGCGCGGCGGGTTCGATCTCCAGGTCGGTAACCCACCGTGGGTGCGACCCCGCTCCGATGTCAACGCACTTCTCGCTGAAGGTGACCCGTGGTGGCAGCTGGCGATCAAGCCGACACAAGAGCAGGTCAAGGCCACACGTGACGCGACGCTCGCACTACCCGGTATCCGCGATCTCGTTCTGCAAGGCACGGTCGACGTTGCGTCGACGTCGACCTTCGTGGGTTCACCGAACGAGTACCCACTGCTCGCGGGCCTCCAGCCGGACCTCTACCGCTGTTTCATGACACTGACCTGGCGAAACGCCAAATCGACAGGTTCCGTCGGCCTGATCCACCTCGAATCGCACTTCACCGACGAGAAGGCCGGCAGCCTGCGGGCCGAGACGTACCAGCGGCTGCGGCGGCACTGGCAGTTCATCAACGAGCTTCAGCTGTTCGAGATCCAGCATCAGAAGCGCTACGGGGTGAACGTGTATTGCGACAGTCGGAATCCCGACTTCAACCAGGCTGCGTCGCTGTACCACCCCGACACCGTGGTCCGGTCCCTCGAACATGATGGTTCAGGCGCTGAGCCCGGCATCAAGGACCTCGACGGCAACTGGGACCTCCGGCCACACGCCTCACGCATCGTCACGGTCACCCCCGAGACGCTGAAG
>NZ_JBAQXC010000189.1:0-3052 GCF_049299235.1 Rhodococcus sp. (in: high G+C Gram-positive bacteria) | reverse complement strand
ATGCGGTACCGATCACGCAGAAGTCACCAAACATTCAAGCGCTCGGACAGCGTACGATACGTACTTACGTGAGATGAGAAGGGAAACTCCGGACATGGCAGTGGAACGCAAAAATGTGACCATTCGTGAAGTCGAGTACATGTCGTCGAACAAGGACGGTAACCCGCGGTTCCGTGTACACACCGACGAGGGGACGTGGCTGACAACTCCGGGCGGGGCGGTCGCCTCGGGTATCGAAAACTCGGAGTATCGAGGCGAGGCCGTACTCGTTCTCGACAACGGAGAGATCGTCGGAGTCGCGACCGTCGACGGAAAGTATCTCAGCGGTCGGCAAGACTAGTCGCAGATCAATTCGACACAAGAAAAGGAAGGCTTGGCAGTGAAATCCGGATACGCCACCATCGCCGAAATTCAGAAGGCAAACGAATTACTCGGATACGACTGGTTCAGTGATGCTGCAGTAAAACGCGCCGGAAAGAAAGTTGAATCCGACGTAATCAGCGGCTTCTACTTCATCGAATCCAACGACCGAGCGACCGGCGACCCGGGCCGCGGCCGCATCTTCCGTGCGGTCCAGGCCAGCCCCGAAGGCGAAGTCTTCCACCACTCCACCGAATTCGGCACAGCCGACGAGGCCCGTGACTACATCAACGGGGTCCTCGCCGGCCGATAGTGCAACACCAGGTGCCACGAGGGCCCGTACGTCGTCGACGAATCGACATTGCCGACCTGCAGTGAGCGGTGACCGTGCTGATGTCCACCGGCGCAGTCACCACATACCCACGGACAACCCAGCGCCCGCGACGACTGCGCCGCATCCCAAGACGGGGTGCGGCGCAGTCTCATGCAGTGAGACAGACTGCGGTCTGCGGGCCCTGCCCCGTGGCGGCGCGCACCATCTTCCCCCGCGGGGGCAGCGCCCAAGATCAGTCGAACATCGCCTGAACCGCGAACTGACTTTTCGGACCCAGCACCTTCGCCGCCATCGCCCCGTACTCCTGTTCCGCAATCGCAAGTACCTGATCTGCGGTGGTCAGATCCAACGATGCTGCCAGCGCACGGATATCGTCCTCATCGCGATCCACTCGGGCAGCGGCCACCTTCATCGCCAGCATTTGCCGCGTCGAGGCAATCGACACCGTCAGGCTGCTGGTCTCGAGGACCTGCACAACATCCGGCGAGTCCGGCCAGTTCGGGTGGAGGTACCCCTTGACTGCGTCGTTGAGCCACCCGTCGTCGAGGCCGTGTCGCGCACCCACCCTGGCAGCCGCAGCCCGAACATCTGCCGCGGGAACAAAAGCCGCGTCGACATCGTCGGTAGTGCGGTCACGGGTGTTGGCCAGAGCCATCGCAGCACCGCCCACGACGAACAGGTGAGCGTTGATCCCCTGCGCGGCGAGCTCATCCGCCAACTCACCCAACAAAGCTCGAATCTGTTCCACGTTCACGCGATACTTCTCCTTACAGTGATTCCAGTGATCCGGGGTCGACGAACACTCTCTTGTACTTCAACTCCGCTGGCGTATTGGCCAGCAGATACCCGACAGTCTTCGGGTTTTCCCTGTAGAACCAGGAGGTGTCCAGGATGAGACGCTCATCCTGGTTCAAATGCCGATAGCTGCTCTCGGGCAGTCCAGCCAGCCGCGCTTCACGCGCGAGCACTCCAGCGAGGAACGCATCCCACTTGCGTTCGAGCTCGCCCCTCCTGGGCTCGATCCGCATCGCATCGTCGAGAAACGCCCGCTGCTCCTGTCCGTCCAGACGCCGGAACACGGTGATCACTTGGCAGACACATCGGAACGCGAACGCGGGATCTCGGTGCGCCTCAAGGCGGATCGTTTCCTGGGCAATCCGCGCGCTGCTCAAGGCGAGCATGTCCACGCACCTCCACTCGCGTCGTTGTGCCGCGCGGGCGATCCTGGTGGCGCCCACTCGCAGGCTGCCCGTCACGCTCCGTAGCCTACCGGCTTCACGCCGCTCCCTTCCGGGCGATATCCGACGAGGATCGATGTCCGACATGTTGATCGAGTTCGCCGGAACGGGGCTGCCGCACTCGTCACCGAACGCCGTGACAGCTTGCTTCGCAGTGCAGTCCGGGTCGATGTCTCGACACGGCACTCACGGTCCGGCGCAGACGATGCCGGGAGACGTGCGTGGTCCGCTATCACCGGGGGTCGCGGGCGATGCAATGAATGCGTAGCGGTGTCCAGGGCGGCGACGAGGCTGCGGAGCGGCCGTCGCGACAGGGGTGCATGCACGGACGTGCAGTTCGGTTCGTCGGACGCCCCGATGATCCCGGCCGGTCGCATCACCACGGGCAGATCTTCTGCTCGGCGCTCGGACCGGTGGCGCCAGACTCCCGGATCGGGAATGGGCCCCTCGACACGGGACGCCGACTTCTGCGCAGAGCGGGGAGCTGAGGATCACCGCTCGTTTCCGGCCGAACTGGTCGATACCGTCTGCGTCGTCACGTCCGGACGCAACCTGGGCCGAGCAGGTCGCCGGACGGGCGCAGCTGCCGGACCGGACACTCACGGGCCGGCCTATGTCCGACTTCACGCTGCACACCGTCGCGTATGCGTGCCTCCCCGATCGGAGGGCGTTCGCATGGTGAGATATGGGGTGCCGAAGTGGCACGAAACAACAGGAGGTGCGGCGGTGACCAAGTAATCCACACCGAAAAGCCCAGCAACTGAACAGCGCAGTGATATCACCCAAAAAAGCTAAACCCCCAGGCGGGGGTGGGTTTCGACAGAATATCCACGGAAGGATTTACGAGATCCTTCCCCGCTGAGGGAGATCGTCTGCCAGGACGATCGCACTCTGGGTGAGTTTCCGAAGTTGACGCTTCCGAGACTCGATTACTGCTTCCCCGAAGGGACTTACCTTGCCAGGTACGTCTCAGGGTAGCGCACACCCTGAAACATGCTCAACCGTTGCGACATCCACGACCTTCGGCGTGTCGCCCGAAGTCGGTGACGGTGACCCCGCTGCTCCACCGCCGTTCGCGGCCGACGAGTGGGAGGCGATCGTTGCTGCCGCTGTGGCACAC
>NZ_JBAQXC010000188.1:0-8400 GCF_049299235.1 Rhodococcus sp. (in: high G+C Gram-positive bacteria) | reverse complement strand
GCGCCACCCAGCCGCCGGGCGGGCCACACGCCGAGGTGATGGCGCTGCGCGCGGCTGGGGAGCGGTCCCGCGGTGGAACCGCGGTGGTGACGCTGGAACCGTGCGATCACACCGGACGCACCGGACCGTGTACCCGTGCGTTGATCGATGCGGGCATCGCGACCGTCTACTACGCGGTGCCCGATCCGAATAGGTCCGCTGCCGGTGGCGCCGCGACGCTGCGCGCCGCCGGTATCACCGTGCACGAGGGTCTCGGTGCGGACGTGGTCGCCGCAGGCCCACTGCGGGCGTGGCTGCACTGCACCCGCACCGGACGTCCGCACGTGACCTGGAAGTATGCGGCGTCGCTGGACGGGCGCATCGCCGCCGCCGACGGCACCAGTCGATGGATCTCCGGGCCGGAGTCCCGTGCCGTCGTGCACGCCGAACGCGCCAAACTCGATGCGATCGTCGTCGGCACCGGCACGGTTCTCGCGGACGATCCGTGGCTCACCGCCCGGTTGCCCGACGGTTCGCTCGCCCCGCACCAGCCGCTGCGGGTGGTGGTGGGCACCCGGAACCTGCCGACACGTGCACGTGTCCTCGACGACGCCGCACCGACCCTGGTGCTGCCCACCCGCGATGTCGACGAGGTGCTGGACGCGCTGACCGAGCACCCCGATGTGCTGCTCGAGGGTGGTCCGCAATTGGCCGGTGCCTTCCTCGCGGCGCGGCGCGTCGATCGCATCCAGGCGTACCTCGCGCCGGTTCTCCTCGGTGACGGACTGTCCGCTGTGAGGGACGCGGGCGTGAACACCATCACCGAGGCGATACGGTTTCGTCGGGAGCGCGTCGAAACGATCGGCGCCGACGTGTTGATGACCCTGGTCCCCGACCGGGAGCAAAGGAGCGGGTAGATGTTCACCGGGATCGTCGAAGAGCTGGGTGAAGTCGTCGCGCGCGAGGATCTGGCCGACGCGGCACGATTCACCGTGCGCGGACCGCTGGTCACCTCCGACGCCGCGCACGGCGAGTCCATCGCGGTGAACGGCGTGTGCCTGACCGTCGTCGACGTCGTCGGCGGAGACAGCTTCACGGCCGATGTGATGCAGGAGACCCTGAACCGGTCGAGCCTGTCGAACCTGGCCGCGGGCAGCCGGGTCAACCTCGAACGGGCCGCCGCGCTCGGCAGCAGGCTCGGTGGTCATCTGGTGCAGGGACATGTCGACGGCACCGGCACCGTGATCTCCCGTGCCCCGTCCGAGAACTGGACTGTCGTTCGGATTTCCTTGCCGGACACCGTGTCTCGGTATGTCGTCGAGAAGGGTTCGATCACCGTCGACGGTGTGTCGCTGACCGTGTCCGGTCTCGGCGGCGACACAGGACCGCACTGGTTCGAGATTTCGCTGATCCCCACCACCTTGTCGATGACCACGCTCGGCGCCGCCGAACCCGGCGCAGTCGTCAACCTCGAGGTCGATGTGATCGCAAAGTACGTGGAGCGGCTGCAGCGCGCGGGCCGCTGAGTCGTACTGTGGAATGCGGCAGTTTCCCGTGCCGTGCCAGTGCATGCAGTTGTTGGAATATCGAGATTTGGAGTCCAGACAAGTGACGAGGTTCGACTCGATCGAGCGTGCGGTCGCAGACATCGCAGCCGGCAAGGCCGTCGTCGTGGTCGACGACGAGGACCGGGAGAACGAGGGCGACCTCATCTTCGCAGCCGAAAAGGCCACGCCCGAACTGGTGGCGTTCATGGTGCGGTACACCTCGGGCTACCTGTGTGTACCGCTCGACGGAGAAGACTGCGATCGCCTCGGGCTACCCCCGATGTACTCCACCAATCAAGACAAACACGGCACCGCGTACACGGTCACCGTCGACGCGAAGGAAGGCATCGGCACCGGCATCTCCGCATCGGATCGCGCCGCGACGATGCGCCTGCTCGCGGATCCGACAACCCGCGCCGACGACTTCACCCGGCCCGGCCACGTCGTGCCGCTGCGCGCGAAGGAAGGCGGCGTGCTGCGTCGCCCCGGACACACCGAGGCCGCCGTCGATCTGGCACGCATGGCCGATCTACGTCCCGCCGGCGTCATCTGCGAAATCGTCTCGCAGAAGGACGAAGGTGAGATGGCCCGCACCGACGAACTCCGGGTCTTCGCCGACGAACACGAACTCGCCTTGATCTCCATCGCCGATCTCATCGCGTGGCGCCGCAAGCACGAGAAGCATGTCGTGCGCATCGCCGAAGCCCGCATCCCCACCCGACACGGTGACTTCACCGCCGTCGGCTACCAGAGCATCTACGACGAGGTCGAGCACGTCGCCCTCGTGCGCGGCGACATCGCCGGACCGGACGACGACGGCTCGGATGTGCTCGTGCGCGTCCACTCCGAATGCCTGACCGGCGATGTGTTCGGTTCGCTGCGCTGCGACTGTGGGCCGCAACTCGATGCGGCACTCGAGATGATCGCTGCCGAAGGACGCGGTGTCGTGCTGTACATGCGCGGACACGAGGGCCGCGGCATCGGTCTCATGCACAAGTTGCAGGCCTACCAGTTGCAGGACTCCGGGTCGGACACGGTCGACGCGAATCTGCAGCTGGGCCTGCCCGCCGATGCCCGCGACTACGGCATCGGCGCGCAGATCCTCGTCGATCTCGGTGTCTCGTCGATGCGGTTGCTCACCAACAACCCGGCCAAGCGCGTCGGCCTCGACGGCTACGGTCTGCAGATCACCGAGCGGGTTGCGATGCCGTTGCGGGCCAACGCCGAGAACCTCACCTACCTGCGTACCAAGCGCGACCGGATGGGGCACGACCTGGTCGGACTGGACGACTTCGAGGCCGGTGACGCCTGATGAGCGGTGAAGGACTTCCCGATCTGCAGCTCGCCCATGCGCGCGGGCTGCGCTTGGCGATCGTCGCAGGCCGCTGGCACGAGCGGATCTCCGAAGCCCTGATCGCGGGCGCACACCGCGTCGCCGACGAGGCCGGCATCACCGATGTCACCGTGGAGCGGGTCGCCGGTGCCGTCGAACTGCCGGTCGTCGCGCAGCACCTGGCCCGCACCCACGATGCAGTTGTCGCGCTCGGAGTCGTCATCCGCGGGGGCACCCCGCACTTCGAGTATGTATGTGACGCGGTCACGTCCGGTCTGACCCGGGTCGCGCTCGACGAGGGCACTCCGGTCGGCAACGGTGTCCTCACCACCGACACCGAACAGCAGGCTCTGGTCCGGTCCGGTCTGGCCGGTTCGGTCGAGGACAAGGGCGGGCAGGCGTGCGCGGCCGCACTCGATGCCGCGGTCACCCTGCGGCGCCTCCGGGAGACCGGGCGATGACCGTGGCTGCCACGACGACGGACTGGGAGCTCGACGTCCGAAGCGTCAAGATGCGCCGGTGGATGATCCTCGGCGCGTCGTTCCTGATGCTCGGCCACATCGGGGCAGCTCTGGTGCTGCGCGGCGGCGGCCACAGCGGCGCGTATCTGCGCCTGGCCGATCAGATCGCGATGGTGGCGATCGGAATCATCGTGTCGGGGTTCACGCTGATGTTCACGCGGCCGCGGTTGCGGGCCGGCGCTGCCGGTGTCGAAGTGCGCAAAGTGTTCGGTGAACGGCGACTGGACTGGGACGAGGTGCGCGGGCTGAGCTTCGCGCACGGTGGCCCGTGGGCGCGCCTCGAACTACCCCACGACGAGTACCTGCCGGTCGCGGCGTTGCAGGTGCGTGACGGGCAGCACACGGCCGAAGCGGCCGATACGTTTCGCGCGCTGCACGCCCGGTACGGCAAACCCGTCGGTGGTGCCGACTAGCCTGGACTCGTGCCCGACCCGTCGACCTACCGCCCCGCACCCGGATCCGTCCCGGCCGAGCCGGGCGTCTACAAGTTCCGCGATCCGCACGGCCGAGTCGTCTATGTCGGCAAGGCGAAAAGCCTGCGATCACGGCTGAATTCGTACTTCGCGGACGTCGCGTCGCTGCATCCACGGACCCGGCAGATGGTCACCACCGCGGGCAGCGTCGAGTGGACGGTGGTCCGCACCGAGGTCGAGGCGCTGCAACTCGAATACAACTGGATCAAGGAGTTCGATCCTCGGTTCAACGTCCGCTATCGCGACGACAAGACGTATCCGATGCTCGCGGTCACCGTGGGCGAGGAGTATCCGCGCTTGTTCGTCTACCGTGGCCCGCGGCGCAAGGGGGTGCGCTACTTCGGCCCGTACTCGCACGCGTGGGCGATCCGGGAAACCCTCGACCTGTTGCTGCGGGTGTTTCCCGCCCGCACCTGCACGGCCGGGGTGTTCAAAAGGCACACCCAGATCGGCCGGCCGTGTCTGCTCGGCTACATCGACAAGTGCTCGGCGCCGTGCGTCGGCCGCGTCGACGCTGCCGAACACCGCCGGATCGTGGACGACTTCTGCGACTTCCTCGCCGGCCGCACCGACATGTTGGTTCGCGACGTCGAAGCGCGCATGCAGGCGGCGTCTGCGGATCTCGACTTCGAAACCGCCGCCCGCCTCCGCGACGATCTGGGTGCATTGCGCAAGGCGCTCGAGAAGCAGGCAGTCGTGCTCGGCGACGGCACCGACGCGGACCTGGTGGCGTTCGCCGGCGACGACCTCGAGGTGTCGGTGCAGGTCTTCCACGTTCGCGGAGGCCGGGTGCGCGGGCAGCGCGGCTGGGTCGTCGAGAAGTCCGGGGACGTCGTCGACCGTCCGGATGCCGCCGACGGTAACGGAGGGGAAGGCGCCGAGGATGCGCTGCTCGTCGAGCAGTTCCTCACCCAGTTCTACGGCGAGGAAGCGGCACTGACGGAATCCGCCGGTACCGAACCGGCCGGTAGTGCGGTACCGCGCGAGGTACTGGTGCCGGCGCTGCCGCCGGACCCGCAGGAGATGAGCCGCTGGCTTGCCGGACTGCGCGACGGCCCGGTCCGGTTGCGGGTGCCGCAACGCGGCGACAAGAAGGCCCTCGCAGAAACCGTGCAGCGCAATGCGACGGAAGCCCTCGCCCAGCACAAACTGCGTCGCGCCGGCGATTTCACCGCGCGGTCCGCGGCGCTTCAAGGCATTCAGGACGCGCTCGACCTGGATTCGGCGCCGCTACGCATCGAATGCGTCGACATCAGCCATGTACAGGGCACCGACGTCGTCGCCTCCCTCGTGGTGTTCGAGGACGGCCTACCCCGCAAGTCGGACTATCGGCACTACGCGATCCGGGAAGCCGCCGGAGACGGTCGCTCCGACGACGTCGCTTCCATCGCGGAGGTCACCCGCCGGCGCTTCCTGCGGCACCGACGCGACATCGTTGCTGACGGGGAGGGGGGAGACGGCGGCGACTTCGGGACCGAGGCCGCGCTCGATCCGGCGACCGGCAAGCCGCGGCGCTTCGCGTATCCGCCGAATCTCTACGTCGTGGACGGTGGCGCCCCGCAGGTCGCGGCCGCCGCGGCGGTCCTCGACGAACTCGGTGTCACCGACGTATCGGTGATCGGTCTGGCCAAGCGCCTCGAGGAAGTGTGGGTGCCGGGCGAATCGGATCCGGTGATCCTGCCGCGCACCAGCGAATCGTTGTATCTGTTGCAGCGGGTGCGCGACGAAGCGCACCGCTTCGCGATCACCTTCCATCGCAGCAAACGGTCGCGCCGCATGACGGCGTCCGCGCTGGACGGGGTCCGGGGACTCGGTCAGACGCGACGCACCGCGCTGGTCACGCACTTCGGGTCGGTGGCGCGACTGCGGGACGCGAGCATCGAGGACATCACGGCCGTCCCCGGTATCGGAGCGGCCACTGCCCGCGCGGTCCTCACCGCGTTACGCGCGGACGACGCGGCAGGGACCGACACAGCAGGGACCGACACGGCAGGGACCGGCACGCCGTCCGATCCGGCCCCCGCCGGCCGGGTCGACGCCGATCGCGCTGCGGAGGACATGCCGGTACGTGATGATGGCAACGTCGGCGTGTCGGGACCACGAGCGGAGTCGGAACTGTGAAACAACACACTGTGGTCGGGCCGTCCGGACCGGAACCGGGCAGTACCGGAGGCGCCGAGGCGCCCGGAGATCGGCGTGCCGAGGTCACCCTGGTCACCGGACTGTCGGGTGCGGGCATGAGCACCGCGGCCACCGCCCTGGAGGATCTCGGCTGGTACGTCTCCGACAACGTGCCGCCGCAACTGGTCATATCCATGGTCGACCTGGCGGTGCAGGCCGAACCCCCGCTCGAACGACTCGCCGTCGTGATGGATGTGCGGAGTCGCCTGTTCACCGGAGACCTCGGCTGGGTCGTCACCGAACTCGCTGCCCGCCCGGTGCGTACCCGCGTGCTGTTCCTCGAGGCAACGGACGCCGTGCTCATCCGGCGGTTCGAACAGGTGCGTCGTAGTCATCCGCTGCAGGCGGACACCGCCGATCGCACCCTCGCCGACGGTATCGCCGCCGAACGAGCCCAACTCGCCCCTGTCAAGGCGGCCGCGGATCTGGTGGTCGACACGTCGGCGTTGTCGGGGCCGGAACTGCGCCGCAAGATCGAATCGGCGTTCGGTGACGCGGCTGCCGACACCATCCAGGTGACCGTCGAATCGTTCGGATTCAAGTACGGTCTGCCGATGGACGCGGACCTCGTGTGCGACGTGAGGTTCCTGCCGAACCCGCACTGGGTGCCGCACCTGCGTGACCACACCGGGCAGGACGCCGACGTGCGCGACTACGTGCTCTCCCGCGATGGTGCCGCCGACTACCTACAGACCTATCATCGAGTGCTCCAACTGACCACGGCCGGCTACCGCCGGGAAGGAAAGCGCTACATGACGATCGCGGTGGGCTGCACCGGCGGCAAGCACCGAAGCGTGGCGATGACCGAAGCGCTCGCCGCGCACCTCGCCCAGGATCCTGCGCTGACCGTACACGTCGTGCATCGCGATCTGGGTCGCGAATGACTGCGGCGACGATCGTCGCACTGGGTGGTGGGCACGGCCTGTATGCGACGCTCAGTGCCGTGCGGCGCCTCACCGATCGGGTCACCGCGATCGTCACCGTCGCCGACGACGGCGGTTCCTCCGGGCGTCTGCGCGCCGAACTCGGCGTCATTCCCCCGGGCGATCTGCGCATGGCGCTCGCCGCACTCGCCGCCGACAGCCCGGACGTCCGGGTGTGGACCGACACCGTGCAACACCGGTTCGGCGGCACCGGTGCGCTCGCCGGGCACTCTGTCGGGAACCTGATCCTCGCCGGACTCACCGAGGTCCTCGGCGACCCCGTCGCGGCCCTGGACCGGCTCGGCTCCGTCCTCGACATTCGCGGCCGGGTCCTGCCGATGTCGCCGATTCCGCTGGACATCGAAGCGGACGTTTCGGGGCTCGAATCGGATCCGCGCGTCAGTCGCGGTATCCGCGGTCAGGTCGCGGTCGCCACCACACCCGGCAAGGTGCGCCGGGTCCGGCTGATCCCCGCCGACCCACCGGCATGCCCGGACGCCCTGGCCGCAGTCGATGCCGCCGACCTGGTGGTACTCGGGCCGGGATCGTGGTTCTCGAGCGTCATCCCGCACATGCTGGTCCCGGACCTGCTCGACGCGCTCACCCGAACGCCGGCCCGCAAGGTGCTGGTCCTGAACCTCGCCGCGGAACCGGGGGAGACCGCCGGGTTCTCCACCGAACGTCACTTGCATGTGTTGGCGCAGCACGCACCGGGATTCCGTGTCGACTACATCGTCGTCGACGCGACGTCTGTGCCCGCCGGTCGTGAGCGGGAACACCTGTGCCGGGCCGCCGCCCGCTTCGATGCCGAGATCGTCTACGCCGACGTCGCGGAAACCGGTACTCACCGACACGACCCCGTGAAACTTGCCGGGGTCCTGGCAACGCATCTGCCTGCCGCGTCCGGCGCCGCCGACACCAGCGACAGCAGCCGAAGGGAGATCGTCTCGTGGCAATGACAGTGGAGGTCAAGGACGAGCTGAGCAGGCTCGCGGTGACCCGCACCAGCAGCCGCAAGGCCGAGGTGTCCGCTCTCCTGCGTTTCGCCGGTGGCCTGCACATCGTCGGTGGTCGTGTCGTGGTCGAAGCCGAGGTGGACCTCGGTTCGATCGCGCGCCGATTGCGCCGCGAGATCTTCGAGTTGTTCGGCTATTCGGCCGAGGTACATGTGCTCGGGGCCGGCGGTCTGCGCAAGAGTTCGCGGTACATCGTCCGGGTCGCCAAGGACGGCGAGGCGCTCGCGCGCCAGACCGGCCTGCTCGACCTGCGTGGCAGGCCGGTCCGCGGGCTACCCTCGCAGGTCGTCGGCGGCAGCATCGCCGACGCCGAAGCCGCCTGGCGCGGTGCCTTCCTGGCCCACGGTTCGCTCACCGAACCGGGACGCTCGTCGGCACTCGAGATCAGTTGTCCGGGACCCGAGGCGGCGCTCGCGCTCGTCGGTGC
>NZ_JBAQXC010000187.1:0-4001 GCF_049299235.1 Rhodococcus sp. (in: high G+C Gram-positive bacteria) | reverse complement strand
CCGTGCTGGTGATGCGGGGCTTCCGGCACTGCTGGACGACCGCACGATGACGGTCACCGCCTGCTGTCGGGGCCGTACAGCCGCTGCCCTTCTTCGTGCGCCGTGGCCTCGCGCAGTTCCTGCTCGGCGGCGAGTTGCACCGAGGTGCGTGCCCATACGACACGGGACCAGTGGAAGGACAGCACCACCACCGCGAACCAGGCGAGAATCAGACCGAATCCCGGGCCTGCAGCCGTCGAGTCGACGGGCAGGGTTTGGCGGGTCCAGATGGACAGCACACCGAAAACGACGGACACGGCAGAACCTGCCAGCGCCAGCCATGCCAGGACCCACCTGCGGGTGAGCAACGCCAGGATCGAGCACACACCGCCGAAGACCAACGCCAGCCACACGAAGATCCGTGACGGCAACGCGATGGCCTCGGTGACCGCGTCCGGTCCGAACGAGAGGACTTCCCACCCGTTGGCGGACCCGGCGTGCGGAAGGCTGAAGGACCCGAGCAGTACCAGCACGGCGACGGCCACCACCAGCGCCCGGGCGCCCGGGTCGATCTCGCTCGCGATTCTGCGTTCGGCCCGTTCCAGGTCGGCACGGGATTCGCTCGTCGGATCGTTCACGTCGTGGTCGTGTGCGGCGCTCATGCGTCACATCCCATCTGTGTCGGGAGGGGTTCGGGAACCCCGATCGTCGGAAGCCCGAGGCCGACACCGATCGGCGGGGTCTTCGGCAGGCGACCCCGCTCGAAGTTGTCACCGGCCGGGGTGCGGCGGTGCGTCAGGATCGGGGTGTCGGCGACCAGGTGGTGCGGCGCGGCGCCACTGACGACGACCGTGACGACGTCGCCGGGACGTACGGCACGGTCGACGTTCCCCTCGGGCCGGAAGTGCACCAGCCGCCCGTCGCGGGCGCGACCACTCATCCGGGCAGTTTCGGCGTTTTTGCGTCCTTCGCCCGCCGCCACCAGCAACTCGACGTCGCTACCGACGAGCTTCCGGTTTTCCTCCAGGGTGATCCGTTCCTGAAGCGCGATCAGCCGCTCGTACCGTTCCTGCACGACCGCCTTCGAGAGTTGTCCGTCCATCTCCGCGGCGGGAGTACCCGGGCGCTTCGAATACTGGAAGGTGAAGGCGCTGGTGAACCGAGCCTTCTCGACGACGTCGAGGGTGTCTTGGAAGTCCTCTTCGGTTTCACCGGGGAATCCGACGATGATGTCGGTGGTGATCGCCGCGTGCGGCATCGCGGCCCGCACCCGTTCGATGATCCCGAGGAACTTCTCCTTGCGGTAGGAGCGACGCATCGCGCGCAGCACCCGGTCGCTGCCGGACTGCAACGGCATGTGCAACTGCGGGCACACGTTGGGAGTGTGTGCCATCGCCTCGATGACGTCGTCGGTGAACTCTGCCGGATGCGGCGACGTGAATCGAACCCGTTCGAGGCCCTCGATCTGCCCGCACGCGCGCAGCAGCGCGGCGAATGCGCCGCGGTCGCGGGGCTGGTCGGGATCGGCGAAGGATCGGCCGTACGAATTCACGTTCTGGCCGAGCAGTGTCACCTCGAGCACACCCTCGTCGACCAGCGCCTGTACCTCGGCGAGGATGTCGCCGGGCCGCCGGTCGACTTCCTTGCCGCGCAGCGCCGGCACGATACAGAAGGTGCAGGTGTTGTTGCAGCCGACCGAGATCGACACCCACCCGGCGTACGCGGATTCGCGTTTGGCGGGCAGCGTCGACGGGAACGCGTCGAGCGACTCGAGGATCTCCACCTCGGCCTTGCGGTTGTGCCGCGCGCGGTCGAGCAGCGCCGGCAGATTACCGATGTTGTGGGTACCGAACACCACGTCGACCCAGGGTGCCTTCGTGACGACGATGTCGCGGTCCTTCTGCGCAAGGCACCCGCCGACCGCGATCTGCATGTTCGGGTTCTCGTCCTTGACCGGACGCAGGTGGCTGAGGTTGCCGTACAGCTTGTTGTCGGCGTTCTCCCGCACCGCGCAGGTGTTGAACACGACGAGATCGGGTGAACAACCGGGGGCGGCCTTCGCGAAGCCCGCTTCTTCCAGCAGACCCGACAACCGCTCCGAGTCGTGGACGTTCATCTGGCAGCCGTACGTGCGAACCTCGTAGGTTCGGGCGTCGGTCGGGGCAGCAGAGATGGCTTCTTCGTCGATCAATGACACGTCTCAGGGTAGCTCAGGCCCGAACGGCACCATATTTGTCCTGGTCCTACCACCACACCCACCGATACGCCTCGTCGTAAATGTTCCGTTTCGTGCCGCGCGTCGTGTCGCAAAATCCGGTGTTGCGCACCTGCGACCGCATAGGGTCCAGAACATGGCACCCGAGGCTGTCGAGTTGGAGAAGGCTCCCCGTGAGGGAACGCCGTCGTCGATGATTTCGATGACGGAGGTGAACAAGCACTTCGGATCTCTGCACGTGCTGCAGGACATCAATCTGGAGATCCCCCGCGGCCAGGTGGTGATCGTGCTGGGGCCGTCCGGTTCCGGAAAGTCGACGCTGTGCCGCACCATCAACCGTCTCGAACCGATCGATTCCGGGCGGATCGCGGTCGACGTGAACGTCCTGCCCGCCGAGGGCAAGGCATTGGCCGCGCTCCGCGCCGACGTGGGGATGGTCTTCCAGTCGTTCAACCTCTTCGCCCACAAGACGATCCTCGAGAATGTCATGCTCGCGCCCGTCAAGGTCCGGCGACGGAAGAAGAATCAGGCAAAAGAGGACGCCCTCGCACTCCTCGAACGAGTCGGCATCGCCAATCAGGCCGAAAAATATCCGGCGCAACTGTCCGGCGGTCAGCAGCAGCGTGTTGCGATCGCCCGGGCCCTGGCGATGGCCCCGAAGGTGATGCTGTTCGACGAACCGACGTCCGCGCTGGACCCCGAAATGGTCCAGGAAGTGCTCGATGTGATGACCTCGCTCGCGAAGGAAGGCATGACCATGCTCGTGGTGACCCACGAGATGGGGTTCGCGCGCAAGGCCGGCGACCGTGTGCTGTTCATGGCGGACGGTCAGATCGTCGAAGATTCCGATCCGGCCACCTTCTTCACCGCCCCGAAGTCCGATCGCGCGAAGGACTTCCTCGGCAAGATCCTCAGTCACTGACCGGTCAGCCCCGCATCACTGGAGGTAGCCCCTATGAAACTGTCCCGCTCCATCCGTCTGGGCATCGGCGCGATCGCCGTTGCACTCGCTGCCACCGCATGTGGCGGCGACGAGCAGCGCAGTGCCCTCGAATCCGCTCAGGCCGGGAATCTGACGATCGGCATCAAGTTCGACCAGCCAGGACTCGGACTGCGCAACCCGGACGGCACGTTCAGCGGCTTCGATGTGGAGGTGGCGAAGTACGTCGCCGGGCAGCTCGGCGTCAGCGAGGAGAACATCACCTTCAAGGAAGCACCGTCCGCGCAGCGCGAAACGCTCATTCAGAACGGCGAGGTCGACTACATCGTCGCGACGTACTCGATCACCGACGCGCGTAAGGAGAAGGTCGACTTCGCCGGACCGTACCTGGTCACCGGACAGTCGCTGCTCGTGCGAGCGGACAACACCGACATCACCGGGCCGGAATCACTCAACGGTGGTAAGCGCCTGTGCTCGGTCGCCGGCTCGACTCCCGCACAGAACGTGAAGGAGAAGTATGCGCAGGACGTGCAGTTGCAGGAGTTCGACACGTATTCCGCATGTGTAGAAGCGCTGCGCAACGGAGCGGTCGATGCGCTGACCACCGACGCGGTGATCCTCGCCGGGTACGCAGCGCAGTCACCGGGCGAGTTCAAGGTGGTCGGGGAACCGTTCACCACCGAGAACTACGGGATCGGCCTCGCCAAGGGTGACGACGAGTCGCGGGCCCGTATCAACGACGCGATCCAGGAAATGCTCGACTCCGGGGCATGGGAAGCGGCCTTCGTGTCGACGCTGGGCGACTCGGGTCTCCCGGTTCCCGATCAGCCCACGATCGACCGCTACTGATCCGTCCGCGGGCCGGGG
>NZ_JBAQXC010000186.1:0-25558 GCF_049299235.1 Rhodococcus sp. (in: high G+C Gram-positive bacteria) | reverse complement strand
GCGCACCGTGCGGGTGCTCACTCCCAACTGATCGGCCAACGCCGGTGTGGCCGGCATCGGCGAGCACGCCGCCCGCGCGGCCGCCAAACTTGAACAGCTGCTCCCGGCGAGGCTCCGGCACCGGCTGGGCACGGTGGGTGCCGTCGCCGAAACCGTCCCCCCATCTCGGGACCTGGTACCAGGCGAGACCCTCACCGCGGTGGCCGCCGCATGCCAGCGGCACGAGCAGCTGCGCTTCGACTACCTCGATCGGCACCGGAGCGCCTCCCGCCGGCGGGTCGAACCGCATCGCCTCGTCCACGTGGCCGGCCGCTGGTACCTGGTGGCCTACGACCTTGACCGCGCCGACTGGCGCAGTTTCCGTGTCGACCGGATCGACCCGAAAACGCCCACCGGTCCACGATTCGACCCACGTGAGTTACCCGGCCCCGACCTCGCCGCCTTCGTCACCCGCGGCCGGATGGCAGCATTGTGGAACTACCGCGCACAGGTCACCGTCCACGCGCCCGCCGACACCGTCGCCGCCCGTATCACCGTCGGCAGCTGGACCGTGCAACCTCTCGACGCAGGAGCCAGTCTGCTCGACGCCGGAGCGCACAGCGCCGAACTCCTCGCCGTGTATCTCGGTGCACTAGACCTGGACTTCACGATCGACCACAGTCAGGCACCCGAACTCGCCCGTGCTGTAGAGACTCTGGCCGGCCGGTACGCCGCCGCTGCCCATGCTGCTGCGTGAGAATGCGATGTCGCCCCGTTCATCGACTCCCATGTGGCACGTCGTGACAGGTTCCGGTGCCACTCCAACCCCGGCTGCGTGCTTTCCGCACCGTGCCGGACAGCGCCAACAATTCAGTGGCAGATAGCGCGGTGCGTCACAAGCCGGATGTGACGGGTCGACCGTCTCACAAGTCGAGGATCCGGGTCGTTGTGGGATGTTCACAACCCCACGATGCCCGGCACGTCGAGGCGGCAACGCATCCGATCTCGACTCCGAACCAGTCCCGTTCGACCTACCTCAGGCGTGATGACAACCCGAGAAGGTGCTAGCGCATGCGCTCGACGAGCTGTACACGCTGTGTGCGGATCTTCGGGTAGCCGCGGCAGTAGGGGACCAGTCATGCGGTGTTCCGTATGCCGTGGCCGGGCGAACATCCAATGGGGCAAGAACGGCGAGGCCAAGCCGTACCAGGTCAAACAGGTGCTCGCGGCGATCAAGAAGCTCGCGGCGATCAAGAAGATGGAGGAGCAGTCATGAGCGGTCTCGACGTCCGGCGTTATTCCTACCGTGTTCAGTGGTCGCCGGAAGACGACGAGTACGTGGCGACGGTGCTGGAGTTCCCGACGCTGTCATGGCTCGACCAGGATCAGGCCGCCTCGCTCGAGGGGCTGGTCGATGTGGTGACCGGTGTCGTCGACGATCTGATCACCGCGGGCGAGGAGGTGCCGCAGCCGTTCACCGAGCGGTCCTACAGCGGCACCATCTACGTGCGCACCTCGGCGGAGGTGCATCGCCGGTTGGTGATGGAGGCGGCGGAGAACCATGTCTCGCTCAATCAGTGGGCGGCCCAGCGACTGGCCAACGCATGGCTGGGCTGTGGCGACGATGGAAGAATTTCGTATTACGATAATGGCATGGCCGATGAGACGATCAACGGAGTGCCCGTCACCGACGGGATGATCCAGGAGTGGGCGGACGAAGCCGAGACCGGCTATGACGTCGCCAAGCTGCGCAAGCGCGGCCGACCGACCGTGGGCGACGGCCCCGGCGAGGTGGTGCCGGTGCGGATGGACGCGGCACTACTCGAAGCATTGAACGCCCGCGCCGAACGGGAGCACGTCACCCGGTCCGAGGCGATCCGAGCGGCGGTGCGTGCCTGGACCCAGGTTGCGTGAAAGCGCACAAATCTGCTCTCAAACATGGAATCGCCGAAGCCGACGGCATCTACGCGGCACATCACCACAGCAGCCTTCTCCCATGCTCGGCCACACGGCCGGCTATCGGGAATCGCCGCACCTGGAATTGAATGATCCACCCCGGAGGTTCGGCGAGTTCTACGCCGAGTCCCGTAGGGAGGCCGACCGCGATCAGCCGACTAACGTCAACCACAGCAGTGTCGCGTTCAGCGCGACGATCAGACCCACCGTCAGCCACGCTGCGGCACTCGTCGCCGAACGATTGCGTTGTCCGCCCATCAATGCGGGATCGGAACTGATCCGCACGAGCGGCACCAACGCGAACGGAATGCACATTGTAGGTTCTCGGATTCGGTGTCAGTTTCTCAATTTCATGTCAGTCGCCTGTCAGCGGCGTGTCGGTTTCTCAAATTCGTGTCAGTAGCGGGACCCTGAAAAAGTGCCCCGGACCAGCGAGGTTGAGGTCAGGTACGTGCAGGAATCAGGTGATCCTGTCGCGACGACCCTCGCTGCGGCAGATCCCTATCGGATGATCCTGGGCCTGCCGGTACGGAAAGTCCGCAGTCACCCCCATCAGCGCCACTATTCCGGGATGTTCTGGTCGGCCACCAACCGTGGCCACGTCCTCTACGAGAGCCGACTCGAACTGGACCGGTTGTGGCTGGCGGACTACGCACCGGAAGTGGTGCGGATCGCCGCACAGCCGATGTGGCTGTGCGGCCCGGACGGGAAGACCATGCGTCGGCATGCGCCCGATCTGCTGCTCCAACGCACAGACGGCGGATTCACGGTCGTCGACGTCAAACCCGCCGAGTTCGCCCGTCGCGACGCAGTTGCGCAGGTGTTCGCCTGGACCGAACGACTGTGTTCGAGTCGGGGCTGGTCGTATGAAGTGTGGACCGGTGCAAACCCAGTAGTGCTGGCGAACCTCCGAATCCTCGGGGGCGCTCGTCGTAGCGAGTGGATCGACCCCGCGGTGATGAGGGCACTCGACAGCGTCGCAGTGCCCGGGATGACCCTCGACGACCTCGCCGCATCGGTGAACAGGCCCGGCTCGCGAATCGCGGTGCTGGCGAAGCTGTGGTCCGGTCTGTGGTCGGTGGACCTGACGGTGCCGCTGTCCGGACAGTCGCAGGTGTCCGGTGTAAGGAGCACGCCGTGACCAACATCGTCGAACTACGTGCAGGAATCAAGGTCTGGCTCGACGGCTGCTCATGGGAAGTCGTGGCGCTGCAGGGACACGATGTCACCCTCCGGTCCGGAGAGCGGATGCAGCGTGTCGCGGTCACCGAGATCGCGGCACGGGGAACAGCGATCTCACCGCCGGACGACACCGCCTCCGCTGACCCTGCTGCCGTAGTGCTCTCCTCGCTGACCGCAACCCAGATTCAGGAACTGGAAACACGAGCCGAACACGTCCGCGGCATCCTGACCGAGGTTGCGACCTCCGGCGCCGAACTCGAATCGGTGTTGGCCACCAGAGCGGCGGAACTTCACGTCTCTGTGCGCACCCTGTACCGCTGGATCGCCGGATACCGCGCGGCAGGAGTTGCCGGACTCACGGACAGTCGGATCCGTAGCCGCTACGCCACCAGTGTCGATCACCGGTGGGACGCAGCATGTGTGCGGGTGCTCGATAGGTACGTCACCGTCTCGACCCCGACGATCGGCGCGGTCATCGATGCCGTTGCCAAGGACCTGGAAGCAGAATTCGGGCCGGGCATGGTGCCGTTGCCCTCCCTGAGCACGGCATACCGGCGGGTGAAGACATTGTCGAAGGGGCGGCACGCGTTCGGTAGCGCGAAAGGCCGGCGGTCGGTGGCGGACCGGCCCCGCGGTGTCCTCGGCCGACTGCGCGCGACCCGTCCGGGGGAGTACGTGGTGCTCGATACCACCGCGCTGGATGTGTTCGCGATGGAACCGGTCACCATGCGCTGGGTTGGGGTGGAGTTGACCGTGGCGATGGACCTGTTCACCCGCTGCATCCTCGGACTGCGCCTGACACCGCTATCGACGCGGTCCCAGGACGTGGCGAATGTGCTGTACCAGTGCATCACTCCCGCCCGCGACACCGACCCGACTGCGGATCAACTCTGGCCGTATCACGGGGTGCCGCGAAGCCTGCTCGTCGGCACCGAGTCCCCGGACGGGATCTCCCAGCGACGCGTCGGGGATCTACCGGCATGTCTGCCCGAGGCGATCGTCGTCGATCACGGCAAGCAGTACCTGTCCTCTCATGTGATCGGAGTCTGCGCCCGACTGGGTATCACCGTTCAGCCGGCGATCCCGCACAAGCCCACCGACAAACCCACCGTCGAACGCTTCTTCCGCACCCTGCGCGAATCACTGCTACAGCACCTGCCCGCCTACAAGGGCCCGGACGTGTACTCACGGGGCAAAGACGTCGAAGACGCCGCGTTCTACTACGCCAGCGAACTCGAGCAGATCATCCGGGAATGGGTGGGCCGGGTCTATCACCACACCCGACATGACGGGCTGTGCGTGCCGGAACTGCCGCGGGTGGGGTTTTCGCCGAGCGAGATGTTCGAGATCGGGGTCGCCAAATCGGGTGGTCTGCTGTTGCCGGCGAATCCGGATCTGGCGTATGAGTTCCTCGATGTGCGTTGGCGTACGATCCAGCACTACGGCGTCGAGGTCGACGGACTGCGTTACGACGGATCCGGGCTCACCTTGTATCGCACCACCCGTTCGCCGTATGGCGGTGTGCACGCCGGCAAGTGGCCGATCTTCGTCGACAATCACGACATCCGGCACACCTGGTTCCAGGACCCGGACAGCCACCGTTGGCATCAGTTGGTGTGGGAGCACGGCGCTTGCCTGAACCAGCCGTTCAGCAGGGACGCCGCCGACTACGCCAAACGCATCGCCGTGCGCGAGCATCGCCACTTCGATCCCGCCGCCGCGGTACGGGATCTGCTGCTCGCGTGGAGCCGAGACGACGTCGCGACACGCCGCGACCGCGCCCTGGCCCGCCGACTCAGTGCCCACCGCCCGCATCCGGAAACCGAAGGACAGCAGTCCGGTATCGACGACGAACGCGACACTGCGTCCGTGCCGGGCGTCGCCGAGCTGCTCGACGAACTCGCCACCAGTCGAACTCAACGGTTGGAGGTGGTCGACGACGTCGACGTATTCGACCGGTACTACGCGGAGCATCCCGACGAAGACGTGTTCGAGGTGTTCGACGAATGAACCCCTGGGCCACCTGGCTGGCAACGTATGGCACTGTCCGCTACCAGCTCTCCCGCAAACAGGGCTGGCACGCCTTCGTCACCGCCCCACCGCGTGAACCGTTCGAGGTCCTCTCCCGCACCGCGATGTCCCGACTGTCGCAGGAGGAGCTCGAGGACTACAACGAAGCCCGGATGGTGTGGAACGCGAACCTGCCGACGATCAAGACCAGCCAACTCGCCGCCGCCTACGGGATCTGCGATCAGGTGATGGCCTCGGCGTATCGGGACGGCGACAAGCTGCGCGGCTCGGTGGTCATCGACGCCGAACCCGGCCTCGGCAAGACCACCATCGCCACCCGCTATGCCCGCGACGTCCACCGGCGAGTTCTGCGCCGCGACGGACCCCTCACCGTGGAGGGGCATCAACGGTGGCCGGTGGCGTTCATCCCGCTCAGCGCCGGGGTCACCCTCAAAGGCCTCAATCAGCAGATCCTGCGGTTCTACGGCCATCCGGCCGTGGACCGTGCCTCCACCTCGAAACTCGGGGCCTTGGCGGTGGACTGTGTCACCTCCTGCGGTACCCGGTTGATCGTGCTCGACGATCTGCACTTCGTCGACTTCCGGCACCGCAACGGCCTGGAGGTATCGAACCATCTCAAGGGTTTGGCCAACGACATGGCCGCTACCTTCATTTACGTCGGGGTGAATCTGACCGCCAAACGCTTCTTCGACGAAGGCCTGCTCGGCGAGCACACCGTCTACGCCCAGACCAGCCGCCGCGCCACCCGCTGCCCGGTTGCCCCGTTCAGCATCGACACCGACACCGGGATGCGCGGCTGGCTCGCGCTGCTGCGCACCGCCGAAGAACACCTCACCCTCGCCGGCAGCCATGACGGGATGCTGTGCGAGCATGCTCGGCTGCTGCACCGCCGCACCCAGGGGCGGATCGCGTCGTTGACGAATCTGCTCGACCGGATCTCGTATCTCGCGATCGTCACCGGCGTCGAAGCCGTCACTGCTGAGTTGATTACGACCGCGACCGTCGACAATGCCAGCGAATCCGCCGCCCGCACCGGCTGATACCGGCTGGTCCCGCCCTGGCCGGCTCAGTGGTTGGGGAACCACTATGGCCACGATAAGAGTCGACCGGTGGCCGATCACCGTGCAACTACATCCCGCCGAGTATCTGCCGGGCTGGCTGATGCGCGTCGGCTGTCGCTACCAACTGACCCCGATCCAGATTTTGCGCGAGCTCCGTGTGCCGCGGAGCCCGACCGGATATCACCTCGTTCTCGAGCACCTGAGCCTGCACGCTCGGTGGATCGCCGCTCACCTCGGTGTCCCTGCCGGTGACCTGCGCGCCGCCCTGTGGGGCCGGCCGATCGATGCCGCCGCGGCACGGTACCTGGTGCACCACCGCCACATTCGGCCCGACCGGGGAGGATCGCGTTTCTGTGCCCGATGCCTGGCCGAACCCGATCCGTGGTGGCATGCAGGCTGGGCCAATCCGCTGCTGCCGCTCTGTGTACGCCACCAGGTGTATCTGCAGTCGACATGCGAAGGCTGCGGTCAGGTGCCGTGGACAGGAACGGCGTGGATGAGCGCTCTGGCCCCGCCGTGGCAGTGCCCGCAGCGCCATGCTCGCGAACCGCAACGCCCGGGGCGTGTGAGACCGTTCTGCCGATACGACCTGCGTGACGCTGCTGTCCTCGCTGCACCGGCGAAGCTGTGTCATGCCCAGCAGAATCTGATCGAGTTCGCTGCCCTCGCCGACCTTCAGCCGAGCCGACAGTTGCGCTACGGCACCACCGACATGCCCATCACCGAGGTGCTCGACGAGCTGTGCCGTCGATTCGTCGACACGATCGGCTCTCCCGTGCGAGGACCTGGCGACCGGCCTGGACAGTCTGAGCAAGGCGATCCTCCCGCGAGGCAGAACTGGCATGCGACCCATTGGCCGTTCCAGGCTGGGAGCCAGCCGGCCAGTCTGTGAACGTCCCTTGAGTCGTGACGAGCCGGTCCGAGAATCCGCCAGCCGTCATCATTCGCGACCGTTGTCGGAGTCCGCACTGGCGGAGTAGAACGCGCGTTGTCCCGCTCCCTCCGCTTGATTAATCATGTTTCCTCAATATCATCGTTTTATGACGATGAATGAGCGAGCGACGACCTGCTTCGGTGAAAGTCTCGACTCTGCAGCAGCGTTGTTCCACAGTCTCTCCGACGGCACCCGCCTGGCCATCGTGCGCCGCCTCGCCGCCGGGGAATCCCGAGTAGCGGACCTGGTCGGCGAGCTGGGATTGGCGCAATCGACAGTGTCGGCGCACGTGGCATGCCTGCGGGACTGCGGCCTGGTGCAAGGCCGCCCGCAGGGCCGGCAGGTGTTCTACTCGCTGGCCCGACTGGAACTGCTCGACCTGCTGGCCTCGGCCGAAACCCTCCTGGCCGCCACGGGCAACGCCGTCGCGCTGTGCCCGAACTACGGCACCGACACCGACACGGGAGTGACGGCATGAGCGACGCCTGCGGATGCGGCCCCGACGAACCCCGCGTCGAGGGCGAAGACGACCAGGAGCCCGACAAGTGGTGGCAGGTCACCGAGATCCGGGCGGCCGCCGCCGCGGGTGTCCTGCTGATTGCGGCCCTGATCGTCCGCGTCACCGGTGGGCCCGACGCTCTCGGGACGGGCTTCGAGGCGGTGGCGCTGGTCGTCGCCGGCTACACCTTCGTCCCCTCGACCCTCAAGCGGCTGGCCCGCGGCAAGATCGGGGTCGGGACCCTGATGACGATCGCTGCCGTCGGCGCCGTGCTGCTCGGCGAGGTCGGCGAAGCCGCGATGCTCGCGTTCCTGTTCGCCATCAGTGAGGGTCTCGAAGAGTACGCGGTCACTCGCACCCGACGGGGCCTGCGCGCCCTGCTGAATCTGGTGCCGGACACTGCCACCGTCCTGCGCGGCGGCCGTGAACAGACCGTCGCCCCCGCGGAGTTGGGGCTCGGGGAGATCATGATCGTCAAACCCGGGGAGCGGCTCGCCACCGACGGCACCATCCGCACCGGGCGCACCGCCCTGGACACCTCCGCGATCACCGGGGAATCGGTGCCGGTCGAGGCCGGACCGGGCTCCGAGGTGTTCGCCGGGTCGATCAACGGCACCGGCGTGCTCGAGGTCGAGGTCACCGCCGGCGCGCAGGACAACTCGCTGGCCAAGATCGTGAAAATCGTGGAGGCCGAGCAATCCCGCAAGGGCGAGGCCCAGCGTCTGGCCGACAAGATCGCCAAGCCCCTGGTGCCGGGAGTGATGGTTGCCGCGGCGTTGATCGCCGCGATCGGCAGCGTATTCGGTGATCCGCTGGTGTGGATCGAACGCGCCCTCGTCGTGCTGGTCGCCGCGTCCCCGTGTGCGCTGGCCATCGCGATCCCGGTGACCGTGGTCGCCGCGATCGGCGCCGCCTCCAAGCTCGGCGTCCTGGTCAAGGGCGGTGCCGCCCTCGAAGCGTTGGGCCGGATCCGCACCGTCGCGTTGGACAAGACGGGCACCCTGACCCGGAACCGCCCCGAGGTCATCGACGTTGCCACCACCGGCGGCGCCACCCGCGCCGACGTTCTGAATGTCGCCGCTGCGCTCGAGGCACGCAGTGAGCACCCCCTCGCTGCAGCGATCCTCGCCGCCGTCGACGACTACACCCCCGCCGAGGACGTCGACGCGGTCCCCGGTGCCGGACTGACCGGTCACGTCGGCGGCATTCCTGCCCGTCTGGGCCGGCCCGGGTGGATCGACCCGGGCTCTCTGGCTGCCGATATCGAGCGGATGCAGCACGCCGGAGCCACTGCGGTGCTCATCGAACGCGACGGCACCCTGATCGGGGCGATCGCGGTGCGCGACGAACTGCGTCCCGAAGCCCGCGACGTCGTCGCGGGGCTGCGCCGCGACGGTTACACCGTGGCGATGCTCACCGGCGACAACGAGCGCACCGCACGAGCGTTGGCCACCGATGTCGGTATCGACGAGGTGCACGCCGATCTGCGTCCGGAGGACAAGGCCCACATCATCGACACCCTCCGCGGTACACGGCCGACGGCGATGGTCGGCGACGGTGTCAACGACGCCCCGGCCCTGGCCACCGCCGATCTGGGGATCGCGATGGGCGCGATGGGCACCGACGTGGCCATCGAAACCGCCGACGTCGCCCTGATGGGTGAGGACCTACGGCATCTACCTCAAGCCCTGCAGCATGCCCGCCGATCACGAACGATCATGTTGCAGAACGTCGGCCTCTCGCTCGCGATCATCACCGTCCTGATGCCCCTGGCCCTGTTCGGGGTACTCGGCCTGGCGGCGGTTGTCCTGGTTCACGAGGTCGCCGAGATCATCGTGATCGCCAACGGGGTCCGCGCCGGACGCGCTCGCCCCCTGACAATCTCCGGATCGGCGGCACCTGCGTCGAATCCTGGGGTACGAGAATCCTTTTCTTCCTGAAGGGCCTTCCATGAGTCCAATGCCTGCAACTGTCCGAGCCTGGTATGCCGCGGAGATGACCGCCGCTCGACACACTCACACTGCAGCCGAGCGGTGGACCCATCTCGAACGCGCGCACATCCTGTCGCAGCCCTACCCGTGGCCGCACACTCGCAATCACCTCGCCATGCTCGGTCTCGCGGTGCGTCAACGCGACCGTCGCGAAGCCCTTGGGCAGATCATCCGGATCATGGTTGCTGCCCCCGGTTCCGCGCTCGGGGGTTACCCCGAAGGCAACACCGGCCGCGTCGCTGCAGGGTTGATGACCCCCATGCCGATTCCCGCCGATCTGACCGACGTCCTCACTGGCACAGCGTGATCCGAATCGTGGCTTCAGGCATGTCTCACACGAACGACATGAGTGGACGACCCGGCCCGGTGCTGGCGGATCAACGCACCGGTGCCGGATGCCGTTCGGCCAGCTGTCCCAACGCGGTGATTCCGACCGGTTCGCTGACGGCCAGCGGAATCACCGCGCACCGATTGGCGAGTTCGTCCCGGACCGTGTCGATCTGCTCGAGTTCGGCAACCGCTCGCTGCCGCAGCAGCGGCGCGGTGGGCGCCGCCGCGGCCAGGGAATTGTTGACCACCCACCCCCACGGCTCGATACCAGCGCGCCGCAGATCATCCTGCAAACCGGCCGCCTCGAGCACCGGGGTGGTCTCGGCAAGAGTGACCAGCACAATCTTGGTCTGCGCCGGGTCCTGCAGCCGCATCAGCGGGGTGATGAAGCGCCCGCCATCGCCCATCTGCCGGGCGATCTCCCGGTGATACGAGCCGGTCGCATCGAGCAACAGCAGAGTATGCCCGGTCGGGGCGGTATCGACGACGACGAACTTGCGGCGTGATTCGTGGATGACCTTCGAAAAGGCCTGGAACACCGCGACTTCCTCGGTGCACGGGGACTGCAGATCTTCGGCGAGGGTGGCGCGGCCGGCGTCGTCGAGTTCGGCGCCCTTGGTGGCCAGGACCCGGTTGCGGTAGGTCTCGCTCGCCTCGTGCGGATCGATGCGGGAGACCTCGAGGTGATCGAGTTCCCCGGCGAGAGTGTCGGTCAGATGTGCGGCGGGGTCGGTGGTGGTCAGGTGCACGTCATGACCACGGCGGGCCAGCGCCACCGCGATCGCGGCGGCAATGGTGGTCTTGCCGACTCCACCTTTGCCCATGCACATCACCAGCCCGTGGCCATCAGCCTCGATCGCATCGACCAGATCCGCCAGTGAAGCATCGGCGACCGCGGCGACACCCGGTTCGGTGTCGTCGACACTCACAGCGGTGGTGGTGGTGGTGGTGGTGTCGAACAGGGTGCTCAAAGCATCGAGACCGACCATGTTGACCGGCTTGAGCTCCACCAGATCGGTGGGCAGCGCGACGATCGCGGCGCCGCGACCCGCCAATGCTGCCTGCTCACGCTGGTACACGGCGGTCGCGAGCGGGTCGGTGTCGCCGGCCGGGGCGGGCAGTACGCCGTTGACGACCACATGCTGTCCGGTCATGCCGATCGCGGCGAGTTCGTCGTGGGTGCGGGCGATCTCGGACAGGGCGGCGCGATTGGCGCGGGCCACGAGCACCAGGCGGGTGCGGCCGGGATCCGACAAGGCCTCGACCGCGCCGGCGTACATGGCTTTCTGCTTGTCGAGCCCGGCCAGCGGCCCGAGGCAGGACGCGTCGCCTTTGCCGTGGTCGAGGAATTCGGTCCAGTTGCCGGGCAGTTGTAGCAGCCGGATGGTGTGGCCGGTGGGGGCGGTGTCGAACAGCACGTGATCGAACCCGGCGACCTGGTCGTCGGGATCGGTGAGCAGAGAGGTGAATTCGTCGAACGACGCGACTTCGGTGGTGCACGAGCCGGACAACTGTTCGGTGATCGAGGCGATCTCCGCATCCGGTAGCAGTCCGCGGACGGGGCCGACGATGCGTTCGCGGTAGGCGGCAGCGGCCTGCTCGGGGTCGATCTCGAGCGCGGAGAGCCCCGGCACCGCGGGGACCTCGGTGATCGTGTTGCCGATGCTCAGACCGAAGACCTGCCCGACATTCGACGCGGGGTCGGTCGAGACGAGCAGCACCTTCTTGCCGGCTCGGGCCAGGCGCAGCGCCGACGCGCACGCGATGGAGGTCTTGCCGACCCCACCTTTACCGGTGAAGAACACGAACCGGGGCGGAGCGGTCAGGAACGTCGGATCGGCAGCCATGAAAGCGAGTACTCCTCGTCGGAAGGTATCGGCGGGCAGGATACGGATCTACATGGTCAGCAGCAGGTGGACTCGCCCGGGGTGCAGCAGGAGTCGCTGTCGTCGGCGAGCCCGAGCATCGTCACCCCGGACGGTGCTGCGGCGGGCACCTCGAGGCCGGCCCAGGTGGCGAGCTCGGTGCGGGACGGGTAGCGACCGGTAGCCACGGTGACATCGTCGACGAGCACGAGCGGCAAGCCCTCGGATCCGGCGAGTTCAAGGAACCTCTTGACCGCTTCGTTGTGGGCGAACGAGAGCGGATCATTGGCCAGGTTATGGCGGGTAATGGTGGCGCCCTGCTCGGTCAGCGCGGCCATGTCGGCGGTGAAGGTGACCAGGTTCTGGTCGAGGTCCTCGCCGCACACGCCAGTGTTGCAGCACAGGGCCGGTTCGAAGACTGCGATGGTACTCATAGGTGTCTGTACTCCTGGAGTGATCGAGGCGAAGAAAGCTATCGGGCGTCGGTAGCGGCAAGCAGTCGGGCGGTCAGCTCGCCGACCCGGGCGGCGATGTCGTCGCGGACCAGGCGCATCCGCTCGATGCCGTCGATGCCACGCTCGGACGGCTCATCGGTGTCCCAGTTCTCGACGACCACCCCGGTGGGCGCGTCGACGCGGGCTTCGCCGCCGAGGGTGATCACCAGGTCGACCTCGCCGAGCAGCTGCGGATCGATCGGCTTGGGATACTCACCGTCCACGGGTGCCCCGATCTCCTCGAGGACCTGCATCGACAGAGCATTGAGGGACGAGCCGGGTACGGTGCCGGCCGAATGAACGGCGACGCGGTCGCCGGCGGCCTGGCGCGTGAGGGCGGCAGCCATCTGGGACTTGCCGCCGTTCTTCACACACACGAACAGCACCGAAGCAGTGGGCACGAGGGTGATCCTTTCCGACGAACTCGGATTGACACTTGAATAGATACGAGTCAATATAGACGCATGTCGAATCAGATGTCGAGCGGGGCCGAGCCGTGCTGCCCGCCCCTCTCGCGTGAGCCGCTCACCTCGGATTGGGCCACCGACCTGGCCCGCATGTTCAAGGCATTGGGAGATCCGGTCCGCCTGCGCATGCTCAGCATGATCGCCAGCCACCAGGGCGGCGAGAGCTGTGTGTGCGACATCAGCCCCGCCTTCGACCTGTCGCAGCCGACCATCTCGCATCACCTCAAGGTGCTGCGCGAAGCCGGTCTACTCGACTGCGAACGCCGCGGCACTTGGGTGTACTACCGGGTGCTCCCTACTGCCCTGGAACAACTGTCCGCGGTACTCGCCACCGAATCCGGGGTCCTGCCCGCATCGGCTTGCACCCCGACCGCCGCACTCGCGGAGACTCTCTCGTGACCACCACGACCGACAACCGGTCTGTCGCCGGCAAGATGTCGGTCCTCGACCGGTTCTTGGCCGTGTGGATCGGCATCGCCATGGTCGCCGGCCTGCTGCTCGGCCGACTCATTCCCGGGCTCGGCGACGCGTTGAGCGTCATCGAGATCGACAACATTTCCCTGCCGATCGCGCTCGGTCTGTTGATCATGATGTACCCGGTGCTCGCGAAGGTGCGCTACGACCGCCTCGACACCGTCACGGGCGATCGCACGCTGCTGATCTCGTCGCTGATCCTCAACTGGGTGCTCGGCCCGGCGCTGATGTTCGCCCTCGCCTGGCTACTGCTGCCCGACCTGCCCGAATACCGCACCGGCCTGATCATCGTCGGCCTGGCCCGCTGCATCGCGATGGTCATCATCTGGAACGACCTCGCGTGCGGCGACCGCGAAGCCGCCGCCGTACTGGTCGCGATCAACTCCGTCTTCCAGGTGATCATGTTCGCCGTCCTCGGCTGGTTCTATCTGTCGATCCTGCCCGGCTGGCTCGGACTCGAACAGACCACCCTCGACGTCTCCCCGTGGCAGATCGCGAAATCGGTGCTGATCTTCCTCGGCATCCCTCTGGTCGCCGGCTTCTTGACCCGCCACTTCGGCGAGAAAGCCAAGGGCCGCCAGTGGTATGAGGACACGTTCCTGCCGAAGATCGGACCGTGGGCGCTCTACGGACTGTTGTTCACGATCGTGATCCTGTTCGCCCTGCAGGGTGAACAGATCACCTCGCGGCCGTGGGACGTCGTACGGATCGCGTTGCCGCTGCTCGCGTACTTCATCCTCATGTGGGGTGGTGGGTTCCTGTTCGGTGCTGCGGTCGGGCTCGGTTATGAGCGCACCACCACCTTGGCGTTCACCGCCGCCGGTAACAATTTCGAGCTGGCCATCGCGGTGGCGATCGGCACTTTCGGTGTCACCTCCGGTCAGGCTTTGGCGGGGGTGGTCGGTCCGCTCATCGAGGTGCCTGTCCTCGTGGCTCTGATCTATGTCTCGCTCGCCCTGCGTAAGCGTTTTACCCGTTCGCCCGCCCCCGCTGTGTCGTAAGGATCGATCACGTCAGGAGATGTCGATGTCCCATCACGCTGCCCAGCCGGAATTACTGATGCCTCAGGCGGTGCTGCACCGCGCTGCCGAACATCTCGCGGAGAAGTACGCCGGAGTGTTTTCCCCTCAAACGGTCGAGCGGATGGTCTTCGAGTCGTACGCGGCGCTGCGCCGCACCGCGAAGGTCCACACGCATCTGTCCTCGCTGGCCACCCGCTTCGCCGGTGAACGTCTCACTGCCCTGGCCCAGACCGAAGGGGCCGTGCCGAAGGATGTGCCGGAGGTGCTGTTCGTGTGCGTGCACAACAGTGGCCGCTCCCAGATGGCTGCGGCGCTGTTGGCCCATCACGGTGGCGGACGGGTACACGTTCGCTCCGCCGGATCGGCTCCTGCGTCGACGATTCACCCCGTCGTGATCGAGGCGATGGCCGAGATAGGTCTCGATCTCGGCGCCGAATACCCCAAACCACTGACCGACGATGTGGTGGCAGCCGCCGACGTCGTGGTCACCATGGGGTGCGGCGATGCGTGCGCGGTGTATCCCGGAAAGCGTTACCTCGATTGGTCGCTGGTCGACCCGGAGGACGAGTCGCTCGAGACGGTGCGCAGCATCCGCGACGATATCGACACTCGCGTGCGGGCTTTGCTGGCGGAACTCGACACCGTTCCTGCCTGAATTCTCTTCGAAAGGACGTCTGTTTTCATGACCACTGATTCCTCGACCGACCGCACACCGTCGGTGTTGTTCGTGTGTGTGCACAACGCGGGCCGTTCCCAGATGGCCGCGGGGTTCCTCACTGCGCTGGCCGGCGACCGGGTCGAGGTCCGCTCCGCGGGCTCGGCACCGGCCGAGCAGGTCAACCCGGCCGCCGTCGAAGCCATGGCCGAGGTGGGCATCGACATCTCCGCACAGAACCCGAAGATCCTCACCGTCGACGCGGTGCATGCCTCCGATGTGGTGATCACCATGGGGTGCGGCGACACCTGCCCGGTGTTTCCGGGCACGTCCTATCGGGATTGGGTGCTCGAGGATCCGGCCGGGCAAGGGGTGGAGGCGGTACGTCCGATCCGCGACGAGATCAAAGTCAAGGTGGAGGCGCTGATCGCCGAGCTCGTTCCCGACGGCGCCCCCGCCTGACAGGGGTGGGCGCCGATGACAATAAACATGACGGAGGCGTTCAGTCCCTCGAGTCGAGGGTCCGCGCTCGAAGGTCGTGAGTCCACGGATTGAGATGTGCCGGATACGGCAACACCGAAGCAGGCTCCGAGGTCAGACTGCAATGACGGGCAGTTCGATCGTAAAGCGTGCCCCACGGCCCGGCCCGTCACTGTGTGCTCGGATGCGCCCGTGGTGGGCTTCGACGAGGGCACGGGTGATGGTCAGGCCGATGCCGCTGCCGCTGTGTCGGCGGGCGCGGGCGGTGTCGGCCCGGTAGAAGCGGTCGAAGAGATGGTCGAGGTGATCGGCGGCGATGCCTTCGCCGGTGTCGGCCACCGTGATCTCCACCCGATCATTGTCAGCTTGCCTGCTGGTGACGGTGACGGTGCCGCCGGTCGGGGTGTGGCGCAGGGCGTTGTCGAGCAGGTTGCCCAACACCTGGCCGAGCCGATCGGGATCGACCATCACGATCAGGGAGTCGTCGAGACGGCTGTGCACTACGACGCCTTTGCTCTCGTACCGTTCACGCGCCGCATCGACCGCGGCGGTGACCAGGGTGCCGGTGGTCGTGGGCACCGGCCGGATGCGAGTGAGGTGTTCTTCGGCGCGCGAGACGGCGGTGATGTCCTGGGCGAGACGCCCCAGCCGGTGGGTGGCATCGCGCAGGACTTGCCGGGTGTCGTCGTCGAAGGTGCGGACGCCGTCGTCGAGGGCTTCGAGATAGGAGTCGAGGGTGGCGATCGGGGTACGCATCTCGTGGCCGAGATCGGCGAGCATCCGGCGACGGGTGCTTTCGGTGGCGTCGAGACGGCGGGCGAGTTCGTTGACGGTGACGGCGAGCTCGTCGAATTCGCGGCCGAGCCCGGGACTGTGCACGCGGGTGTCGTAGTGGCCGCCGGCGATCCGGGCGGTCGAGGTGGTCACCGCCGTCAGCGAGCGTTGGACACGGCGGGTGATGTACCAGCTCACTGCCAACGCCAGCAGCACCGCGAGCGCGACCGCCAGTCCCCAGGCCAGGATGATCGCCCAGGTGAAGGCCTCTTCGACATGGGCGGCCTGGCTGGAGTTGTGGTCGATGCCGGCCTGGCCGAGGTGATCGTGGAAGATGCCGGGGGCGAGCGCGGAGGCGACGAACCAGGCGCTGACCGCGCAGCCGACCACCACCACGGTCAGGGCCAGGAACAGCCGGGTGCCGAAACTCGAACCGGTCAGGGCCCGCCGCAGCGACGGTCCCGAGGCGGAGATCTGGGGGTTCATGCTCCGGTGCCCATTCGGTAGCCGACGCCGCGGATGGTGCGCACGTAACGGCCTTCGGTGGCGTCGTCGCCGAGTTTGCGGCGCAGGTGGCCGATGTGCACGTTGACCAGCTGTTCGTCACCGACCCAGCTCGGACCCCACACCGCTTCGATCAGCTGCGTTCGGCCGAGTACGACAGCGGGATCCTGGGATAGGGCGGCGAGGACGTCGAATTCGGTGCGCGTGAGTGCCACCGGCACGCCGCCGACGGTGACCTCACGGCCGTCGACGTCGATGGCCAGGTCACCGAAGTTGCGGACATGCATGCCCGGAACAGCCTCGGCCGGCCGGGGGGTGTGGGTGCGGGGGCGACGCAGCATGGCCTGGATGCGGGCCGTCAACTCCCGCGGGCTGAACGGCTTGGTCATGTAGTCATCGGCTCCGACGGACAATCCGATGAGGGTGTCGACCTCCTCGGCCCGGGCGGTGAGCATCACCACGTAGGCGTCGGAGAAGGTCCGCAGTTGCCGGCACACCTCGACACCGTCCAGGTGCGGCAGGCCCAGATCCAGGACCACCACATCGGGATCGAACTGCCGGGCGAGGACGACGGCGTCGGCGCCGTCGCCGGTGATCGTGACCTCGAACCCGTCGTGTTCGAGATACGTGCCCACCAGGTTCGCCAGCGGCGCCTCGTCCTCGACGACCATTGCCCGCAACCCCGTCGGCGGGCGCCGCACCGCTGCGGTGTCGCTGCTGCTCTCGGGCGTGCGAGCAGAGGTTTCCATGGTGTCCATCATCGCTAGTAGCGTCCGGCGCTGACGTTGCGGCCGGACTTCTTGAGCAAATCTTCATGCAACCTCCACCGGATTACCGGGGTCCGTGCGCGAGGCTGGAAGCACGAAGAGAAGCTGGAAGCACGAAGAGAAGGAAGGGGACGATCATGATGGGCTGGGCAGGTGAGCTGAGCTTGGCCGGGTGGATTCTCATGGCTGTGTGCATGCTCGCGTTCTGGGCGGTGGTGCTCTACCTGATGGCCGCCATGTTCCGCACCGACCGCACAAGCGGGCCAGACGGCACCGAACACGGCGTCGATCCGCTGCAGGTGCTCGATGCCCGTTTCGCCCGCGGCGATATCGACTACGACGAATTCGTCGCACGCCGTCAGCTACTGACCCCGACCAGGGGCACGGCCGATGGCAGCGGCCGACAGGAGCCGATCCGTGGGTGAACTGACCCGCCGGTCCTTCATGCTCGGATCGCTTTTCGTCGGCGCCGGGGTGCTGGCGGCCTGCTCCGGATCCGGGGCGGCCACCGGTACGCCGGTGACCGCCTCGTCGAACGTGGTGCGTCGCCTCGAACAGCAGCGCCGCAGTCCCGGCCAGCGGGTGGTCTCGGCCCGGTTGACGCCGCGTCCGGTCGAGGTGGACCTCGGTGGCCGCATCGTCTCCACCTGGGGATACGACGACACTCTGCCGGGGCCGCTGCTGCGGGCCCGCGCCGGGGATCTGCTGCGGGTGGAGGTGGACAATCAGCTGCCGGCGCAGACGAGTGTGCACTGGCACGGGCTGGCGTTGAGCAACGACATGGACGGGGTGCCCGGGCTGACCCAGGACCCCATCGCCCCCGGGGGCCGGTTCGCCTACGAGTTCACCGTCCCGGATCCGGGCACCTACTTCTATCATTCGCATTCCGGGCTGCAGCTCGACCGCGGCCTGTACGGGGCTCTGGTCATCGACGACCCGAACGAGCCGGGAAACTACGACCACGAGTGGATCGTGGTGCTCGACGACTGGCTCGACGGCACCGGCCGCACCCCCGACGACGTGGCCCGCGACCTGGGCATCGGCGCCGCCGCCACCGGTGACAGCAGCGACGGCGGGATGGGCGGGATGGACCACGGCGCCATGGACATGGACGGCATGGACATGGGTGAGGAGACGATGCTCTCCCCGCTGCTCGGCGGCGCCGGGGACGTGAGCTACCCGCATTTCCTGGTCGGCGGCCGGGTCCCGGAGGACCCGATCGTGTTCACCGCGACACCCGGGCAGCGGGCACGGATCCGGTTCATCAACGCCGGCGCCGACACCGCCTTCCGCGTCGCCCTCGGCGGGCACCGGATGACCGTCACCCACACCGACGGCTTCCCCGTCGTGCCGCAGGACACCGACGCCCTGCTGATCGGGATGGGCGAACGCGTCGATGTGCTCGTCACCCTCGGCGACGGCGTCTTTCCCCTGTTCGCGCAGGCCGAAGGCAAGACCGGGCACGGACAGGCCCTGGTGCGCACCGCCGCCGGCGCGCTGCCCGCACAGTCGCGGCCCGGCGAGCTGGACCGGCAGGTGTTGCTCGGCACCGATCTGGCGCCTCGGGAGTATGTGCGCCTGCTCGAGAGGGAGCACGATGTGTTTCACAGCGTGGATATGGGCGGGACCATGTCGCCGTACCGGTGGACTCTCAACGGCCGCGCCCACCCCGACATCCCGCCGCTGAACGTGGCCGAAGGGCAGCGGGTGCGGATGCGGATGCGGAACATGTCGGACATGTTCCATCCGATGCACCTGCACGGGCACACCTTCGCGCTCACCGACACCGGTCTGCGCAAGGACACCGTCACGATCGGGCCGATGCGCACCGTGGAGATCGAATTCGACACCGACAATCCCGGCCAGTGGGCGCTGCACTGCCACAACGCGTATCACCAGGAAGCCGGGATGATGACCACCGTGTCCTACCTGGCCTGATCCCAGCACGCCGACCGGCCGTGACTGGTCGCCGGATTCACGGTGGTCTATGACCGTTCGAGAAAGGAACATATCCCATGAACAAGAAGACTCTCGCCGTCGGCGCGATGGCGCTCGCGGTGGTGTTCGCCGCGGCGGCATGCAGCGACACCGGGACCGACACCGACACCACCGTCGCCACCTCGCCCGCCACGACCTCGGCCACCACCACCACCGCCGCAGACGAGGCCGCCGCGCACAACGACGCCGACGTGATGTTCGCGCAGATGATGCTGCCGCACCACAGTCAGGCCATCGAGATGAGCGACATTCTGCTGGACAAGCAGGACATCCCCGCGGACGTGACCGCCCTGGCCGAGCAGATCAAGGCCGCTCAAGGCCCGGAGATCGCACAGCTCGAATCCTGGCTCGCGCAGTGGGGCGAGCCCACCGAGATGCCCGAGACCGGCAACAACGACATGCCCGGCATGGACATGGACGAGGGCATGGACGGTATGGAGGGGATGCAGATGGAAGGGATGATGAGCGAGGAGGACATGCAGGCGCTGTCCGAGGCGCAGGGCGCCGACGCCGCTCGCCTGTTCCTCGAGCAGATGATCGCCCACCACGAAGGCGCAGTCGACATGGCGCAGACCGAGATCGAGGACGGACAGTTCCCCGAGGCGGTAGAGATGGCCCGCACCATCGTCGACACCCAGCAGCAGGAGATCGAGACGATGCGTGAGCTGCTGACCACCCTGTAGAGCACCCTCGCACGGTTCCTCTCGGCCCGTCCGCCATCCCAGGAGGCTTTCGATGTCGCACCCGCAGCACGGACACCCCCACCCGGCCCCGGCGCCCGCCGGACACAATCACGGCGCCGACGTCCAGAGCCCGCCCCCCGACGAGCATGATGCGCACGCCGGGCCGGGTGAGCACACCGGGCACGATCGGCACGCGGGGCACGGCGCACACGGGGAGATGTTCCGCCGCCGGTTCTGGGTGTCGCTGGTGCTGGCGATACCGGTGGTGTTCTTCAGCCACATGGTCGCCGACCTGCTCGGCTACACCATGCCGGACTTCCCCGGCGCCATGTGGATTCCCCCGGTACTGGGCACGGTGATCTTCGTCTACGGCGGCACCCCGTTCCTCACCGGAGGCTGGGCCGAGCTCAAAACCCGCCGTCCCGGGATGATGCTGCTGATCGCCATGGCGATCAGCGTCGCGTTCCTCGCCTCCTGGGTCACCACCTTGGGTCTCGGCGGGTTCGACCTGGACTTCTGGTGGGAGCTCGCGCTGCTGATCGTGATCATGCTGCTCGGGCACTGGCTCGAAATGCGTGCCCTCGGCTCGGCGTCGGGCGCCCTCGACGCACTCGCCGCGATGCTGCCGGACACCGCGGAGAAGATCACCGAGACCGGTACCGCCGACGTTCCGCTGCAGGAACTCGAACTCGGGGATCTGGTGCTGGTGCGCGCCGGGGCGCGGGTGCCCGCCGACGGCACCGTCACCGACGGCCGCGCCGAGGTCGACGAATCGATGATCACCGGCGAATCCAAGGCGGTCACCCGGCAGGTAGGCGACACCGTGGTTGCCGGCACGGTCGCGACCGACAGCGCGCTGCGGGTGCGGATCACTGCGGTCGGCGAGAACACGGCCCTGGCCGGGATCCAGCGGATGGTCGCCGACGCCCAGGCCTCCTCGTCCCGTGCCCAGGCGCTGGCAGACAAGGCCGCGGCGTTCCTGTTCTACTTTGCCACCCTCGCCGGCATCCTCACCTTCGCGATATGGGCGTTGCTCGGCAACCTCGACGAAGCGGTGGTGCGCACCGTCACCGTGCTCGTCATCGCCTGCCCCCACGCCCTCGGGTTGGCGATCCCGCTGGTGATCGCGATCTCCACCGAACGCGCCGCCAGATCCGGGGTGCTGGTCAAGGACCGGCTCGCGCTCGAACGCATGCGCACCGTCGACGTGGTCCTGTTCGACAAGACCGGCACCCTGACCCAGGGCCGACACCAGGTCACCGGCGTCGCCGCCCACGGGATCACCGAAGAACACCTGCTCGCGCTGGCGGCGGCGGTCGAATCCGACAGCGAACACCCCGTCGCCCGGGCCATCGTCGCCGCCGCCGACGAGCGGGTGCCGGCCACCGAGCGCGCCGCTGCTACCGATTTCCGGTCGTTGCCCGGCCGCGGGGTGCGTGCGCTTGTCGACGGCACCGAGGTGACGGTCGGCGGCCCGGCGATGCTCAGCGATCTGCGGTTGGCGGTGCCCGCCGACGTCACCGCAGTGACTCAGCAGTGGGTGGCGCGGGGGGCCTCGGTGTTGCACGTCGCCGAAGGGGACCGCGTCCTCGGGGCCGTGGCGCTCGAGGACGCCGTGCGCGAGGAATCGCGTCAGGCGATCGACGCGCTGCATGCCCGTGGGGTGAAGGTCGCGATGATCACCGGCGATGCGCGGCAGGTCGCCGACGCGGTGGCCGCCGATCTCGGGATCGACGAGGTGTTCGCTGAGGTGCTGCCCGAGCACAAGGACGCCAAGGTCACCGAACTGCAGAATCGTGGGCACACGGTGGCGATGGTTGGCGACGGTGTCAATGACGCCCCGGCGTTGGCTCGGGCCGATGTCGGTGTCGCGATCGGTGCCGGTACCGATGTGGCCATCGAATCCGCCGGGGTCGTGCTGGCGGCGAACGATCCGCGGGCGGTGCTGTCGATCATCGAGCTCTCGCATGCCAGCTACCGCAAGATGTGGCAGAACCTGGTGTGGGCGACCGGTTACAACGTCATCGCCGTTCCACTTGCCGCCGGGGTGCTGGCCTTCGCCGGGGTCGCGATCTCCCCAGCGGTCGCCGCGATTTTGATGTCGGTCTCCACCATCGTCGTGGCGCTCAACGCCCAGCTGTTGCGCCGCCTCGACCTCGACCCCACCCGCCTGGCTCGTACCTGAACCGCCGCCCGATCGATCCGAAACGAGTTTCTGCTTCTCATGTCGAGTTTTCTCCTGCGCCGGTGGGCGCGTGTCCTGGTGCCTGTTGCTGCGGTGGCTGTGCTCGCCGGTTGCGCGACCGGCGAACAATCCACAACCCCAGCGGATGCGGATTCGTCCACCCTGGCATCGGAGGTGCCCGGCACAGCGTTGGAACCGGCCCTCGACCATCTGCACGGTCTGCACCTCGATTCCGGCGGTGCGGTGCTGGCTGGCACCCACACCGGCCTCGTCGAGATCGCCGACAGCGGGCGCACCAGCCGCGTCGGCGTCTCCGACGACGACTTCATGGGACTGACCGGCGCTCCGGGAACTGACCGCCTCTTCGCGTCCGGGCATCCGGGACCGTCGAGTTCGGCGCCGAATCCGTTGGGGCTGATCGACAGCGCCGATGGCGGCCGCACCTGGATACCGAAATCCTTGACCGGCGAGGTGGACTTTCACGCCCTGGCTACAGACGGTGAGTTGCTGGTCGGATTCGATGGCGTCACCGGATTGCTGGTCTCCACCGACGGCGGCAGCAGCTGGACCGCGGGTGCCCCGATGGCCGCGGCCGCCCTCGCTGTCACCGATGCCGGGGTGTGGGCGGCCACCACCGCCGGGCTGCAACACAGCACCGACGCCGGACACACCTTCACGGTGGTGCCCGACGCCCCACCGCTGGCGCTGTTGTCCGCGGCGCGGGACGGCTCGTTGTGGGGTATCGACACCACCGGCACTGCCTGGCGTAGCCGCACCGGCCAGGCCTGGGAGCAGCACGCGGTGGTCGGGCCGGTCGAGGCAGTGCTCGCCGTCGACTTCGACACCGCCTACGCCGCGACCGCCCAGATGCTCTATCCGCTGAACTGACCCCGGAGGAGCACTGGTCCGGATCCTGCGGAACTGCAGAGGAATCCAGTGGTGACCACGCTGTCCAGCGTGGTCCTCTCCGATTCCGATGTGTCAGGCAGCGATCGGCAGCAACTGCGGCCCCGAGACTGCGCCCAGAGTGGACTCAATTCCTTTTCCGTTCAGTAAGCGATCGCGTGGCGGGTGTGCGGGATCGGACGCGCCGAGTGGGCTGCCCGTGACAAACGGGTACGGGGTATGGCAAGCCCAAGGGCAAAGTGGTGGCCGGGACCCCGGTGTGTTCGGCGAACTGGGAGATCAGCATCATGCTCACTCCGCGACGGTAAACCCTCGAGTCGACTCGAAGGTCAAGCCGACGCCGAATCCCTACCGGTCTTCGGCCTGCCGCAACGCGAGGATCAGATCGGCGACGCTCGGAGCGCCCCCGAGTCCGGTGACGGTGCGGTAGACGCGGCAGCTCAACCCGACCCCGTCAGTGGGAGCGAACGGATCGATCCCGTCGATCCGGATCGTCGGGGATCCAGGGAAGGCCGCGCGTTCGGCGGCCTCCGGGGTCTCGATACGGCGCAGCCGGATCGGGGTACCGGCGTTGCCGGTCGCTGCCAGGGCCTCGGCGAGGCGGCCTCGCGCCTCCTCCCAGTTCGGGCAGCCGTCGAAGTACAGCAGTTCGATGTCCATCGTCACCCGCGTCGCTCTCACTCGTGCGCGGCGGCGGGAACTGTCTCGGAGCGGCGTTCGAGCAACACGGTGTCGCGCCAGATGCCGTCGAGCCGGCCGATGCGTTCGCGCACCCCCACGGTGCGGAAACCCGCCGAATGATGCAGCGCCAGGCTGGCCCGGTTCTCCGGGAAAATCGAGGTCTGCAGCGTCCACAATCCGCCCTGATCGGCGGCGATGACCTGAGTACGCAACAGCGCCTTGCCGACGCCGCGCCCGCGCATCCCGTCGCCGACATACACCGAGTTCTCGGCCACCCCGCGGTAGCACTCGCGGTTCGACACCGGGCTCAACGCTGCCCAGCCGACCACCTGACCGTCGATCTCGGCGACCCAGCGATGCTCGGGCAACCACTGGCTCTCGAGGTGGTCGCGGCTGGGGACCTCGGTGGTGAACGTCGCGGCGCCGGTGGCGATGCCGTCGGCGTAGATGCGGCGCACCGCCTCCCAATCCCGGTCGTCGAGCGGGCGCACTGCCACGTCGGCGGGGACATCCTCGGGGCAGCACGGGCGGGCGGTGAGCACCCCCATGACCGCGTCGGCAGCACTGGGCAGGTCGCTGCAGCAGCTCGGGTTGACCCGCACCACGGTGCTGGTGCCCTGTTTGCCGGTGATGACGAAGCCGACGTCGGCGAGTTTGCGGACGTGATGGGAGATGGTGGGCTGGCCGATCCCGAGCCTGTCGGCGAGCTCGCCGACGGTGATGCCGGACGGATGGGCGGCGACGTGGTGCAGCAGCCGCACCCGCGTGGGTTCGGCCAGGCAGGCGAACCATCCGGCGTAGGTGGCCGCATCCTGCGGGCTCAGGGCGTCGAAGTCCACCTCCGCGCCAGGAGCGGTGATCGGTAAGCCGAGTGCTGTCATACCCCCACTGTATCGATCAGCATCGATGGTTGCATACATCGACGACCATCGATACTCTGACAGCAGCTTAGATCGATACCCATCGATGAAAGGATCTGTCATGAGCGAGTTGCCCATCGTCGTCGTCGGAGCCGGACCGATCGGCCTGGCCGCCGCCGCCCACCTGCGCGAACGCGGCCTCGAACCGCTGGTACTCGAACGCGGCGACGTCGTCGGAGCCGCCATCACGCAATGGCACAGCGTCCGCACCTTCTCCCGCTGGGCCGAACTGATCGACCCCGCCGCCCGCCGCCTCCTCGACACCACCGGCTGGAAGGCCCCCGACGACGACGCCTACCCCACCGGCCAGGACTGGACCGGGCAGTACCTGAGCCCGCTGGCCACCGCCCTCGGCGACGCGGTCCGCCTCGATCACGAGGTCGTCGGCATCGCCCGCCGCGGCCGCGACCGCATCGTCGACGCCGGCCGCGACACCGAACCACTGTCGGTGCACATCCGCCACCGCGACGGCACCGACACCCGCCTGCTCGCCCGCGCCGTCATCGATGCCTCCGGCACCTGGAGCACTCCCAACCCCCTCGGCGGCGAAGGCCTGCCCGCCCTCGGTGAACGCGCCGCAGCCGAGACCATCACCTACCGCGTCCCCGACCTGGGCGACGATGCGGTGCGCACCCGCTACGCCGGCCGCCACACCGTCATCGCCGGCAGCGGCCACTCGGCACTCAACGCAATCGTGGCGCTGGCCGAGCTCGCCCGCAC
>NZ_JBAQXC010000185.1:0-1912 GCF_049299235.1 Rhodococcus sp. (in: high G+C Gram-positive bacteria) | reverse complement strand
GGGGTTCAGGCCGTGACTAGTCGCCGCTCTGGAAGTAGCTGAGCAGGCGCAGGATCTCGACGTACAGCCACACCAGGGTGACGGTGAGACCGAATGCGACGCCCCACGCGGCCTTCTCCGGTGCCTGCGCGCGAATCAACTGGTCGGCAGCGTCGAAGTCGAGCAGGAAGCTGAACGCGGCGATGCCGATGCACACCAGGCTGAAGATGATCGCGACGGTGCCGCCGTCGCGCAGGCCCAGGCCACCGTCAACGAAGAAGCCGGCGACGAGGTTACCGAGCGCGAGCACCAACACACCGATGAGCGCGCCGACGATCATGCGGGTCAGACGCGGAGTGACGCGAATAGCGCCCGTCCGGTACACGACGAGCATGCCGAAGAACACACCGAAGGTGCCGAGCACCGCCTGGGCGATGAGCGTTGCGCCGCCCGCGCCACCGAACGTGATGTCGGTGAACATGAACGACAGCGCACCGAGGAAGAATCCTTCCGCGACGGCATACGCGAGGACGATCGCCGGGTTGTCCATCTTGCGACCGAACGTCGCGACGAGGACCAGAACCAGGCCGATCAGGCCACCGCCGATGACGAACGGCGCCGCCAGGCTCACGTTGGAGTTGACGAGGAAATACGAGATCAGCGCCGAAACGGTGAGCACACCGAGCGTGATGCCGGTCTTGGTGACGACATCGTCGATGGTCATCGCGCGGGTCGTCGCGGGCCGAGCCCACTGATCCTGCTGCTGGTATTGAGGCTGACCGAATTGCTGGGTGACCTGCGCGGCGCCTGCCGTCGCAGAGCCGAACGTGGCGTATCCGCCGCCCTCTTGCTTGGGCAGGTTGCGGAACACCGGGTTACTGGTGGTGCGCACCGTGCACATCCCTTCTCGTGGTCGATTCTGTCCGTTCAACGAGCGGCCGGGGCCGGAGGTTCCCGCACACACTGCCGCTACACCACAAAGACCGGACGAACCGGACTCTACCGGGTTCGGAGCGACCTGGTCACCGTGAACTTGCGGTTCCGTCCCATGACGTCGGTCTTCCCGACGGTCCGCCGCAGGGTTCCGCGATAGTCGAGATGCGAGTTGTACACCGTCCACAGTTCACCGCCGTCGCGCAGGACCCGCGCGGCCGCATCGAACATCTTCTCGGCCGCACCGGTATGCACCGCGGCACCGATGTGGAACGGCGGATTGCACACCACCACGTCGACGGAATCCCCCGACAGGCTCCCGGCTGCATCGTCACGCAACACCTCGACGCGATCGGCGACACCGTTCGCGGCGGCGGTCGCCGCGGCGGACGCGACCGCGGCGGCGGACTGGTCGGTGGCGACGACGCGCAGATTCGGACGCAGGCGAGCCAGGGACACGGCGAGGATGCCGGTGCCGCAGCCCAGGTCGACGGCCACGGTCGCGTCGCGCGATGTGCGCGGGAGGAACCCGAGGAGGAACCGTGTGCCGATGTCGAGTCGCGGTCCGGCGAACACCGCCCCGTGCGCGACCACTGTCAGGTCGAGGTCGGTGAGACGATCGGTCACCGGATAGGTGGACGCGCCGGGAATCGGGGTGCGGGCGGTGAGCACCCTCGACTTCTGCCGCCCGCGAGACGCACGGACGTCGGCGAAGGAGCGTCCGAGCACGTCGTTCATGGCGTGGGTGATGTGCTTGTCGCGACCACCGGCGAAGACGACCACGTCGGGGTCTGCGTCCCTGGCGATCGTTTCGGCGATTTCGCCGAGCGCGCTCAGCGACCGTGGCAGCCGCAGCAGCACCACCCGCGCGCCCGTCACCAGCGCGGCGTCGAGGTCGTGGCGGGTGAACCGGTCGGCGAGTCCTTCACGGTCGGCGTTGCCGGCCAGCGCCCTCTCCCCCACCACCGAATCCTGGTGGACCCGCAGGCCGGTGCTGCCG
>NZ_JBAQXC010000184.1:0-2814 GCF_049299235.1 Rhodococcus sp. (in: high G+C Gram-positive bacteria) | reverse complement strand
CTCAACGCCGCGAAGAACATTCTCGCCGCAGGACGTGCGGAGAGGCTAAACGCCTGCGGAGGGACCGTAAATCCTGCCGCTTAGCGGGAGGTAAGTCCCGGTGAAACAGGAACCCACCGGGGTGGCGTGTAGCGCTGCGGGAGGAATCCCGGTCCTTCAGTTATCAACGGTTTTTCATCGAAAACCTCATTTATCCGCTGGTAATTTCGTTGATGAGATGGATTCAACGATCTCGGTTTTGAGTCAGTTGGCCCATCCTCGGCGTTGGAGTTCGCGACGGAGGGCAAGGTTCTCTCCGTGGGACTGCTCTAGTGCCTTGCGCAGCTCCGTGACTATTCGACCCGGCAGGCGATGCTGCGGGATCCGAGCAACTGATATGCGCCCTCATGGTGCCAGCAGGTAGCTATCTGACCTGCTACGCGGTCGGGTCGCCCCGCGCTCAACCGACGGCCTACAGGGACACGGTCCACTCCATGTCGAGATTCCAGGCGGACGTCACCTTCCCATCGTCCTTGAGCACCTCGAGCAATGCAGGGCCGTTCTTGACCGTCGCATCTACGATCGCATCGATGGTCGCCACCATCTTCGGCTCATTGTCATAGTCGAAGATCTTCCCGCCGACTTCCATCAGGTTCACATCACCCGAGTGGTCCGACGACTCCCGGAACATGATCGATGACGCACCGTAGTCCTTCATTACACAGCGGATCAGGCGCATGATCTCGGCGGCGGCTTGCGCACTCGTCACGTGGTACATGCGGCCGACCTCACGCGACTGGTCCGTGTAGTTGGTTGCGTTCACGTGGTAATTCTCCTCGTCGTGTGCCCGCCACCCGGCGGGCGGAGGGGATTCTCGGTGCTTCGGGCGGCGCGCCGACTCGGACACGCTGCAGAACAGCGGGACTCAGACCGACAGCGGCACCCACTTGCCCGGCTCCACGTGGCACCCGGGATGAATCGGACATCGTGTACAAACCCCAATCGACTGGACGGCGCTGTGTAGCAGCGCAATCACCGTTCGAGAGGGACTGCTTCCCCTGACTGTCGTCGAGGCGTGGGCGCTCGTCGTCGCGCCGAGTGCAGCACCGCTCGCCCGCACCGCCTGGTACTGCGGGATATACCGCCATCCCGAATGTCCGGCGCGGGAAGGGCCGACACCATCCAGATCGCGGCGCGGGCCCGCCTCGCGGGCACCCTTGAGATCCCGGCACATCAGTCCCGAACAAGCGGGGTCTGCATTCCGGTGGACACGTCGTGGCGGCACGAGGTGCTGTCCCGGTCGTCCGGTGGCACTCCGCCGCCGATCCGGGCGTCCGCCACACCATCGACTGACGCAGAAACGCCTGTGGCCCCGAAGTGTTCTCGGCGCCACAGGCGTTGTCCGTCGATGGTCAGAGGATCTTGAGCTTCCCGCACGGACCGGGCACATTCGAGGTGCTGCGGGAGGCCAGTAGGGTTCGAACGATCTCCTGATCCTCAAGTGCGAGGCTGGGATCGATGAAGTTGAGTTCTTTCCTGCCCAGTTCGCGTACACGGCCGGCTAGGGTGGCGTCGTAGACAGTGCGGTCGCCGATGTAGCCGAGGATTCCCGTGACATGCAGGACCGAGACAGTGAATTTCCGTAGGGTCACCGGAAGGAATCGTGCGGCAAGGACATCGGAGTCACGGAAATTGGTCCATGCACCCTGGTTGGCGAGCACGCACTCGGCGTCCGTGTGATCGGCACTTTCCCCGATCTTGGTGCGTTGGAGATATGGTTCCGGATCGACTGTGGACGAGAGTGCCTGCTGCAAGACGGGGTAGTCGCCGCCCGCGTACAGCAGGGGGTAGTTCGCCATCGTGATCAGCCTGCTCGCATCGAGATCGGGAAGGTAGCCCGATTCGAGCAGGAACAGCACGCTTGCATCCGAAGTGCTGAGCAGTTCGGCCGCCTTCGGTCGGCTGACGGTCAGAGTTGCGTTGTGGTCGGATTTCTTCTGAATGAGCTTGGGGGCCATGTTCATCCTCTCGCTGCGGCAGCTTCGGATAGAGAATATACATAGCTAAGTAGAGTAAATCGACCTCTAGTGCAAAAACCGCTAGAGGAACGTATTCCCCAAGAAGTATGTCCGGTCTGCGAAAGGTCGCGGATCGGCGGTGGAAGGTTCGAACGAATCGGGAGTGACGGAGCACTGACGGTGATGATGCTGGCTATTGCCCGCTCCGGGCAAGTTTGCCGCGTATCTGGTCACGCAGGCCGTCGAGCAGCTCGATGTCGTCGGCGCCGCCGGCGAAGAAGTCGTCGAGGATTGCGAGGATGGTGCGTAGGTTCTGTACCTCGGTACTCGTGTCGGTCATGGCTGGTCTTCCTTTCCGTGGTGTTCGTGGTGAGTCCCGGCATCGCCGGACGGGGCCGGGGATGGCGGGGGATCCCCGCTCCGGGAGTCGCTATGGACGGCTGCCGTCGGTGACGGCAACCAACATAGCGGGTGCGCAGTAAGTTTCGCGGCACCGGTGCATTGTGCGCTGTAGTGGTTCGCCGGTGGCCGGCGGCAACGTCATGTAGGGCGACCGTGTTTGCCTGGGTAGTGGCCGCGTGCGATGTGTCGCAGCGGGACCGGCTGCGTCCCGGCAATGGGAATTCTGTTTCTGGTGGCTCAGTTTCGATCACCTGACGTGTGGTTGATTCCGTGTTCCCGGCAGGCGCCGAGGATGTCCCGAAGTTCGTGGAACTTCAGCAGCGGCCCCGTGAAACTCAGGCAGCGTTCACCTGATCAGTGTGCACCACCATCGCCTCCCGGTCGAGCGCGGCACGCAACTCCGGCAGATGCATAT
>NZ_JBAQXC010000183.1:0-16360 GCF_049299235.1 Rhodococcus sp. (in: high G+C Gram-positive bacteria) | reverse complement strand
CTACCAAAACCGCGCACCGGCGCGTCAGCGCATCTCGCCCGCACCCACATAGGGATTGAGGCTCACCAGCGGTGTGCCCTCGGCGAACCGGGAAAAGCGGAAGTCGTTGCCGTCGACGGCGGGATCGCTCGAGATACCGTCGAGCAGCAGGTCCGCGGCCAGCCGGCCGACGGCGGGCGAAATCTTGTAGCCGTGCCCGCTGAACCCGACGAGCAGGAACAGTCCCGGCGCGGGGGCGGGGCCGATGATCGGGTTGTAGTCGGGGGTGATGTCGTAGCACCCCGCGTACGACGACGCGAGACGCGGATCGGGCATGTTCGGGAGCAGTCGTTCGAGTTTGCCGACGGCGGTCTCGATGTAGTCGTCGGCGGCACGGTTGGAATACGCGTCGGGGTCGGCGATCTCGGGGGACGAGTGGTCGCTGTTGCCGACCAGCAATTCGCCGTTCGGTTCCCGGCGCACGTAGTGCAGGTTCACCAGATCTGAGAAGGTCGGCACGTCGGGGGTGGGCTCGCCCTGGTCGACCAGGAGGATAGGTTCGCGCTGCGTCCGGATCGGTAGGTCCAGGCCCACGGTCGCGCCGAGTGTCGGTGACCACACTCCGGTCGCGAGAACGACAGTGTCGGCGTGGATTTCGCTGCCGTCGGCGAGGGTCACCCCGTACACGTCGCCGCCTTCGCGTTGCAGCAGTGCGACGACCTCGGTGGATTGCCGGACCCGCACCCCGAGGCTGCGGGCGCGGGTTCCGTAGGCCATGCCCGTCATGTAGGCGTCGCCGTGTCCGCCGAGTGGTTCGTAGGCGAAGGCAGCGAAGTCGTCGAGGGCGATGCCCGGCCAGAGTCGGCGCACCGCGTCGGCGTCGATGGTCTCGACCGGAACACCGAGGTCGCGGTGCATCGCGACGTTCGCCGTGAGTGGGCCGGTGTTGTTGTCGCCGACGCCGACGATGTAGCCGGTCTGGCGGAATCCGATGTCGGTGCCGAAGATCTCGTCGGCGTTGCTGAATACCTGGACGCCGTGCCAGGCCATCGCGGCGAGCGACGGCACACCGTAGTGGCATCGGACGATGCCGCTGGATTTCCCTGTCATGCCGGAGCACAGTGTGTTCCGCTCGAGAACGAGGACGTCGGTCTCGCCGCGTTCGGCGAGGGACCATGCCGTCGCCAGGCCTTCGAGTCCGCCGCCGACGATTACTACACGGGCGCTCTCTGTCATCGGTCATCCTCGCAGATCGTTGTTTCGTGTCAATGTACAGTGTTGCATGTAAAGAAACACGGGGAGATGACGACATGTGACGACGAGGTAAACCGGACCGCCGATTCCCGAGAGGACCGTCGGGGACCGAGAGCGCAGTCGGGGACCGGGGCCGGTAGCGTCTGGCGTCATGACGGTCACCGTGCGCCCCGCCGCTAAATCCGACGTCCCCGCGGTCGCAGCGGTCCTCGCCGACGCCTTCTCCGACGATCCGGTGATGGAATGGATGTGGCCGGACGAGCGGCACCGCGTCCGCGGTCTGAAGCGAATGTTCGCCACCGAAGCCACATTCCACCTGCTCCCCGCAGACGGGGTCGATATCGCCGAAAGCGCCGCCGGCGTCGTGGGCGGCGCGACCCTCTGGGCACCACCCGGCGCGTGGAAACCGTCGACACTGACAACGATGCGCATGATGCCCGGCATGATCGCCGCACTCGGACGACGAGCGCGCGTCGGCGCGGTGGTCAGCGAAGCACTGGAAGCCGGTCATCCGGCCGAACCGCACTGGTACCTGTCGGCGATCGGAACGTCCACCGCGGCGCGCGGCGGCGGCTACGGCAGCGCACTGCTGCGTTCGCGTCTCGACCACTGCGACGAGGCGCGGGTGCCCGCCTACCTCGAATCCAGCAAGGAATCGAACATCGGCTACTACGAGCGGTTCGGGTTCGCGGTCACCGGCGAGATCGTCATCCCCGACGGAGGCCCCACCCTCTGGGCCATGTGGCGCACCCCGCGGTAGGCGGTCGAGTGCGCAGAAGTTGTCGAAAATTGGGAGCAGAACCGACGAGAACTGCTCACTCGACAGGATTCAACCCACGCGGATACCGTTGTCGGCAAGGAATTCCCGTGCGCACCCGAGTTGGCGGTCGGTGCGAAACAGCGACCATCGAGCGGTGAGCCCCTCCGCGTCGACGAGGTCGCGGAAGCGACGGAATGCGCCCGTGCCCTCGCCGGCATGTTCCAACCGTTCGCACAGCGCGGTGTCGCGTTGGCGGCCGGCGAAGACGGCCATATCATTCCCAGCCGTCCCGCGAACCGACGGTCTCGAATCGAAGCCAACGCTCCGGGTCCGCCTCCACATCGACGGTGGCGTCCGCGCCGACCACCTCCCCGCTGTGGAGGTCGAGGTAGCCGTCGGTGGACATATCCGAATCGGATTCTCGCACCGCGCTGAGCATGTCGAGGTCGACCGGTAGCACGTGCCCGGTCAATGGTTCGTTGCGCAGGTGGGCCAGCAGGCACAGACGTACTCGGTGAACATCTGCGAGTAGGCCCGCCGGAACTGCAGTGCGATGCCTTTCCCCATCACGCCCACGGTGTTGACGGTGTTGACCAGGGCGTCCGCATCGGAGTGCAGGAGGTTTCCGGATGCAATGGTCAGCATCGTCGTTCCCTCCTCCTCAAGAGTCTGCACGTGGGTTGACCTGCACAGCGGGTGCTTCTGCGCCCAGGGTAGTCGGCGTGTTCAGCGCGCTTGACAGTATCGCTTCGACACGTGATGCACGCTGCTCGTCGAACGCCGTGACCTGCGTGATCGCGTCCCACGCCACACCTTCATATGCGAGGCATTCGGCCATTCGCCGGGACTTGCGATCGGGATCGTCGTCCGTGTTGGACCAGTCGTCTGCCGTCATCAGATCCCAATCGACGAGATCGTCGAGGCCGGTGACCCTGTTGGAATGCGCAGCGAACATGGCGGCGGCGTTGCGATCGGTGAAGACCAATCGATGGCCGTGATCAAGCAGATGCTCGATCGACGTCACCAGGTAGACGAGGTCGTGTGTATTGCTGGTGAAGGTCGGGATGCCGCCGCGATGCAGCCGGTACATCATGGGGCTTCGTGGTGCGTAATAGAACGGAACCGCCTCTGCGCGAGTCAGGGTGTCGGAGAACAAACCGTGCCGCGTGATTGCGGCCAGGTTGTCGATGTGGGTGAAATGCGCGATGCATGTCGGTTTCGGGCGGGGCACGGTCAGGCTGACATCCTGTCGTAGGCTTCCAAGATCATGCGCTTCGTGCGATCCTCGCCGTGATCGTGCGCGGTGTAGCGGGCGAACGTGACCGGCTCGGCACCCTCCGGACATCCGAATCGCAGGCACTTCTCGAGCTCGCCCACCTGGCTGTTCGCCAGCGCAATCACCGTGAAGGAACGGTAGTCGTCGATGACCTGGCGATGAACGTCGAGAATGTCCACCCTGCTCATGCGCACCACGTCGGGCCGCACGCACGAGAAGCGCGCGCGTCTGCCGTGGTCGACGACGAACGAGGCAGGCGTGGTGAATGCCAATCGCATGGTCGAACCGGCCATCCGTGCGTTCCCCTGGTTGTAGATCAGGATTGCGAATCTAGTCGTTTGCGGCGCGGTACGGCCGACACCGGACATGCTGTGCCGCAGCGCAGGTAGCGGGATCTGTCGGACCTTTGCTGCACACTGTGTCCATGCTCGTTCGCAGCGGAGGTCAACGTGTGTTCCTGGCCGAAGGTCGTCCGTGGAAGGACGCCGTGGTCGCATACCTCGAACGGCGTTCGCCCTATCGGCCGTGGCTGATCCCCACCGCTGCGGCCGCCGACGATGTGATCGTCACAGTTCTCGCCACCGACCCCCGCACGGTGCTGTGCGTGGAGCGACTGGGCAATACCCGACGAGGAAAGAATGTCGAGGTTGTCGAGGAGTGTCGACTCACGTTGCCTTCGGTACCGGATATCGAGGCAAATCTGCTGACCACGCTGCCGGTGGCTCCAGGCCCGATCGACGACGATGCGGCCGACCGCCTCCTCGTCGTGCTGTCGATGTACGAGGAGCGGTTCGGCGTTCTGCCGCGCTCGTCCGGTCTATCTCGCGACGAGCCGCGCTCGGACGCCGAAGCCGCCCGAATCCTCCTCGGGTCCGGCGGATTCTGCGCCGCCTGCGGCGACCAAGTGAACCTGCGCGGAGCCGCTGCCCGTGACCGGATCCACGTGCACCTTGCCGAGGTCGCAGCCGCCGACACCGATGCCGCGGACCGCTCGGCCGTACTGTGCACCCAGTGTCACCAGGCGATGAGCAGCGGGGGGTTCACGAGTTTCGTCGAGTACCGATTCTCGCTGCAACCGAGGTGCCCACGCTGCGATGTGTGCCGAACCAGTGAAGTCGTCTACGGAATGCCACCGGGACCACAGTGGCTCGACGACGAGCCGTGGTCGACGATGGGCGGGTGCGATGTCGGTCCGGATTCGCCCCGATGGGTGTGTGGGGCCTGCGGCTATGGCTGGCACTACAACGTCGATGCCGGTTTCGACGACGAACGCGGACCGCACACCGGCGAGTACATCGCCGCACACTTGTTCAACTTCGACGGGCGGCGCCGGCACATGTATCCGCCCGATGTCGACGATCCGCACGAGTTGCAGATCGGCACGCTCATCATCGAGGACGTCGGTTCAGCTTGGGGCGGGTACACGCGGTACGCCGTGCGCCGTGACGACGGGTGCCTCCGCGAGATCGAGCCCGACACGATCGTCGCGATCCACCGGGAGCATGCTTGACGAGCAGATCGAGTGCGCCGGATAAGGCTGGACGTTGCCAGCGGCACGGTGCGCTTCGCCACCTACTCGCAGCGAGACAGCGTGTCGATGCCTGCTGCTCCTCAACATGAAGTGTGCGACATGCCGCGGCGCATCCCGGACGAGTCAGCGCATGCAGGGTTCGATCGGATGCACACTCACGAAGGGAGAGCCTGATGCGCAATTCACGGCACACAGCGGGTCGCCGGGCGGACTCGACTGCTTCACTCGGGGGACGCCCGTGAACGACAACTCGCCCCGCGCAACTCCCAAGGCCGATGTTCATGGCCACCGAGTCCTGATGTTTTTCAACAATCCCCAGGTCAACGACCCGTCGTATGGGTGGGTCGATCCTACCGGGTTCAGTCCTTCCTACGACATCCTGACCGACCCCGACCCGAGTAGCTACTCGGTGCGGGTGAACGCCAAATCCGTGGACGACGGGGACATCGCGGTGGTCTACCGTGTAGATGCCCACGCAACCAACCGCGACCCGGGCAAGATCGTGGCCATCGCCCGGATCACCTCCGGCCCCTGGTTTTCCCGCGACGGATACGCGTTCGTCAACTGGACCGTCCGATGTCTACCGCCGGAGCGGTGGATCGACTCCGGGGAAATGAAGAGTTCGGGACTGTGGACGAACCGGGTTCCCCTCAGTCGCAACAAGCAGGCATCGTCCCCAGTCCAACTGGACGAAGAACAGTGGGGTTGGCTCGCACCGCGTCTGCCGGCATCGGCGCTCGCATGGCTCGAAGAGCACACCGTCGACTGACACCTTGTGCCGCTTCGGTCACCGGCCGGTCTTTTCGCCGACGACGAGCATGATCGACCGGCGCCGCTACTCGATCGGTGTCAGCGCGCTGCACTCGCGGCGATGCCGAAGAATTCGGTGACCTGGTCGATCGTGAACTGGTCGCGGAGTCTGCACGCAGTGTTCGGGTTCGCGAACAGACCGGGAATCCGCAGTGCACGCTCCCGGTCGACGGTCCGCTCCCAGCTCACCGGAACGATCCATTCGCGGTAGTCCTCCTCAGGATCGGGGTCGGCGACCTCTTTGCCGTAGGGAGCATTGACCTCGAGACTGCGGAAGCTCACCTGCTTGCCGTCGACGGTGAGAGACGTGTGGTCGGCGGGTGCTGCAGGCCCGGTGACGGTGCCGACACCCGCGTAGCCGACCTTCGGAGTGTAGGCGAAAACACGATCGCCGACCTGCATCTTCTGGATGGCGTCGGAGTACGTCCTGCGTCCGCCGGCGGAGACGAATCCGTACTTGCGGGCGTCGTCCCAATTGCGCGACGCGTTTGCCTCGCCGAAGTTGACGTACCAGTCGATTTCGTTCCAATCGGACTGGGTACGGGCGGAATCTCTTGTCATCGTTCTTCTTTCATCATTCCCACCGAGGTTCTCGTTTCGGATGGGAGGTTCAGTTTCCCTCACGCGGACGAGTCCGGTGAATACCCGAACTGGATGAGACGGTGCCGCGCGACTTCGAGTTCGGTATTGGTGAACAGGGGAGCGAAGGCCGGGTCGACGACCAGAGCCTCCACGGTCAGGTCGATGCGTCCCCGCTCCCACAGTTCGGAGAAGCCGTCGGAGAGGGTGCGTGATGCGAGGAGCTGCTTGGCTGTCGCATGCGGACCGAGGTCGGTAATCATGTCGAGGAGCGGGGTCGCGTGATACCCGGCTTCGCGTCGCGCGCGTTCGTATGTGTGGTGCATGCGCGTTCCGAACTCGGCTTCGAGGTCGCTGATGTCTGGTGCTGTGGCAGGCGAGGCGCTGCTGACCGGTGCGTCCGACGCCACGACGCCCGCGGCTACCTCGTTGAGTGTGTTGACAAATCCGAGCAGTGCGTCGACCGACGTGATGACCTTGTAGCCGAGTTCCTGTAATCGCGGGAGGTCCGCTTCGTCGGGATCGAGCTCGAGGATCACCGGTTCACCGACGCCGTGCTGCAGTCCGTCCGGCCAGTAGGCTTCCGCCATCGCCAGGAATCGTCCGCTGCGCGGATCGGTGATTTCGGTGTCGGTGATCGGTTCGGCGAAACCCAACTGTCGTAGTTCGCCGATCATGGCCTGGACCTGCAGCGTGCGTGGATCGTCGGGCTCGATGTCGCTGATCGCCAACGGTTGCAGGGAAACCTCTGAGGACTGCGAACCGGACCGAAGCGCGTCCAGAAAGGACTGGGCCGCATCGGCGAGCAATTCTCGGCGTGCTGCCAGGAAATCGGGGTACCTGTCCACCGTCCACAAGGCGGGGTCGGTCGGAATCCACTGCGATGCCAGAACACCGGGGTGCTTCGCTTCGACTTCCGCAAAGTACTCCTCGGGAGCACGCTTTCCGATCTCCAAATTGGTGGCCTGGGTCAGGAAGCAGAAGTTCGCGATCGCATTGACCTGGTTCCGGTCGTAGTGATCACGCAGATACGCCTTCGGAAAGATGTGGTGCACTTGCAGGCTGGTGAGCTTGCCCAAAAGTTCTGCCCGTAACTCCAGGCCACTTCCGAAGTCGCGAGCACCTTTCACTCGCGTCAGCAGATACAGCAGCGGGTAGAAGCGGGATCCGCGGGTGGAGCCGTCGAAATCGTGTGGGAGAACCTCGAGCCGGCCGCCGCGCACCCGTTCGAGGGTGGCGATGAGTCCGTCCACGCCGGTGTCGCGGGCGGTGTCGTAGTCCTGTTGGAGGTACGTTTCCATTGATCCGCCGAAGCGTCCCCACAGTGCGGAGTGAACGTACCAGTACAGCACCTTGTCACGATGTGCGGCATTGGTAAACTTCCCGCCGTTCAGTGCGAGCAGGCGTGAGACGACGGGTATTGCGGCACGTCCCATGAGCACCCGGTCATGATCGAGCCCGAGCCGCCCGGCCACGGCGTCGAGAAACGTTCCGACGTGGGCAACGGATGCGGTCAGGGACCGCTCGAACTCGTCGGCCGGGACCGTGCTCAGAGCGGTGAACAATGCACGACCACGCGCGACCGCTGTGGCGTTTCGCAGCAGCCATTCCAACGAAAACTCGAATCCCGCCTTCTCCCAGACCGCGAGGTGATCGCGCATCTCCTGGCGAGCAGCGGGCCATTGCGCGCACAGCGAGGCGAGTGCGAGGTCGCCTTTCGACAGCTTGGTTCCGCCCGAGTTCACCCGGTTGAAGATCTCGACCACTTCGTCCACGGACTTGTCGGAGCCGGTGATCTTCTCGACATTGAAGCTGCGATCTTTGATCTGCGCCAGCGTATTCAAGCGATCCAGGTAGGTGGCCGCATCGGGGTGGTCGGCGAAGGTGGGGTAGAACGAGGCCGCGCTGCTCTGGAACAACTTCGTGACGCTGATCCAACACGGATCGTCCGCCATGATGGTCGGCCGGTAGAACTCGAACACCTCGGATTCGACGTTGAAGTACACACCGGTGAACGCCGACTCGGCGCCTTCGAAAAACGGCGGCGGGGTGCCGCGAACCACCCCGTACAGCGACGTCACGCGCTGCTGCCCGTCGAGCAGGAGTTGGCGGACACCGCCGGTGGTGATCTGCCCGCGCACCGCGACATCGCTGGTCGATGTCTCCCACATGAGCAGCCCACCGACGGGATATTCCCGGTACAGCGACCGCATCAGTCCACGAACCTGATCGCGATTCCACACGTAGCCACGCTGAAACTCGGGCAACAGGACTGTGCCCGAATCGATTTCGTCGAGCAGGGTGGACAGCTTCGGCATCGGAAACCTCTCTGTTACTGCGTGTGGCGATGGTAGATCAGACGAGCGGGGCGAGGAACGGGCTGGGTTCACCATGCCAGGTGACGAGCAACTGCTCCCGCGCGCGGGTGCACGCGACGAACAGCAGGCAGCGCTCACGTTGCAGGTCGCGGGTGTGGGTGTTCTCGTCCTGGTCGGCGGGCGTCACGGCGTTCGGTGCGGGCAGCTGTGCGTTGGTGACAGCGCTGACGGCGAGGCACCGGAATTCGAGGCCCTTCATGCGATGCATGGTGCCGATGGAGACACCGTCGCCGCTGCCGCGAGTATCGGCAAGATCAACGGCGACAATGCTGTGTTTGGTCAGGCTCTTCGCGAGTGCTTCGCCGAGCCGCTTGGACCGTACCGCGATTCCGATCTCGGACGGTGCTATCCCGTTGTCGATCCATTCCTGCACTTTCTCCGCGACGAAGGAGAACTCGACGTCGCGGGTGCCGAAACCTTCGACGACGGGTGCATCGCCGTGGATTTCGGAGCGGCATCCGGCGATCGAGTCGAGGTGGTCGTTCATGTCGTCGACGCGGCTGCCGTGCATCAGCCCGAGGCTCCAGCGGAGGATCTCCGCGGTGGTGCGGTAGTTGATGGACAGCCTGCTCGAGCGTCCCGTGACGTTGATGCCGACCTCGCGAAGGGTCACATGATTGTTGTAGATGCGCTGGTGAGTGTCGCCGGCGAGGAACAGATCGTCGGTGTCTTCGGGGACAGCGGCGCGCAGGAGCCGCCACTGGTCGGGGCTCAGGTCCTGCGCTTCGTCGACGACGATGTGCCGGTAGGGCTTGTCCGTCGTCTGCTCGAGAATTTTCGTGGCCGCGCGCCGGACGGTTTCGTGGGTGTGCATGCCGCGGGTGTCGAGTGCGTTCTCGAACTCCCAAATCGATTGCCACACCATCGCTTTCTGGGTGGCGCCGAGGCGGCGTCCGCGTCCGGTGCGTTTCGCCGCGAGATACCGTTCCGCGGAGTCGGCCTGCTGGGCGAGGACGACCTGCCGCCATTCCTCGCCGAGGAAGGTTTCGGTGAAGTCGATGCCGAGATCGTCGATGATGCTGCGCCAGAGCTTCTTCTCGTCGGCGGAGCTCATCATGCGGGGGCTGCCGTGGGCGTCACGGAAGACGCGGTGCGCGAGACGGTCGACGTGCGCGACGGTAATGCGCGAGGCGATGTCGGAGCCGTCGGTGAGCATGAGCACGCCGTCCTCGAGGGAGTCGGCGAGGGTCGAGGTGAAGGTGGTGACGAGGACCTGGCCGTCACCGCGCTCGGCGAGCCTGCGTGCCCGGTGCAGCGCGACGACGGTCTTGCCGGTTCCCGGCCCACCCGTCACCCGGGCCGGCCCGCGGTAGGAGGCGTCGACCACCGACTGCTGCGCGGGATGCAGGTAGATCCGCCACAACGCGAAGGGGTTGGCGAACACGGCCATCATCTCGTCGGGTCCGTCGACAAGCAGAACACGGTCGGAGCTGCGCTGAACGGCGGCGTCGAGGTCGTCGGTGTCGACGGGACCGTCGAGGATGGCGGCCCCGAGGTCCGCCCACACCTCGTCGGGGGTCATTCCGGCGGCGAGCCCGTAGAGCACCTGCCACTGGATGGTGGGGAAGTACGGTTGCGCGGCGTCGAGCTGGGAATCGTCGGTGAGCAGGCGCGCGAAGCGAATGGCTTTCTCGTCGAGTCCCAGGCGGACGAGTTCGCCGTCCTTGATGTGCTCGAACAGGTAGCTACCCGTGGGGGCGGTGGATTGCTGCCCGAGATGGGCGAGGTGCTCGTCGAGCGCCGCATCGTCGCGGACCTCGATGCAGCCGGTGGCCTGGTTGACCGATACATTCCGGCGTTCGGCCCACACGTAGGCGTCGTCGTGGGGGAGGACCTTCAGCAGCGTGTAGGTGTCGCCGCTGCGTGGGGCGAGGACGATGCCGCGCCAGAACTGGGTGATGCGGATCGACCGGAACTGCGGGTTGCGGGCGTTCTTGATCTTCTCGAGGTGCAATCCGGTGTGAGTCGCGGTGTCGAACTTCTCGAACACCTCGCTCACTCGCGTCTGGACGGTCGGCTCGAGTTTCGCGAAGTCGAGCAGGAAATCCTTGTCGATCGCCAGTGATGCCAACGCGCCGCCTCTCGTGCCGGTGGGCATGCCGAAGTGCGCGCGCCCGTCAGGTAGTCGTCCCGATGACGTCGGACATTACCGTGGTGGACCGACCGCGAGCCCGATCGAGCCGGTGCTCGGAGATGTATCCGCGCTGGCGATCAGATCGGCAAGGGTGTCCACTTGCGTGAGCAGCGCGGCCGGGTGAGAGGCGAGATCTAGTGTGTGGCAGTGCAGCTGAATCCCGGATCGGCGCACACGGTGAGACCGGACGGGTTCGTTGCCTTTCGCATAGACGAGATGGCCGTGGCGGAGTCCGAGGGCTGTGCAGTACGCGAGCATCTGGTACAGATCGGCGTCGGGGAACCCGGCGGGACGCTCCGCCTTGTACTTGGCGTCGATGACCGCTCGGACGGTCCGCGTGCCGTCGAGCCAGACGAGGTCCGGCTTCATACGGACTCGGGTGGCCTCGTCCAGGTAGAGCGAATGTTGCGTTGCGTACCGGCCGGACCGACGCATCAAGGACTCACCGAGCGCGGTGCACACGAAGTCTTCGAAGATCCGCCACATGTCGAACATGAAGCCGGTGACGACGAGATCACCGACCCGGTGCTCGAACGACTGCGCCGCCAGCACCACCTCCGCGAGCGCCAGCGCGTCGCTGTATCGGTTGTTGAGCCGGCTCGGATACCACCAGGGCGGCGCATCACCGCGGGTGGGTGCGGTGACGTCGCTCAGGGCGATGCGCAGCCGTTGCAGGCGCCGGCGCGCGTCGGATGCCAGTCGCGGAACGCGGAGCAGGCGAAGTGTCGCCGCGAGCAGGATGCGGTTCTCGGCGATGTCGACGGTGAAGTCGTCGTATTCGACGGCCAGCGGGACGGGGAGACCGAACTGTCGGGTCATCTGTTCGCTCGCGCGGACCCGGCCGCGGAGCACGGGCAGGGTGTCGGTCACAGCACGGTAGCCCTGCAGTAGTCCCTGCTCGGTGGCGTGCGCCGCGAGCCGCGAGAATACTGCGGCCAGCGCGGGCAGAAGTTCGTCGGCTTCGGTCAACCGCACTTTGTCGTCCCGCCACAGGTCGCGGTGGCGGGTGTAGCCGAGGAGGAATACGAGCCGGTTCAGATCGGTGATCTTGGGCCGGACGATGATCTGTCGCGCGCCGACGGACACGGCACCGATCTTGCGGCCTGCAGAGATCGTGTACCGGCCGGCGTCGAGGGTGGGCACGACGTCGACGATCGCGTGCCGCCGCAGCGCCTCGTATTCGTCGAGACCGAGTGCGACATCCAGCGGCGGGTCACCCTCGGTCAGCGTCAGCGTCGGTCGCATCGTCGGTGTCGTCCTCGGTGATAGGTGCGGACATGGCGGCCACACGTTTACGGATCGCGGACAGTCCGTAACGGCCGGCGACATCGATGCTGCGGTCCCCGTAGTGGAACTCTTCGAGCAGCGGCAGGATGTTGTACTTCCACACGCGCTCGAGACCGTCCGGTTCGAACACGGCGGGGCGCATGAAGTACGACGGTCCGATCTTGAAGTCGTCGTCTTCGATGAGGTTGTTGAGTTCGTCGAGGAGATCGGCAGTTTCGGCCGAGTAGCCCTGCGAGCGCAACCAGCTGCGGAGGATACCGTTGGTCGGCTCTTCGGACGGGTGCAAGGCGAGGAACGCGAATCGTCGGCGCATCGCGGCGTCGACCAGAGCGATGGAGCGGTCGGCGGTGTTCATGGTGCCGAGAATGATCACGTTACGGGGGAGCATGAACGGCTGGGAATCGCCGGACCCGTAGAGCAGATCGATGCTCTCGTTGCGGTATTCGAGGAGGAAGTAGAGTTCGCCGAAGATCTTCGCGAGGTTCCCGCGGTTGATCTCGTCGATGATGAGAACGAATACTGCGTCGGGGTTCTCGACGGCATTGTCCACCAGGGTGCGCAGAGGCCCGGGCCGCAACTCGAAACCCACCTGACCTGCGCCCTGTTGGGCCGGCCGGTAGCCCTCGAAGAAGTCCTCGTAGGAGTATGCGGGATGGAACTGCACGATCTTGACTTTGGATTCGTCGGTGAGGTGATGCGCGAGTTTCTGTGCCAGATAAGTCTTCCCGGTGCCCGGAGGCCCGTAGAAGATCATCTGCGGACGGTCGCGCAGCAGTTCCACACATTCCTGCAACCACTCGCGCGGCACGTGCAGACGCCGCGCGAGAGCGTCGTTGGCGTCGGGAATGTTGAGTGCCGAATGCGCAGCGGTCGGTCGACGCTGCCCCATGAGCTCGCGGATGGTGTCGATTTGGCCGGTCAGATCGACGACATCGCCCTGTGCCGTGAGGCGTGACGCGATTTCGAGTGGCAGATCCGAACTCGGCACGTGACGCGATTCCCATTTGACAGGGCGCCGCAGGTTCGACCGTCCGTCACTGCTGCGCACGTATTCGGCGTCTCCGGTGACGGTACCGAACCAGGTGCGTCCCTGACTGACGGTGACGATCAGGTCGCCGGGGTGCATCCGCGCGAGGAAGGAGTAGAACTCGTCGACCTTCTCCTGCCGGGCGGCGTACCCGGACGAGCGGTAGTCCTCCTCGACGAATGCCTTGAGCTCATCGCGGGTGACGTCCGGTTCCACGGCGCGCAGTAGCTTGGCGGCGAGAGAGACGGTGCCCTTGGTGCGCCATACCGGCACCATATCTTCACCGATAATGTTGGAGCCATACACCTTCCAAGCATGTGGGATCTCGTCGGTGGGTTCTGCCGCTGTGGGGGCCGGCGGGTTCCATTGTTCTTCCCACGGCGAGGTGTAGAAGTCGACGGGACCTCCCACGGACTCTTCGATGGCGGCAACGATGGTGTGCAGGTCGGCATCGAGATTGTCGGTGGCGGCGTGGCCGAGGTACTGCGGAGCGAAGGTGTCGCGGATCCGGCGGAGATGATCGACGCTGACGATCGGCAGGAAGTATTCGGGGAATGCGAGATGCAGCAACGATTGTCGCTGTGCTCGCTGACCGGTGCTGACTTCCCGAACCAAGGATTGGAACACGAGTGGGTCCTGGAGCGCGGTGTGTCGCTCGTCGGGCGGCAGCGACAGGATGTGCTGGGCGACCTCGACGAGGTAGGCGAGCTGCCGCCACCGGTTGCTGGTGAATGCCTGCCCGCCGAGGTACACGCCGTCCGAGCGGAGAACATCTTCGATGGTGCGGGAGAGCGCGACCGGCGGGTCGCACAGTTCGAGGATCGACTTGGTGTTCTGAACTTTGAGATAGCCGCTGACGTTGATGATGGGCAGCACGTTGAGAATGAAAAGCTCGGCGAACAGTTGGATCGCTTCGGTCGAGGTGTCCTTCAATTGGGTGTGCAGCTTCTCGAAGAACGTGCCGCTGCCGGCGTCCGGGTTCGCCACGAAGTCGTTCGCCAGCTCGGCGAGGTGTTCCGGCGTCCAGATCGCGCGGCCCGGGGTGAGCAGGGAGTCGCCCCGGCCGAGCCCGGCTTCGATGAGTTCTCTACCGGTGTGCTCGATCGTGCCGGGTGCGGAAGCGGGCGACGGTTGCGGCATGGCGCCACCTTGCCACACCTGCACGACACGATGCGGAACGTGTCATGCAGGTGTCGAGCTCAGCGGTGTTCGCTGCCGGCTGCCACCGGCGCCGCGAAGAGTCCGTGGTCGCGCAGTGTCGTCCAGGCCAGTTCGATGTGGTCGTCGGTGAACAGGCCGCGCTTGCGCGGGGTCCACTCCTGCACGGCCCGCGCCGTGCGGGGAAGGTCGTCGGCGGCGAGGGGATCTTCGCGGACCACCCAATGGACCGTGGCGAGCAGTTCCATGCCGTATCGCGATTCGAATCCGTCGATCAACTCCGAGAGCGCCGTGAGTCGCGAGACCGTATCGGGATGTGCCGCCAGCACCCGCTGCGCGTCGTTCACTGCCCCCGGCAGCACGGAGAGGGATTCGGCATCGAGTACCGGTGCGGAGCCGTCCCCGAAGCCGCTGACGAAGTGCCCTTCGATGGTGTTGAGGACGTGACGCAGGTTGTCGGCGTACGGGCCGTACCGGTTCTTCTCGAACCGCAGTTTGAGGGGTTCGCCGAGCACCTGAAGGAAGTACATGAGCTTCTGGACTTCGATGGGCGAGGCGCCGAGCGCAAGCTGCGAGTACCGATCGAGTGCGGTGACCAGTGCGGCGCGACCGGCGGTCATCGTCGGCTCGGACGTTGCGTTCGGCATCTCGCGTGCGCGCGGCGTCTCGCCGGGCGGAAACACCAGGACTTCGACGTCGGGAAGGTCGACGAAGGCAGCGCGGATCAGCGGTTCGACGTCGGCCCAGTTCAGCCCGCCGTTGCCGCAGCCCAGCGGAGGGATCGCAATCGAAGTGATGCCGAGGTCGCGCACGATCTTCACGAGATCGGTCAGGCCGTCCTCGATGTCCGGTAGCCGAGAGGATGCTCGCCAGTGTTGTTTGGTGGGGAAGTTGATCACGAATCGTGGCCCGTCGAGGGCGCCGGTCTCCCATACGTGCATGTGGCCGAGTTGCACCTCGCCGTTCTTGCAGGCACGGACGTACTCGGTGAACATCTGCGGGTATGCCCGCCGGAACTGCAGTGCGATGCCTTTCCCCATCACGCCCACGGTGTTGACGGTGTTGACCAGGGCGTCCGCATCGGCGTGCAGGAGGTTTCCGGATGCGATGGTCAGCATCGTCGCTTCCTCCTCCTCAAAAGTACGCACGTGGGTTGACCCGCACAGCGGGTGCTTCTGCGCCCAGGGTAGTCGGCGTGTTCAGCGCGCTTGACAGTATCGCTTCGACACGTGATGCACGCTGCTCGTCGAACGCCGTGACCTGCGTGATCGCGTCCCAGATCACACCTTCATATGCGAGGCATTCGGCCATTCGGCGGGACTTGCGATCGGGATCGTCGTCCGTGTTGGACCAGTCGTCTGCCGTCATCAGATCCCAATCGACGAGATCGTCGAGATCGGTGACCCTGTTGGAATGCACAGCGAACTTGGCGGCGGCGTTCCGATCGGTGAAGACCAATCGATGGCCGTGATAAATCAGGTGCTCGATCGACGTCACCAGGTAGACAAGGTCGTGTGTGTTACCGGTGAAGGTCGGGACGCCACCGCGATGCAGCCGGTACATCATGGGGCTTCGTGGTGCGTAATAGAACGGGACGTAATCGGCGACGACACCGCCGGGATCCGCTTTCACCCGCTGCTCCCGACGACGAGATTTGATTGCTGGTTCTCCGGCTTCGGAGAACGGAACGGATTCTGCGCGGGTCCGGGTGTCGGAGAACAAACCGTGCCGCGTGATCGCGGCCAGGTTGTCGATGTGGGTGAAGTGCGCGATGTATGTCGGTTTCGGGCGGGGCACGGTCAGGCTGACATCCTGTCGTAGGCTTCCAGAATCATGCGCTTGGTGCGGTACTCGCCGTGCGCGGCTTCATCCTTGCGCTTGACGATGGGGAACGTGTCCATGATGTAGTCCACGTCGTCGCGGTCGATGCCGTAGAGATGGAAGAACGCGGCGTCGATTTCGGACTTTATGCCGGATCGCTGCTCAGAGTTCCACTGATACGGGGCGTTCGTGTGGCCGCACTCCGCCGCCCAGTCGGACAACCTGCGATCGGTAGCGGACTGAACCGACCCGGGTTTGATGCCGCTCCCTTCCTTGAGAAGGATGCAGATCATGCCCAAGCGTTACCCCACCGAGCAGCGTGAACGAGCCGTGAAGATGGTCCTCGACCACCTCGACGAGTACCGG
>NZ_JBAQXC010000182.1:0-26026 GCF_049299235.1 Rhodococcus sp. (in: high G+C Gram-positive bacteria) | reverse complement strand
CCCGGACCGCCTCTCGGCGGCCCGGGCACAGTGCTTCGTGACAGATCCGGATCGGATCAGAACCGCGGGTGGTCGCCGAGCAGCACAGCACGCACAGCGTCCTGGTCCTGGGTCTTGCGGACCGTTCCGAGGGTCCAGCAGTCGATATGGCGTGCCGTGAGCACGGCCAGTGCCCGATCCACGTCCTCGGGGGCGACGATCGCGACCATGCCGACACCCATGTTGAACGTCTTCTCCATCTCGGCCCGCTCGACGCGGCCGCGCTGAGCGATCAGACCGAACACCGGTGCCGGGCTCCACGTCGTACGGTCCAGCTCCGCGACGAGACCCTTCGGCATGACGCGCGCGAGGTTCGCCGCCAGGCCACCGCCGGTGACATGGCAGAAGGTGCGGACCTCGGTTTCGGCGGCGAGCGCCAGACAGTCCTTGGCGTAGATGCGGGTCGGCTCGAGCAGTTCCTCACCGAGGGTGCGGCCGAACTCGTCGACATGCGCGGTCAGGCTCATCTTGCCGATGTCGAGCAGCACCTTGCGAGCGAGCGAGTAACCGTTGGAATGCAAACCGGAGGCACCCATCGCGATCACCACGTCGCCGGGGCGAACACGGTCGGGTCCGAGCAGCTTTTCGGCTTCGACGACACCGATTCCGGTCGCGGACAGGTCGTAGTCACCGTCCGCCATCACACCGGGATGCTCGGCCGTCTCGCCGCCGAGCAGCGCGCATCCTGCCTGAATGCAGCCCTCGGCGATGCCGCCGACGATTTCCGCGACCCGCTCGGGAACAACCCGGCCCACAGCGATGTAGTCCTGGAGGAACAGCGGCTCGGCACCGCACACGACCAGGTCGTCGACGACCATCGCGACCAGGTCGAGACCGACAGTGTCGTGCTTGTCGAGTGCCTGCGCGATCGCGAGTTTCGTGCCGACACCGTCGGTGGAGGCGGCGAGCAGCGGTTCCTTGTAGTCACCCTTGAGCGAGAACAGGCCCGCAAATCCGCCGAGGCCGCCGAGGACCTCCGGTCGGGTTGCCTTCTTCGCGAGCGGCGCGAACAGTTCGACGGCTCGGTCGCCTGCCTCGATGTCCACGCCCGCCGCTGCGTAGGAAGCTCCGGGGGTTGTGTCCTCGGTCATGGGTTGTCGGCTCCAGCCTCGAGTTGTGGTGAACAGGGTGCCGGCACCGTTACCGGACGCGCGTATGCACGCCGAAGGCAGCCGACCGCGCACCTACGGTACCGGACCGGCCGGGACCGCCGGTGCGCGAGGAGAGAAAAATTCGGCCGTCAGGGACGGCTCAACGCGTCGGCGTTGTCGTTGTCGAGGACCGTCGGTGTCGGAGAAGCGACATCGACGACCCCTTCGAGGACGTCCTTGCCGACGACATGATCCTTCGGCAGCCCGATCGGGTAGTGGCCGTCGAAACAGGCAGCACACAGCCGCGATGCCGGCTGCTCGGTCGCACCGATCATTCCGTCGATGGAGATGTACCCGAGCGAGTCGGCGCCGATCGACCGGCGCACCATCTCGACCATTTCGTCGAAGTCGTGTCCGGAAGCCGGGGCGGCGTCGTCGCGGGTGCCGCTGCCGTTGGCGATCAACTCGGCCGGGGAAGCGAAGTCGATGCCGTAGAAGCACGGCCATTTGACCGGCGGGGACGCGATCCGCACGTGGATCTCGAGTGCTCCCGCCTCGCGCAGCATCCGGATCAGCGCACGTTGGGTATTGCCACGAACGATCGAGTCGTCGACGACCACCAAGCGCTTGCCGCGGATCACTTCACGCAGCGGGTTGAGCTTGAGCCGAATACCCAACTGACGAATGGTCTGACTGGGCTGGATGAACGTGCGGCCGACGTAGGCGTTCTTCATCAGCCCCTGGCCGTAGGGCAGACCCGAACCCTGCGCATACCCGACCGCGGCGGGTGTGCCGGATTCGGGTACCGGGATCACCAGGTCCCCGTCGATCGGGTGTTCCTTCGCGAGGCGACGGCCGATCTCGACGCGGGTCGCGTGCACCGACCGGCCTGCGATCGTGGAGTCGGGGCGGGCAAGGTAGACGTATTCGAAGACGCAGCCCTTGGGATCCGGGTTCGCGAACCGCGACGATCGGACTCCGTCGGCGTCGATCGCGAGCAGTTCACCGGGCTCGATGTCGCGGACGAACGATGCTCCGACGATGTCGAGGGCCGCTGTTTCGCTGGCGACGACCCAGCCGCGGTCGAGTCGACCCAGGCACAGCGGCCGGATACCCCACGGATCGCGGGCCGCGTACAGGGTGTGCTCGTCCATGAACGTCAGACAGAACGCGCCCCGCAATTTCGGGAACAGTTTCAACGCTGCTTGCTCGAGGCTGCCCTCGGCGGCGGTGTGTGCGAGCAGCGCACCGATGATGTCGGAGTCCGAGTTCCCGGAACCGCGCCGGGCCGGGTCGATGATGCCAAGCTCACGCGCCCTGGCAGCGAGTTGCGCGGTGTTGACGAGGTTGCCGTTGTGGCCGAGCGCGACACCGGTACCGGTGGCGGTGGTCCGGAAGATCGGCTGCGCGTTCTCCCAAGTCGTCGACCCGGTCGTCGAGTAGCGACAGTGACCGACGGCGATATGGCCCGGCATCGCGGCGAGCGTCTGCTCGTCGAACACCTGGCTCACCAAGCCGAGATCCTTGAACACGAGCACCTGTGAGCCGTCCGCGACGGCGATACCTGCCGCTTCCTGGCCGCGATGCTGCAGCGCGTAGAGCCCGTAGTACGTGAGCTTCGCCACGTCCTCACCGGGAGCCCAGACTCCGAAGACGCCGCACTCCTCGCGGGGCTCGTTTTCGGGTTCGTCGGAGGCGAGAAGATTACGAGTGTGAACCGACAGATCGGCACTGGTCACCGGGGTGCTCCCTGGGGCTGGACAAAGGCGGGGCACACCCATTCTACGAGCAGGTTCGGGCAGCCCCTACCGGGGTGCGTCACCGACCCGCATCAACGGCAGCCAGCGCGCGATCTCCGAGGACCGGTTTCCGGACGCATCGAGCTTCCCGGACGCGACCGCGTCGGCGTATCCGAGCAGGCCCGTCGCGAGCAGCAGCCACGTGTGCGGCTCGGTTTCGACGACATTCGGGGGTGTGCCCCGAGTGTGCCGCAGTCCCTCGATGCACTGCACCGCGACGAAGGGCGGTACCCGCACCTCCACGCTCGCACCCGGCGCCGTCTGCTCCAGGGTGCGGGCGCTCAGCCGGACCGCCGCCGCGAGATCGGCCCGGGCCGGTGGGTCGTCGACGTCGCCGCGCAGCCACGGTACGACTCGAAGGAGCGCGGATCTCAGTTCTGCGGGGTCGACGGGTGTGTGGGGTGCCACGGGGAGGCAGCCTAGCGTCGACTCGGGGACCGCACGGTGGCGTGACGTACCGCGACTGCTCCCCCGGCATTGATCGCCAGGTGCACGAGGACGGGTGCGACAATGCTGCCGCTGCGGCGGCGCAACCAATCGAAACCCAGCCCGGACAGACCTGTCACCGCCACCGTTCCCGCGACGCTCTCGCCCGCGATCATCGCCGGGCGCACGTGCCACAGCCCGAACGCGGCGGCATGGACCGCGGGACTCACCAGTGGTGTCAGCACCCCACGGAACAGCAGTTCCTCCGCGAGGACGGTCCCGACCGGGATGTGCAGGGTGATCCAGGCCCAGAAGTCGTCGCGGCCGGCCCCGGCAGAATCGGCGATCCGGTTACGCGCGGCGGGTACGGCCAGGGCGACCGCGTAGCCACCGAGCACAGCGGCCGCGACCGCCCCGCCCCAGCGCAACCCGGACCGGACGCGGCTCGGATCGAGCCCCAGCTCCGCGCGGTTCATGCCGGATGTGCGCGCCGCGACCACCGCGCACACCCCCAGGGCAGCCGACGCCCATGTCCGCCCGTGCGTTCCCAGCGGTGCCGACGGCAGCGCCGCACTCCACAGCACCGCTCCTGCCGCCGCGGCCGGTCCGGCAAGGCCGAAGCGTCCGATGTTCATTTTTCCGGCCCCTGGCTGCCTGCCAGCACGTCGAGTGCGAACCGGACCCGTTCGGTGTCGGTGTCGGTCCAGCCGTCCGGCTGCGCGACCGCGATCCATCCGTCGAGGACCTCGGTGCCGTAGTTGTGGCCGTGTCCGTCCGGCACACCGGCCGCGTTCGTCAGATCCGCGGACACCTGCCAGAACGTGACGATCGGGAACCAGCGCATCTGCGGCAACCGATCCGGACCCGGCGGTTCGGACAGCCAGTCGGGCCGGGTGAACAGCAGGTCCGGCGACCACCACACCACCGGGTCCGATGCGTGCTGGATGTACAGCACGCGCGGATTCAGCCACGGTGTCGGCGGATTCCCGATGTCGGCGACGTCGTCGGTGAACCGGACCACCATGCCGTCGGCGTACACCGGTTGCACCTCGGGGGTGCCCGGGTCACGGCGGTCGACGAGCTGACGCCACAGTTCGTTGGCATTGGGTGGCCCGACCCACAGCACCCCGTCCACCGTGGCCCGGATATCGGCGAGACTGTCGAACGCGCCCTCCCCCGACTGGGTGCCGAGACTCTCCCCGTAGACGTACAAGCTCGGTCGCCGGTCCGGTGGCTGCGCGAGCCACCGTTCGTGGACCCGATCGACGAGAACCCGGCCGGCTTCGGCCGCCTTGTCGCGGTCGGCGAGGAACGAGATCCAGCTCGGCAGGAAGGAGTACCGCCAGGCGACCATCGCGAGGTCGCCGTTGTGAACCAACTCCATCGCCTGCGCGGTGGTGGGATTCACCCAGCCCGTGCCCGTTGTCGGAACGATCACCAGCACCTTGCGGTCGAACGCGCCGGTCCGTTCGAGTTCGTCGATCAGCAGGTCCGCTCGTTCCTCGACGGTGGGGGCGGTGCCGAGTCCGACGTACACGCGGATCGGTTCCTGCGCCGGAGCGCCGTTGATCGCGCCGAGTTCGGCGGCGTCGAGGCCGCGGGAGACGAAGTTGCGCCCCTCGAAGCCGAGCGTGTCCCACGGCGCGAACGATTCGGGGCTGCCGGACTTTTCGGGAGCGGTCGGCTGGACCGCGCCGGCGCGAGTCTCACCGTCCTGGATGCTGAACGCGGAGTTGACGATCGAATAGGCCCCCCGGATCAATACACCGTCGATGAGCATGAACGTCATCAGCACGACGACGAGCATCCCGAGCGTCCGGGCGAGACCGGCCGGAAGGTGACGTCGAATCAGTTGCCGCGCAATCCATCTGCCGACGTCACGCAGACCACGCCAGGCGGAGACGAGTAGCCCGGCTACCGCAAGCGCCAGTCCGAGGGTACGGAGATAGCCGCTGGTCGTCGTGCCCTCGGCGTTCATCAACTCCGCGAGCTCACGCTGCGTTCCCGCCGAGAACATCAGTGCCAACAGCGAGGCGACGACCGCGGCGACCGGCACCGCGACCTTGATCGCCCGCAGCACCGGGACCGGCAGCGGCCACCACCGCATCCGGGACAACACGAACCGGTCGACGACCCAGCCGACGGCACAGCCGACGCCGTAGCCGACGGCCGCGTTCATACCGCCGATGAGCCCCTGGAACAGCCAGTCACGGGGCAACAGGGACGGCGACAGCGACCAGCAGAAGAACAGGGCCGCGACGGCGATTCCGGTGAAATCCAGGCTCAGCCACCCCCACACCCTCGCGGTGAGGGGGTGACGGTCACCGAAGTCGGTGACCGCGGCGATGACCTGGCCCTGCCGGGCTTCGAACATCGCCAATCTGTCGACCTGGGTACCGGCCATGGCTACCCGAACAATGCGGGGAGGGTGCCCTCGTAGACCTCTCGCAGCTCGGCCAGGGTCACCGAGAACCGGCCTTGAATCTCGATCGAATCGGAACCCTCGTCGACGACACCGATCCGCACCCACGGCAGCTCACGGGCCGAGCACATCCCGGTGAATCGGGACTCCTCGGTGCGCGGCACCGCAACCAGCACGCGGCCGGCGGATTCGGAGAACAACGCCACGAACGGGTCCGCATCCTCGGGAAGCAGGATCCGGCAACCGGTTTCCCCGGCGAACGCGGCCTCGACGACAGCCTGCGCGAGACCACCCTCCGACAGGTCGTGCGCCGCCGAGATCAGTCCGTCCCGCGAGCCTGCGACGAGAACCTCCGCGATGAGCCGCTCGCGCCCGAGGTCGACCTTCGGCGGCACGCCGCCGAGGTGATCGTGCTCGACCTGCGCCCAGATCGAACCGTCGAACTCGTCGCGGGTCTCGCCGAGCAGGATGAGCGTCTCGCCGGGCTCGAGCCCGAGGCCGGCGGGGATACGACGGTGCACGTCGTCGATGACGCCGAGCACCGCCACCACCGGGGTCGGAAGGATCGCGGTCGCACCGGTCTGGTTGTAGAAGCTGACGTTGCCGCCGGTGACCGGAATACCGAGCTGAGCACACCCGTCGGCCAGACCGCGCACTGCCTGCTGGAACTGCCACATCACACCCGGGTCCTCCGGCGACCCGAAGTTCAGGCAGTTGGACACGGCCTTCGGCGTCGCACCGGTGGTGGCGACGTTGCGGTAGGCCTCGGCGAGCGCGAGCTGCGCACCGGCATACGGGTCGAGCTGGGTATAGCGGCCCGACGCGTCGGTGGCCAGGGCGATCCCGCGGCCGGTCTCCTCGTCGACACGGACGACACCGGAGTCGGCGTTCTCGGCCAGGACGGTGTTTCCGCGCACGTACCGGTCGTACTGTTCGGTGATCCATTTGCGGCTGCACAGCGCCGGCGACGCGAGCATCTTGCGCAAGGTGGCCTTCAGTTCGTCGTCCGTCTCCGGACGCTCGAGGCCTGCGCTGGTGTTCGCGATCAACGCGTCCTGCGTGTCGGGGCGCTGCACGGGACGCTCGTAGACCGGGCCCTCGTGCGCGACGGTGCGCGGCGGCACGTCCACGACGGTCTCGCCGTGCCACGTGATGACGAGCCGCTCGCCGTCGGTGACCTCGCCGATGTCGGTGGCCAGCACGTCCCACTTCTTGCACACGGCCATGAACGCGTCGACGTTCTCGGGCGCGACGACCGCGCACATGCGTTCCTGCGACTCCGAGGACAGCACCTCGGCGGGGGTCATCCCCTTCGCGCGAGTCGGGACCCGGTCGAGGTAGATGTGCATGCCGCCGTCACCGGCCGCGGCGAGCTCGGACGTCGCGCAGGACAGTCCGGCGCCGCCCAGGTCCTGGATACCGACGACCAGCTTCTCGCGGTACAGATCGAGGCAGCACTCGATGAGCACCTTCTCGGTGAACGGGTCGCCGACCTGCACGCTCGGCAGCTTCTTCGGGCGGCCACCCTCGCTGTCGTCGAATGTCTCGGAGGCCAGGACGGACACGCCGCCGATGCCGTCGAGGCCGGTGCGGGCACCGAACAGGATGATCCGGTTGCCGGTTCCGGACGCGAACGCCAGATGCAGATCTTCGACACGCATCGCGCCCGCACACAGCGCGTTGACGAGCGGATTGCCCTGATAGGAGGCATCGAACACGGTCTCGCCGCCGACGTTGGGCAGGCCGAGGGAGTTGCCGTAGCCACCGACACCGCGCACCACACCGTCCACGACACGCCGGGTGTCGGGGTGGTCCGCGGCGCCGAACCGCAGCTGGTCCATGACCGCGATCGGACGCGCGCCCATCGCCATGATGTCGCGGACGATGCCGCCGACCCCGGTCGCCGCGCCCTGGTAGGGCTCGATGTACGACGGGTGGTTGTGCGACTCGACCTTGAAGGTGACCGCCCAGCCGTCGCCGATATCGACGACACCGGCGTTCTCGCCGATCCCAGCGAGCATCGACGAGCGCATCTCGTCGGAGGTGGTTTCGCCGAAATAGCGCAGATGCACCTTCGACGACTTGTAGGAGCAGTGCTCGGACCACATCACGGAGTACATCGCGAGTTCGGAGTCCGTGGGGCGGCGGCCCAGGATCTCCTTGATGCGGGCGTACTCGTCGTCTTTCAACCCCAGCTCCGCATACGGCTGGGGAAGATCGGAATTCTCGGAGGCGTGGGTGACGGTATCCACCTGCGGTGACACTGGGCGTCGGGTCCCTTCACTCTGGGATCGAAACGGCAGGCCGGGCGCGTACTGCCGCGGCCAGTCTATCGGGGGGAGCCGCCGTCCGGTTCCACCGGTGCGTCGGCTGTCTCGATCCGCGGACTCGCACGTGCGATGGTGAGCTCCTCCAGGTCGACGGTCACGTCGTGTCCGGCGGCTGCCAGTGTCACCGCCCCCTCGTGTTCCGCGTCGAACCGGTACCACCCGTTGTCGAGGGTGAAGGCCGCCAGCACGGCCGGTTCGGTGAGATCGACGATCCAGTACTGCGGGATCCCGCTCTCCGCGTACTCGGAGAACTTCGTGACGCGGTCGGTCCGTCCACTGCCCACGGTCGTGACTTCGACGACGAGCCGCACGTCGGCTGCGTTCGCACGGTCGGGGTCGGATTCGACGAGGGTCCGGTCGACGACGATCACGTCCGGGCAGCGGACCGTCGGTGGCTCGCCGAGAAGCAACACCTCGACGTCGCCGAGCACACACAGGTCGTCGGGAAGCTGCCCGGCCAGCGCGTCGACCAGCGCAAACGCGACGTGCTGATGCAGGTATCCCGGATGGGGCGAGACGGCGAGCACCCCTTCGCACAGCTCGAGCCGGTACCGCTCGTATTCCGGCAGAGCCGCCCACTCGTCGACCGTCATCACATGATCGGGGAACGACGGGCCGCTCATGGTCGATCACCACCGTTCGTCCTCGGCAGGAAGGTCTATGCAGATTTTGGCATCGCCCGCAGGGTTGTGTCGGGTGTTACGCGCTCTCCGGTGTCAGGAACGCGCCCAGTGCGTTCGCGTAGGCCGCGACGTCGGCAGCCCCCATCAGCTCCCGCGCCGAATGCATCGCCAACTGCGGAGCGCCGACGTCGACGGTGGTCAGGCCCGTGCGGGATGCGGTGATCGGGCCGATCGTCGACCCGCACGGCAGGTCCGCGCGGTGCACATACCGCTGCATCGGCACCCCGGCCCGGTCGCACGCGAGGGCGAATGCCGCCGCGCCGGACGCGTCCGTCGCGTACCTCAGGTTCTGGTTGACCTTGAGCACCGGGCCGCCGTTCACCTCGATGCGGTGCGCGGGCTCGTGCCGATCCGGGTAGTTCGGGTGCGTCGCGTGTGCCATGTCGCCGGACGCGACGATCGAACCGGCCAGGGTGCGCAAGTACTCGTCACGTCCGCCCCCGCGCGCGAGGACGATCCGTTCGAGCACCGTGTTGAGCAGATCGGAGAAGGCCCCGCGATCCGACATGCTCCCGACTTCTTCGTGGTCGAACAGCACGAGCATCGGCGCCGGCCCCCGGTTGTCCGCGACGTGCTCGACTGCCGCGAGCAGCGCGTGCGTGCCCGCGTAGCAGGTGCCCTGGTTGTCCAGTCGGGGTGCGCTGACCAGGTCGCCGTCGACGCCGACCAGCGAACTCGGAGCCAGGTCGTGGGTCATGAGTTCCCAGCCCAGCACCGCGTCCGCGGCGATTCCGGCCTGGTCGGCGAGGTAGGCGAGGAACGACCGCGGTTCGGTTCCCACCCCCCACACGGCGTTGACATGGCGTTGCGGATCGAGGTGCACCGCCTTGCGGTCCTCCGACAGGTGGATCGCGAGTTGCGGGACCCGCAGGATCGGCGCGTCGACACGCACGAGCACGTCCTCGGCGGTTGTACCGGCGCGCACCGTCAGCCGCCCGGAGATGCCGAGGTCGCGGTCGAGCCACGAGTTCAGCCACGCCCCGCCGTACGGTTCGAGACCGACGGTGCGCCATCCGGCGGACACCAGGTCGGGATGCTGCTTGACTCGCAGGTTCGGGCTGTCGGTGTGACCGCCGACGATCCGGAACGGCCGGGTTGCGCCGGTTGCGGTTGCTGCGCCGTCGCCCTCCGTGCTCCAGGCGATCAGCGAACCGCCCCGGATCACGTAGTAGCGGCCCGGGTCGGTGGGCCAGGGCTGGGTCTCGGCCAGTTCGGAGAACTCGGCGTCGGCCAGCATCGCCGCGACCGTCGCGCACACGTGGAACGGTGACGGTGACAGGTCGACGAAGTTGCACAGTCCCTGGGCGTCGGCGCGAGTGAGAGAAGCCATTTCTGCATCCTCGCATCACTCCGATGCATCCACACCGGTCGCGCTGGGTGCTACCCACCGAATGCCGGCCTGTCAGTGACCGGATGCCACGCAGAACGGGTTGCCGTCGGGGTCGCTGAGGGTCACCCAGCGGAAGGCCTCCATCGCTTCGCGGTGCACCTCGCTCGCACCTGCGGCGATCAGCCGCGCGACCTCCGCGTCCAGGTCCTCGGTGCCGAAATCGAGATGGACGCGGTTCTTACCCGGGGTCGGATCGGACACCATCTGGAATCCGAGTTTCTGCTCCGAACCGGGCAGACCGACGATGCAGAAGTAGCCGTCGTTCTCTTCCTCGACGGAACCGCCGGTCTGTTCGGCCCACCAGGTGGCGAGTGGCCGGGGATTCGCGGTGTCGAACGTGATCATGCCGATGCTCAGTGTCATGGCACGAAGCTATCCGGGCACACCGACAAGTTCGGGTACCGGGAAAAGACGCGTAGTTCTACTCAGGAAACGAGCGCGTGAACCGGGCAGAATGATCACCGGTACCGCCTTGTGGGGAGGAATCGGTATCCGGCCCGGGGCCCGATCGGGGGGTCGATCCTCGGACACTGCAGGACGAGGGGCTTTTGTCGCTGTTCGGGACGGCGACGAAAGCCCCTCGTTCGCGCTCGCAGTGTGTCGACGTGTCGACGCCGATCTCACGGGACGAGGTCGGGTGTCAGGCGGAGACGACCGCGTCCAAGACGCTGTAGAACATGCCGAGGCCGTCGTCGCTCGGGCCGGTGAGCGCCTCCGTGGCGTGCTCGGGGTGCGGCATCAAGCCGACGACGCGACCGTTCGCCGACGCGATGCCCGCGATGCCGCGCTGCGAACCGTTCGGGTTGTCGCCGGCGTAGCGGAATACCACACGGCCCTCACCCTCGAGCTCGTCGAGAACTTCCGGTGATGCCTGGTAGCGGCCTTCCCCGGACTTGAGCGGGACGAGGATCTCGGCGCCGGACTCGTAGCGCGATGTCCAGGCCGTCGAGTTCGACTCGACCTTCAGCCACTGATCCCGGCAAATGAAGTGCAGGCCTTCGTTGCGGGTGAGCGCGCCGGGCAGCAGGCCCGCCTCACACAGCACCTGGAAGCCGTTGCAGATGCCGAGGACCGGCATACCGCCCTTCGCCGCCTCGACGACCTTGCCCATGACGGGCGCGAAACGCGCGATGGCGCCGCAGCGCAGGTAGTCGCCGTAGGAAAAGCCGCCGGGCACGATGACCGCGTCGACGCCCTTGAGGTCGGCGTCGCCGTGCCACAGGCTCACGGCCTCACCGCCGGCGAGCGTGACCGCACGGGCGGCGTCGACGTCGTCGAGCGTGCCGGGGAAGGTGATGACTCCGATGCGGGCGCTCATGCGTCACCGTCGATGCGGCGCACTGTCCAGTCTTCGATCACGGTGTTGGCGAGCAGGCCCTCGGCGATCTTCTCGAGCTCGGCGTCGTCGACGCTGCCGTCGATCTCGAGTTCGAATCGCTTGCCTTGACGGACATCGGACACGCCCGGGAATCCCAGCCGCGACAGCGCCCCGACAATGGCCTGGCCCTGGGGATCGAGAATCTCGGCCTTGGGCATGACTTCGACGACGACACGAGCCACGTGCTGCTCCTCGGTAGTAGTGCTGGCGCCCGGGGACGGACACCGGACGAACAGCAGTTTACCGGGACCGTCGGGTTTACCGGGCACCGGTCGACAGACTTCACAAATATACCCCCAGGGGGTATAAAGAAGGGGTGTCCACACCGAGGAGTACCCCATGACCACCGGCGACACCCTGCACGACGTCGAACTTTCGATCGGCGGCATGACCTGTGCATCCTGCGCGGCTCGCATCGAGAAGAAGCTGAACCGGATGGACGGCGTCACCGCGACCGTCAACTACGCGACCGAGATCGCGAAGGTCAGCTACACCGGAGAAGTCGCACCGGAAGACCTCGTCGCGACCGTCGAAGCAACCGGCTACAGCGCCGCACTGCCCCCGCCGCCGGCCCCTGCCGGGACGGAAACGGCGACCGCATCCACCGAGCCCGACGAGGCGGCGGTGTGGCGACAGCGACTGATCGTGTCCGCGACCCTCACCGTCCCGGTCGTGCTGCTGTCGATGATTCCGGCACTGCAGTTCGACAACTGGCAGTGGATCACCCTGACTCTCGCCTCCCCGGTCGTGGTGTGGGGTGCACTGCCGTTCCACCGTGCCGCCTGGACCAACCTCCGACACGGTGCCGCCACGATGGACACCCTCATCTCGGTCGGTGTCATCGCCGCATACCTGTGGTCGCTGTGGGCACTGCTGTTCACCCACGCCGGCATGCCCGGCATGGTCATGACCTTCGACCTGTTCCCGTCCGGTGACAGTGAAACGCACATCTACCTGGAGGTCGCGGCGGCGGTCACGACATTCATCCTCGCCGGACGGTACTTCGAAGCCCGCGCCAAGCGACAGTCCGGCGCGGCGCTGCGCGCACTGCTGGACATGGGCGCCAAGGATGTCGCCGTGCTGCGGAACGGCGCCGAGACACGCATCCCCGTCGGGCAACTCGCGGTCGGCGACGTGTTCGTGGTGCGGCCCGGCGAGAAGGTCGCCACCGACGGCGTCGTCACGTCCGGGACGTCCGCGGTCGACGCATCGATGCTCACCGGTGAATCCGTACCGGTGGAGGTCGGCCCGGGTGACAACGTCGTCGGGGCGACCGTCAACGCCGGTGGGCGGCTCGAGGTCCGCGCGACCCGCATCGGCGCCGACACCCAGCTCGCGCAGATGGCGCGGCTGGTCACCGACGCCCAGAACGGCAAGGCCGAAGTGCAGCGGCTCGCCGACCGGGTGTCGGCGGTGTTCGTTCCGATCGTGATCGGACTGTCGTTGCTCACGCTCGGCGGCTGGTTGTTGTTCACCGACGATCCTGTCGCCTCCGCGTTCACCGCTGCGGTCGCGGTGCTCATCATCGCGTGCCCGTGCGCACTCGGCCTGGCCACGCCGACCGCGCTGCTCGTCGGCACCGGTCGCGGCGCCCAACTCGGCATCCTCATCAAGGGACCGCAGATCCTCGAATCGACCCGACGCGTCGACACGATCGTGCTGGACAAGACCGGAACCGTCACGACCGGACGCATGAGCGTCGACTCGGTGCATGTGGCCGACGGCGAATCCGAAACCGAAACAATGCATCTGGCCGGGTCACTCGAACATGCCTCCGAACACCCGATCGCCCGAGCCGTCGCCGAAAGCGCCGGCGCCCTGTCCGATGTCGAGAACTTCGAAAACCACGGAGGCCAAGGCGTTTCCGGTGTCGTCGACGGCCATGCCGTGCTGGCCGGCCGATTGTCCTGGCTGCGGGACGACTGGTCGCTGACAGCACCGGAGTCGCTGCTGCACGCCGCGCAGGACGCCGAATCGGCGGGTCGTACCCCGATCTGGGTCGCGTGGGACGGCACGATCCGCGCGGTCGTGGTCGTCTCCGACACGATCAAGGACACCTCGGCGGACGCGGTCGCCGAACTGCGCGCCCTGGGTCTGCATCCGGTTCTGCTCACCGGTGACAATCGTCGCGCCGCCGAGTCGGTCGCCGCGCAGGTCGGTATCGACGAGGTGATCGCCGAGGTGCTACCCGGCGACAAGGTCGCCGTCGTCGAACGCTTGCAGCGGGAAGGCCGGGTCGTCGCGATGGTCGGCGACGGTGTCAACGACGCCGCAGCCCTCGCGCAGGCGGATCTGGGCCTGGCGATGGGCACCGGAACCGATGTGGCGATCGAGGCGTCCGACCTGACGTTGGTGCGCGGCGACCTGACCTCCGCGCCGGACGCGATCCGGCTGGCGCGTGCCACGCTCGGCACCATCAAGGGAAATCTGTTCTGGGCGTTCGCCTACAACGTGGCGGCGCTACCCTTGGCCGCACTCGGACTGCTCAATCCGCTCATCGCCGGTGCCGCAATGGCGTTCAGTTCGGTGTTCGTGGTGACCAACAGCCTGCGGCTGCGCCGGTTCTCGCCTCGATAGCCGACGTCTTCGCGGTGCCCGCGGTCGCCCGGCTACGACACGGGCGCCGCGAAGACGAAGTCGTTGTTCGCGTATCCCGTCGGCGGACCGACGAACTCACCACCGCATGTGATCAGCAGCAGAGTCTCCGGTCCATCCAGCCGGTTCACCTCGCCGAGCGGAAGGTCGTCGTCCTTGCCGACGCTCACCACGCGATCGACGCGATACTGCCGCGCCGACCCGTCGGCACTGCTCACTGTCACCTCGTCACCCACGTCGAGTTCGACGAAGCGCGCTGCGAATCCGGCGCCCTGGGCGGCATCGTCGATGTGTCCGGTCACCACGATCGAACCGGCACCCGATCCGGGTAGCGCCGAATCCGCCCACCACCCGAGCCTCGCCACGTCTTGTGGCGGTAGCAGGGCTCCGGCCGCATCGGTCGCGACCGGGTCGGTCGGGGCGGACACGCCGTCGATCGTGAGCGTCACCGGTGCGCTCGGGTCGTCGACGGTCACCGCGACCGGTGGGGGCATGTCGTGTTTGCCCTCGGGTTCTGCCTGCGTCGCCGCCGGACCGGCCGGCGCTTCCGTGTCACCGGTGCAGCCGCCCGCAAACAGGAGTGCCGCCCCCGCGAGTGTGACCAGTGTCGTCCGCGAGCGCATCTCAGCGTCCCTCCGTCCGACCGGCCGGAATCGACTGCACCGGAATGCGAATATCCGGGTTGCGGAAGATCGGTCCTGGGGCCTCCGGCATGTTCAGCGCCTGGACGGTGAAGAACTCGTCGTCCGTCGCGGTGAACGTGATCGGCCGGGTATCGGCGATGTACCCGTCGGGCGCGACGACCTCCTTCGCCACATAGCACCCGGGGGCCAGCGAGAGTGCGATACGGCCGTCGGGCCCGGTCACCTCACGATGACTCCACTCCGAGTTGCACGGACCGACGACGAACACAGCACCCTCGAGTGGTACTCCGGAGATCCTGTCCATCTTGATGATTCGCCCGTGCGCGGTCGGTACCGGGGGTTCCGGGGGCAACGAGAAGTCGAGTGTGACATCGACTGTCCGTACGACGCCGGGCTCACCCAACTCGACGGTGAACGGTCCCCCGGACACCAGTGCCGTATCGGCCGGAATCGTCACCACGTTCACGACGTAGCAGTTCAACGGGAACGTCGAGGTCGCATCGCCGTTCACATCCGTCGTCAGGTAGCCGTACGGGACATCGTCGACACAGGATCGCACCGACGCGGTCACCCCCGGAACCGGGGTTCCCGCGTCGACATGACGAGCGTGCACGGCGATCGTGCCCTCGCCCTGCGGAGTCCAGCGCGCAAAGGTGAACCCCACCTTCTGCATCTGCCCCGGCTCGGTGAGGTCAACCTGCCACGGGCCCGACGACACGGCGTCGTAACCATCGGGGAAACCGGCCAGCGACACGACATAGCAGCCGAGCGAGGCGGAGACACTCGTCGTTCCGTCCGGACCCGTCGCCGGTGTTCCGACGACCGCCCCGGTGCCGCACCGGGCGACTGCGACGGACACGCCCGGCACCGGCTGATCGTCGGACAGGGTTGCCGCGCGGATCGCAACCGTGCCCATCTCGATGCCGGCATCGGGCGGCGGTGCCGGGCTGGCATCGACCGTCGACTGCGGCGCCGAGGGGTAGCCGCTGCCCGGTGGCGGTGCCGACGGATCGACGGGGTCCTCGCGGGATACCTGCGTCGTCGGTGGTGACGGTGTGGTGGTGGTGTCCACCGCCGGGGGCTCGGCGCCCGCGACACCGGCCATCGCGATGACCAGAGTCAGGCCGAACAGCCCGGATAGGAAACGTAGAGGGACTCGCATGACGGTCGACTCCTTCGATCAGCGGGTACCCCGACATCGCTGGGCGTCACTGCTGGTGTGGCGTCAATACTGCTGTGGCGTCACTGTTGTAGTCGCCGGGACCCGATCGTGCGTTAACTCCACGCACGGTTCGAGATCGAGATGTTGTACAACCGTCACCGCGCGGAATCGCTCGGCTGCGACGGTGGAGATGTCGACCGCGAAGCAGGCAGCAGAGCGAGTCCGTGCGCGATACTGACTTCATGCGACTGACCCACTTCGGACACTCCTGCCTGCTCGTCGAACACCGCGGCGTGAAAGTCCTGTTCGATCCGGGCAACTTCTCGCACGGATTCGAGGGCATCACCGGGCTCGACGCCATCCTGGTCACCCATCAGCATCCCGACCACGCCGATACCGCGCGCCTGCCTGATCTCCTCGCGACGAACCCCGACGCAAAGCTGTTTTCCGATCCGCAGTCCGCGGCCCTGCTCGACGGCCAGTGGACAGCGGTGCGTCCCGGCGACACCTTCGAAATCGGTGCGGTGACGGTGCGCGGCACCGGCGGCAGGCACGCCGTCATCCACCCCGAACTGCCAGTCATCGACAACACCGCGTTCCTGCTCGGCGACGACGAGAACCCGTCCCGGCTGCTGCATCCCGGCGACTCGCTGTACATCCCCCACGAGCGGGTCGATGTGCTCGCGCTCCCGTCCGCCGCACCGTGGTTGAAGATCTGGGAAGCGGTGGACTACCTGCGCGCGGTGAACCCGCGGGTCGCGGTCCCGATCCACCAGGGCATCATCGCCGAGCAGGCCAACGGCATCTTCTACGGCCGGTACGCCGAGATGGCCCCGGAGGGAACGGAATTCCGCGTTCTCCCCCGGGAATCCGGCACCGACGTCTGAACGACGAGCGGGAAACCTCGATCGGATCAGACCACGGGTCAGCGGGCGGCGGCGCGACCCGCCGCGCGGCCCGAGAAGATGCAGCCGCCGAGGAAGGTGCCTTCGAGCGCCCGGTAGCCGTGCACGCCACCGCCACCGAACCCGGCGACCTCACCGGCCGCGAACAGGCCGTCGAACACCGTGCCGTCGGCGCGCAGCACCCGCGACGACAGATCGGTTTCGAGTCCGCCGAGAGTCTTGCGGGTGAGCAGGTGCAGTTTCACCGCGATGAGCGGACCCGCCTTGGGATCGAGGATGCGGTGCGGCGACGCGATCCGCGCGATCTTGTCGGGCAGATAGCCACGTGCCGCGCGCATCGCCACGACCTGCAGGTCCTTGGCGTACTTGTTGGCGATCTCGCGGTCGCGGGCCTCGACGACCGAGCGCACCGACGCATAGTCGAGCGGGGCGTCGGGGGTCAGTTCGTTCATGCCTGCAACGAGGTCGGCGAGATTGTTGCGAACAACGAAATCGACGCCGCGCTGCTTGAACGCCTCGACCGGTCCGGGCGCACCGGATTTGATGCGCTGCAACAACAACCGGAAGTCGCGGTTCGTCAGGTCCGGGTTTTGTTCGGAGCCGGACAGGCCGAATTCCTTCTCGATGATCTTCTGGTCGAGCACGAACCAGGTGTGCTGGTGACCGGTGGTCAGAATGTGTTCGAGGGTACCGAGCGTGTCGAAACCGGGGAACAACGGGACGGGCAGGCGTTTGCCGGTGGCATCGAGCCACAGTGACGACGGGCCGGGCAGGATGCGGATGCCGTGGTTCGGCCACACCGGGTCGTAGTTGGTGATGCCTTCGGTGTAGTGCCACATGCGGTCTCGGTTGACGATGTTGCCGCCGGACTTCTCGGTGATCTCGAGCATGCGGCCGTCGACATGGGCGGGCACGCCGGTGAGCATGTGCTGCGGTGGTGTGCCCAGGCGCGCCGGCCAGTTCTTCTTCACCAGGTCGTAGTTACCGCCGATACCGCCTGAGGTGACGATCACCGCGCCTGCGGTGAACTCGAAGTCGCCGACCGCGGTGCGAGACGATGCCACTCCGCGTGCGGCGTCGGTCGGTTCCAGGACGGTGCCGCGTACCCCGGTGACCGCGCCGTCGGCGACGATCAGTTCGTCGACCTGGTGCCGGTGTTTGAAGGTGACGAGTCCACGGTCGGCGGCGGCGAGCACCTTACGGGCGAAGATGTCGACGAGTCCCGGTCCGGTGCCCCACGTGATGTGGAATCGGGGCACCGAGTTGCCGTGCCCGCCGGCGTCGTAGCCACCGCGTTCGGCCCAGTTGACCATCGGGAAGATCTTCAGGCCGCGCTGAGCGAGCCATGCGTGCTTCTCCCCCGCCGCGAACTCGACGTACGCCTGCGCCCAGCGGCGCGGCCACCGGTCCTCGACGTCGCGGTCGAAGCCTGCGGTACCCATCCAGTCCTGCAATGCGAGGTCGTAGGAGTCCTTGATACCCAAGCGGCGCTGCTCGGGACTGTCCACGAAGAACAATCCACCGAACGACCAGAACGCTTGTCCCCCAATATTGTTTGCGTTCTCTTGATCCACCAGGATCACCTTGCGTCCGGCATCGATCAGCTCACCGGCCGCCACCAGCCCTGCGAGACCCGCCCCCACCACGATCACGTCTGCGTCCATACCCGCAGACACTACCGGTCCCTTCGTGCCCGACGGGAGAGGCCGAACGGCATCAGGCGACGCGGCCGAGAGTCCGCGGCTGCCATCGGTACACGGCCGGCCGCGCGTCGTGGTGCAACGCGATGTCGACGGCATCGAGGATCGCTTGCCGAGGTCCTGCCTTCCCCAGTTGCGGCCCGGAGATCGCCAAGCGCAGAAGTTCACCGCGACGCGCGACCCGTGACGCCCCGATGACCATCGCGCGGCACCACCACGGTTCGGCCCGCGCACCGTCACCGATCCCGAACACTCGGGACCTGTCGACCGTGCCGCGATCCAGGTCGTGCACACCGGCGGCATCGGCCATGAGACGGAATCCGGTCTGCGGTAGCACGGCGGTCGCGCCGGGTGAGGCGACCCAGCGCGGCGGCGCGAACAGTCGGGTGCGGAGCCCTGTCTCCTCGAGGACCCGGTCCGCGGCGAGCAGGCGCAGGCGCGCCTCGTGTTCGCGCAGGCTGGAGAATTCGGCGCGGCGACGTTTCGTCGCGGCCTGGTCGTAGCCGTGCAACACGATCGCGTCGCCACCTTCGCGGCGTTCGAGCAGCCATTCCTGGGTGGCCGGATCGGTCTTCAGCCGGTAGTGATCCTTGAGGCGCGGCGCGACGAACAGCGACAGCGGCACTCCACGCGCATCCATCTCGCGGGCGAAGGCGTCGACTGCCTCCCGGGTGACATCCCGGATGCCCGACACCGACACGACGAGTTCCGTGGTCATGGTCACCATGCTGAACGGTGTCGGTGAACGGGAAGGGTCTCCTGGTTGAAACCTGCGCGTCGCCCGGGCGCACACTGAGACCGCAATCCGTTGCCGACCGGAACGAGGCCCACCATGCCCGACCAGTCCGACCCGCACATCGATTGGGATCCGCGATCCGCGGAGGTCCAGGCGGACCAGATCGCCGCGTACGACGAGATGCGGGCCCGCTGCCCCGTCGCCCACAGCGACTACCGCAACTGGACGGTGTTCCGCCATACCGATGTCACCGCGATCCTCGACGATCCCGACACCTTCAGCAACGCGGTGTCGTCGCATCCGTCGGTGCCCAACGGCATGGACCCACCCGAGCACACACCGTTCCGCGCGATCAACGACCGGTACTTCACCGCCGACCGCATGCGTGCGTTCGAGCCGACGTGCCGCGCGGTGGCGCGCGGCCTGATCGACGAGCTCGGCACGGGCGAGGTCGAGATCATGGCCGGCTTGGCCGAACCGTTCGCGAACCACATCCAATGCTCGTTCATGGGGTGGCCCGAACGACTGCATGCGCCGCTGCGCGAATGGACGCGCAAGAACCGCGAGGCGACCCGCGCCCTCGATCGGGAGGCGATGTCCGCGATCGCGCAGGAGTTCGACGGATACATCCGCGAGCAGCTCGACGAACGCCGCACGGCTACCTCGGTTTCCACGCCCGACGTGACCTCCGAACTGCTCACCGAACGCGTCGACGGTCGGCCGTTGACCGACCCCGAACTCGTGTCGATGATCCGCAACTGGACGGTCGGTGAGCTCAGCACGATCGCCGCGTGTGTCGGCATCCTCGTCTCGTTTCTCGCATCGAATCCCGACATCCAGAAGCATCTGCGCGCCGAACCCGATCGGATCGGCGCCGCGTGCGACGAGATCCTGCGGATGCGGGCTCCGCTGATCGCGAATCGTCGCCGCACCACACGGGAGGTGACCGTGGCCGGCCGGACGATCCCGGCCGGGGAGCGGATCATGGTGCTGTGGGCGTCGGCGAACCGTGACGAAGCCGTCTTCGGCGATCCCGACGAGTTCCGGCTCGACCGCGACCCGGATTCGAACCTGCTCTACGGGCGCGGCATCCACAATTGTCCGGGTGCGCCGCTCGCCCGCCTCGAGCTCACCGCGCTGGTCGACGAGTTGCTCGCCGCGACCGTGGATATCACCGCGACCACTGCGGCACCGGAACATGCGGTGTATCCGGCGGGTGGGTTCACCCGGGTGCCGGTCGTGCTGACGCGGCACTGACCACATCTCCCACTCCGTGGAACCGTCCAGCCGGACGGTGCCACGGTCCGGCAGGCCTACCTACCCGATCAATGATTGACATAGCAAGTTGATTGTTCTATTCATGAGACATGAGCGATCAATTGTCTCACGACGCGGTGGCCTTCGATCTGCGGTCCGCCGGCACCTGGCGTGATCCCTTCACCGCCTACCGCCGCTTGCGCGACGAGGACCCCGTGCATCACGTCGTACCCGCCGCCGACCCGGCATCCGACTACTACGTCCTCAGCCGGTACGACGACGTCGCGCGCGCGGCGACGGACGCCGGCGACTTCGTCTCGGGCGACGGCCTGACCGTGACGTACGGGGAACTCGACGCCATCGGCATGCGGGACAACCCGCCGATGGTGATGCTCGATCCGCCCGCACACACCCGCTTCCGCTCGCTGGTCTCTCGCGGCTTCACCCCGAGGCAGGTACGCGACGTGGAACCCGAGGTGCGCGCGTTCGTGCGGCAGCGCGTGTCGGAACTCGAACCCGGCCACGAGGTCGACATCGTCGGTCACCTGTTCAAACCGTTGCCGTCGATGGTGGTGGCCCACTACCTGGGGGTCCCGGACAGCGACCGCTCGCAGTTCGACCGCTGGACGGAATCGATCGTCGGAGCGAATTCGGGTGGCGGCGCGGCCGGTGCGATGCTGGGCGCAGCCGACGCGGTGGTGGAGATGATGACCTATTTCTCAGGCCTGATCGAGTACCGGAAGACGGCACCGGGCGACGACACGGTCTCGCATCTGGTGGCGGCCGGTCTCGCCGACGATCCCGCCGAGCCGGGCGGCCTGCTGTCGATCCTCGCCTTCGCCTTCACGATGGTCGCCGGCGGCAACGACACCACCACCGGGCTTCTCGGGGGCGCCGTGGAACTGTTGAGCGCACACCCCGACCAGCGACGAGAACTCGTCGCGCAGCCGGAACTGCTGCCGGACGCGATCGAGGAACTCCTGCGTCTGACGTCGCCGGTGCAGGGGCTGGCACGCACCACGAGCAGGGACATCACGATCGACGGAAGCACCATTCCCCGTGGACGGAAGGTGCTGTTGCTGTACGGCTCGGCCAACCGCGACGAGCGCCGCTGGGGTCCGGACGCCGCCGACTTCGACATCCATCGGGCACCACAGCAGATCCTGACCTTCAGCCGGGGCCACCACCATTGCCTCGGTGCTGCCGCGGCTCGCATGCAGGCGCGGGTGGCGCTCGAGGAACTGCTGGCGGCCTTTCCGCACTTCGACGTCGATGCCACCCGCATCGAGTACGCCGCGGGCAACTACGTCCGGCGGCCCACATTCGTACCGATGCGGATCGGCCGCTGACATGCCCGAGAACTGGAAGGGCGAACGCACCCGGGCAGCCGAATCCCGGCTGCTCACCGTCGCCGAACAGTTGTTCACCGAGCACGGCGTGGACAACGTCACCATGAACGACGTCGCCGCCGCCGCCGGTTGCTCCCGTGCGACGCTGTACCGCTATTTCCCGACGCGGAACGACCTGGCAAGCGCGTACATCCGCACGACCACCGAGCGGATCCTGGGCGGCATCCTGAGCGAGACCGCCTCCGTCGACCGGGCGGCCGACCGCGCGACGCTGGCCGTGGCCTCGGCGATCCGGGCCATCCGGGACGAACCCGCCCTGCGGCGGTGGTTCGAACCCGACGCGGGACTGCCCGCCAAGATGGCCGTCTCGCACTCGGCGGTCGCGGCGGCCCTGGAAACGTTCGTCGCCCACCACACCGACAGCCGCATCGACCGGTCGCGGCTCACCGACACGGCCCGCTGGCTGACCCGCACGATCATCGGTCTCGTCGTGATCCCCGAATCCGGTCCCGAGGCCGAGACCGCCTACATCGAGCGGTTCGTCACGCCCGTGCTGCTCGCGAGCACGTCCCATTCATCAAGACCTCACGTCCGCGCCGTTGGGGAGGAGACATAGCGTCGGATCGTGACGACGCACGAAAAGACGTACCCCAGGTTGCTCTCCCCTGGCACCATCGGCCCGATCACACTCGGCAACCGAGTGGTTCTCCCCGCAATGGACATGAACCTGAGTGCGGACGGTGAGATCGAACAGGCCGACATCGATCACTTCGTCGCCCGCGCCGCGGGCGGTACCGGCCTGATCATCACCGGGTGCTGCGCGGTCGCCTACCCGGTCGGCTGCGCGAGCACCAAGGAGCCGGGGCTGTCGGAGGACCGGTTCATTCCCGGGTTGAAGGCACTCGCCGACGCGGTCCACGAGACCGGCAGCAAACTCTGCGTCCAGATGACCCACCACGGCAAGGTGGCCCGCATCGACGCACTCGACGAACGCCCCCAACTCGTGCCGAGCCTGCCGAAACCCCCCGGTGACATGAGTGCGTTCGCGGACAACACCCCCGAAGAACTCACGAAGATGGCTGCCACGCAGGGCGGCAAGCAGGCCACCTTCCACGAGGCCACCGAGGAAGACCTGCAGTGGCTGATCCGCATGTTCGCGGACGCCGCGGGTCGAGTGAAGAAGGCAGGCGGTGACGCGGTCGAGATCCACTGCGCCCACAACTACGTGCTCGGCGCCTTCCTCAGTCGCTACTCGAACCAGCGCACCGACGGGTACGGCGGATCGCTGGAGAATCGGGCCCGGCTGACGATCGAGGTGATTCGCGCCGTCAAGGAGGAGGTCGGCGACACTCTCGCCGTCATCGTCCGCCTGGCCGGCCAGGAGTACGGCGAGACCGACGGATTGACCGTCGAGGAATCCGCCCGCGCCGCAAAGATGTTCGAGGACGCGGGCGCGGACGCCATCCACGTCACCGGCACCTCACTGAATGCGTTCGCGAACTTCACCGACGGTCCGCTCCCGAGCACGGTCGGCTACTACACGCAGAACGCCGCCGTCATCAAACGCGCGGTGTCGATTCCCGTCATCACCGTCGGCCGCATGCTCCCCGAGGTCGGCGAGAAGATGATCGCCGAGGGCAGCACCGATTTCGTCGCGATGGGCCGTCAGTTGCTGGCCGACCCCGACCTCGTCGCCAAGCTCCGGACCGGCCGCGCCGAGCAGATCCGCCCGTGCATCAACTGCTATGTGTGCGTTCAGGAGAACTTCTGGGACGGCACCCCGATCTGCGCGGTGAACCCGGCGCTCGGCAACGAGGGTCTGGTGCCGTTCGTGCGCGGCGCCGACTCCAAGCGTGTGGTCGTGGTCGGCGCCGGACCCGGTGGCCTCGAGGCTGCCCGCGTCGCCACCGAACGCGGTCACCGTGTCACCGTCATCGACAAGACGGACCGGCTCGGCGGCACCCTGTGGTTCTCTTCCCTCACCACCCCCGACAACGGGCGTCTGCTGCGCTGGCTCAGCGCCGAGGTCGAGCGACTCGGCATCGAGGTGCGTCTCGACACCGAGGCCACCCCCGAGCTGATCCGTGGCCTGAACCCGGACGTCGTGATCGTCGCGACCGGCGCCGTGCGTGACCGCCCGAACATTCCGGGCGGCGACCTGCCGCACGTGCACACCGGTGACAGCATGCGCGCGCTCATGACCGGATCGGGCGACGTGTCCGGCCAACCGCTGCTGCTTCGGGCGGCGAGTAAGATCGGCAAGCTGACCGGCATCACCTCCAGCGCCGAGAAGATCCGCAACCTCAGCAGCCGATTCCTGAAGTTCCTGCCGATGGCCAAGGACGTCGTCGTGATCGGAGGGTCGCTCGTCGGGCTCGAACTCGCCGAGTTCATGGCCGAACGCGGCAGCAACGTCACACTGCTCGCCGAAGGACGGCAACTCGGTGTGCCGATGGCGATGCCGCGCCGCTGGGCCGCCGTCAAACACGCCCGCGAAGTGGGCTTGACGGTGCACCGCAACGCGACCGTGCAGCGCATCACCCCGACGACCGTCGAGTTCACCGTCAAGGGCACGACGATGTCGGTGCCTGCCCGCATGGTGATCGTCGCGTCCGGTGTCTCGGCTGCAGCACCGCTCGCCGACCGGCTCGCCGACTCCGGCCTCGACGTCCGCATCGTCGGTGACGCGGGCGAGGTCGACTACATCGAGGGCGCCGTGCACACAGCGTGGAAGGTCGCCACGGACATCTGATCCGACCCATCGAAAGACATACGGCCGCCGACGCTTTCGAGCGTCGACGGCCGTGTTTCGTCGGGGATGTCAGGCGTCGGCGGCGTTCCCGACGGGGTCGCCCCCGAACGTGTCGCGGTGCACCGCCCCGGTGAGCGGACGACCGCGACGCCAACCGAACCGTTCGAGGTCCGGAACCTCCTGCAGTCGGGTGACCGGTCCGACGCACAGCCACGCGATCGGCCGCACCGCGCCCGCGGCACCGATGAACTCGGCGAGGAACGGTTCGTCGTAGAACGACACCCAGCCGACGCCGAGCCCTTCCGCGGTCGCGGCGAGCCACAAGTTCTGGATCGCGAGAACCGCGGAGAACAACCCCGACTCGTCGATGGTGTGCCTGCCCAGGATGTGCTTGCCGCCGCGCTCCGGGTCGTAGGTGACGACGACGCCGGTACCGGATTCGACGATCCCCTCGATCTTGATCGGGTCGAAGGTGGCGCGGCGATCCTCGGGAAGGGAATCGGCGAACGCCTGCCGGCAACCGGCCACGTGCTCGGCGAACTGCTCGAGACGCTGCCGATCCTGGACGACGACGAAGTCCCAGGGCTGAGTGTTGCCGACGCTCGGCGCGTGGTGCGCCGCGGCGAGAATGCGCCACAGCACGTCCTCGGCGACGGTCTCGCCGGCGAATTCGGCGCGCACGTCGCGGCGCATGCGGATGATGTCGTACAGCGCGGTGCGCGCTTCGTTGGAGAACATGACGTCAGATCAGACCGGCAGCACGGCCTCGATGGCGGCAACCACCTCGGGTGCGTCCGGTTCGGTGCGCGGCCGGAACCGGTTCACGACCGTCCCGTCCGGTGCGACAACGAACTTCTCGAAGTTCCACTGGATGTCACCGGCCTCGCCGTCCGCGTCGGCCTGCTTGGTCAGCTCCGCGTACAAGGGATGCCGGTTCTCACCGTTGACGTCGATCTTCTCGAGCAGTGGGAAGCTGACGCCGTAGGTGGTGGAGCAGAACTCCTGGATTTCCTCGGCGGTGCCCGGTTCCTGCCCCATGAACTGGTTGCAGGGCACCCCGACGACGAAGAAGCCGCGGTCCGCGTAGTCCTCCGCGAGCTGCTCGAGCCCCGTGTATTGCGGGGTCAGGCCGCACTTTGACGCGACGTTGACGACGAGGAGTGCGTGGCCGTCGAACGCGGCGAGCGAGGTGGGTTCACCGGCGAGGGTGTTGATCGCGATGTCCTGCAAAGGTGTGGTCATACGGTCCAACGTAGTCGGCAGCACCGACTCGCGGTGCTGCCGATCCCGACGACTCCAGTGGTCGAACGCCCGGTCAGTCGTCGAACGCCCGGTCAGTCGTCGAACGCCCGGTCAGTCGTCGAACGC
>NZ_JBAQXC010000181.1:0-7014 GCF_049299235.1 Rhodococcus sp. (in: high G+C Gram-positive bacteria) | reverse complement strand
GTCACCTCGGCGCCGGGCCGCGGCCGGGGTTCCGCACATCGCGCGCGACCCACCCGCGTCGGTGAACCCCGCGAAACCCGCAGGCCCCGCACCGGACGCACCTTCCTCGGTCTGTCCACCGGTCGGGCCGTGGTGTTGGCTCTCGTCGTGTGTGGCCTGGCGTTGACGCTGGCGCTGCCGCTGCGCACCTACGTCAGCCAACGCGCCGAGGCCGATCATGTCGAAGCCCAGCGCGTCGCGCTGGAACGGGAGATCGACGACCTGCGGGACGAGAAGGCGAACATCGAGGATCCGGCGTGGATCCGCGCGCAAGCCCGTGAACGGCTGCGGTTCGTGATGCCCGGCGACACGCCCTACCAGGTGCAGTTGCCCGGCGACGGTCTGCGCGTCGACGACGAGAAGGTCCAGGAACGCCCGTCGACCGGTGCGTGGTACAGCGACCTGTGGCGGTCGGTGTCCGAACCGCCCCCCGAACCCGAGCCCGAACCGGTGCCGCGGCAGATGCCCGTGGCACCTCGAGAAGCAGGAGAACCGACCGGGTGACCGATCCCGTCGCACAGTCCGACCTCGACGCCGTCGCAGCCCAACTCGGGCGTGCCCCGCGCGGTGTCCTCGCCATCGCCTACCGCAGCCCGGACGGCGCACCCGGTGTGGTCACGACCGCGCCGAAGTTGCCCGACGGCACGCCGTTTCCAACCTTGTACTACCTCACCGATCCGCGCCTCACCGCGGAGGCCAGCCGGCAGGAATCGGCCGGGGTGATGCGGGAGATGACCGATCGCCTCGCCACCGATCCGGTCGTCGCCGCGGCCTACCGGAGCGCCCACGAGTCGTACCTCGCCGAACGCGACGCGATCGAATCGCTCGGTACCGACTTCACCGGCGGCGGCATGCCGGACCGGGTCAAGTGCCTGCACGTGCTCATCGCGCATTCGCTGGCAAAGGGGCCGGGTGTCAATCCGTTCGGCGACGAATCGGTCGCGTTGGCCGCCGACGCCGGATTGCGCGGCACCGCGATTCCCGCGGACTGGCCCACCTACGCCGAATTGCGCGAGGCCTCCGAGTGAGTCGTGTCGCCGCGATCGACTGCGGAACCAATTCGATCCGCCTGCTGATCGCCGACATCGACGCCGACGGCAGACTCACCGACGTGACCCGGCTGATGCGGGTTGTGCGACTCGGGCAGGGTGTCGACGCGACCGGCCTGCTCGCATCCGACGCCATCGAACGCACCCGCGTGGCATTGACCGAATACGCCGATCTCATCCGGGAAACCGGGGCGACCGCCGTGCGTATGGTCGCCACCTCCGCGACCCGCGACGCGGGCAACCGCGAGGACTTCTTCTCGATGACCCGCGAGGTGCTCGGTGCGGTGATCCCCGGTGCGGAGGCCGAGGTGATTTCCGGCGATGAGGAGGCACGCCTGTCGTTCACCGGTGCGGTCGGCGAACTCGATTCGGCGCGTGGACCTTTCGTCGTCGTCGATCTCGGTGGTGGCTCCACCGAGATCGTGCTCGGTGACGCCTCCGGTGTGCATGCCGCGTACTCCACCGACATCGGTTGTGTGCGGCTCACCGAGCGGTGCCTGCACGACGATCCGCCCACCGCCGAGCAGGTAGCCGAGGCGCGTTCCATCGCGCGCGGCAAGATCGCCGAGGCGCTCGCGCACGTGCCCGTCGAGCAGGCCCGCACGTGGGTCGGTGTCGCGGGCACCCTGACCACGCTGTCGGCGATCGCACACGACCTGGACGAATACGATCCGCAGAAGGTGCATCTGTCGACCGTCGGGTTCGACCGGCTCCGGAAGGTGTGCGACACACTGCTTGCGCAGACACACGACGAGCGGTCCGCCTACGGTCCGATGCATCCGGGCCGGGTCGACGTGATCGGTGGCGGCGCGATCGTCACGACGACGCTCGCCGACGAGTTCGGTGCCCGTGCCGGGATCACGGAACTCGTTGTCAGCGAACACGACATCCTCGACGGCATCGCGATGTCGGTGGTGCGGTAGCCGAGCGGGCGGGCGTCCTCGCCCCGCGTCGGTACGCGCGTTCGAGATCGGGGAGTCCGCCGGATAGGGTGTGTTGCGACCGAGCCGGTTCGGTCGCAACAGCGCCCCCATAGCCCAATTGGCAGAGGCAGCGGACTTAAAATCCGCACAGTGTCGGTTCGAGTCCGACTGGGGGCACCACAATCGTCCCAGATGACTTGCCCCATCCGAGCGAATGTATCCCTCGGTCGATCCACTGAAGCGAGCGATACATTCGCTCGGTAGCCGTGGAGGTCGAGCGGATCGCGGCAGTTCAACCCGACAGGGGCGCGTTCCAGGGATAGCGGGAGTCGGTGTCGATTCGTCGAACGTGTGCCGCCGCGATGATCCACAACATTGCTCCGAGGATCAGCACGAAGTGGCCGACGAAACCGACGATGACGAAGATCGATCCGACCGGACCGAGTTCGGTGTCCGGCCCGAACGCCGGGAGGCCGGTCGGCATCGGGTCTGACGGGGCACCCGGCTCCTCGGCGAGGAACCAGGCGCATCCGAGCGTTCCCACGAGCACTGTGACGACTCCGACGCAGAACACGAACCGGGCCCACGCCCTCGACGTCGTGACTTCGCGCAGGAATCTCTCACGTTGCTGGAAGTCGCCGTCGTTCGAGGTACTGCTGTTCGAGGTACTGCTGCCTGCGGATGTGGGCGGCGGGCGGGGCTTCTTGTGGGGCAGTGCGAAGGGTTCGGTGTTCCGCTCGAGCCGGACCTCGACCCGACCGAACGTGATGATGTCACCGTCGTGGATCTCGCGGACCCCGCTCAGTCGCACACCGCCGACCCAGGTTCCGTGGGCCGACCCGAGATCCTCGACGACGACCCGATCCTCGAAGTGGTCGATCGTGGCATGTCGTGCGTCGATCAAATGATCGTCGATCTGCAGATCGGCGTCGTCGTTCCGGCCGAGCACCTGCCGTCCCGCGTCGATCCGCAGAACGGCTCCCGAGAGGGACGGCGGCCCGATGATCGTCAGCGAGAGCGCTTCGGTGTCCATACGAGAAGTCTCGCAACGCAGCGGCTGGTGCACACGCGTACGTCAGTACCTGGATCGGTGCGGCCGACTCGTCCGGCAGTACGTACGAGATCCGGAATTGGCGGAGTGCGGTGTCACTCGCCGCCGGGGCCGGCGAGTTCATGCCATTCACCATCGACCTGCTCTTCGAGGATCGGTATCGATGATCCCGCTCGCGGGTGGGTCGACGCCCATGCCGCGGCCTCGTCGATGGTGCGGAACGATTGTTCGTCGATGACCGCGCCCGTGTCCGTCGACAATCCGGAAATGCCTCATTGTGGCCCCCAGGGATACGGGAATCGTCCCGAGCGATGTTCAGGGACGAGAGGAGAACAACCCGTCGTAGTTCGGTGTGCCCTGAGGCTGCGTCTGCGGGGTCTCGGGGAGTTGTTCGTCGTCCGGGTTGCTCGGCTGCAGGAACAGCGGACCGGAGAATTCGGTGTCGTTGCTCAAAGCGTCCTTCTTTCGGGTACGGCGCGGTACAACGACGCAGGGTCGAGAAACCGCGACCGAAGTGGAGATGTTCGAGGGTGGATCTGTGATGGCGGCGTGCTCGGATGGTGATTGTGGACCGGGGAGCTCGTCCGACCTCGAACAGTCGATGCGAGCTGTTCGATGCGTTTACCCTACACGGCGTGGCGCCACACACCAGATCGACACGAGACCGGGTATTTCGCGTCGCCACCTAGACTTCCCCGGTGCATACCGTCCTGGAAACGTTGCGATCGCCCCGGCGCCTCACCACCGAGATCCTCGCCGGTCTGGTCACTGCCCTCGCTTTGATCCCCGAGGTCGTGTCGTTCGCGGTGATAGCCGGTGTGGACCCGAAGGTGGCGCTGTACACGTCGTGCATCATGGCGATGACGATCGCTGTCGTCGGCGGCCGTCCCGCGATGGTCTCGGCCGCGGCGGGTGCTACCGCCCTGGTCATCGCGCCGCTCGTGGCCTCGCACGGACTCGACTACCTCATCGCCGCGGTGTGGCTCGCGGGAGCACTGCAGATCGTGCTGGCTGTTACCGGCGTCGCCAAACTCATGAGGTTCATCCCGCGGTCGGTGATGATCGGGTTCGTCAACGCCCTGGCCGTCCTCATCTTCACCGCACAGTTGGGACACCTGTTCGACGTGCCGTGGGCGGTGTATCCGCTCGTTGTCGCCGGCATCGCGATGATCGTGTTCATTCCGAAGCTCACCACCGCGGTGCCCGCCGCGTTGATCGCCATCGTCGTCCTCACCGGCATCGTGGTGCTGTTCGGCCTCGACGTTCCCGATGTCGCCGACCAGGGCGAGCTTCCGAGCGGCTTCCCGACGTGGATGATTCCCGACGTGCCGTGGACCGCCGAGACGCTGCGGATCATCGCCCCGTACGCGCTCGCGCTCGCACTCGTCGGACTCATGGAGTCACTGATGACCGCCAAACTCGTCGACGACCTGACCGACAGTCACTCCGACAAGACCCGCGAAGCGTGGGGACAGGGGGTCGCGAACTGGGCCGGTGCGTTGTTCGGTGGCATGGGTGGCTGCGCGATGATCGGGCAGACGATGATCAACGTCAAGGAAGGTCGTGCCCGCACCCGCATCTCGACGTTCCTCGCCGGACTGTTCCTGCTGGTGTTGTGCGTGACCGTCGGGGGGATCGTCGGGGCGATTCCGATGGCCGCGCTGGTCGCGGTGATGCTGGTGATCGCGGTGACCACCGTCGACTGGCACAGCGTCTCGCCCCGCACACTGAGGCTGATGCCGCTCAGCGAAACCGTGGTCATGGTGGTGACTGTCGCGGGGACGTTGCTGACCGACAATCTCGCGATCGGTGTGGGCGCGGGCGTGCTGACCGCGATGGTCGCGTTCGCCCGTCGCGTCGCTCACATGACCCGCGTGCACACCACCGACATCGACGGCGTCCGCACCTACCGGGTTTCGGGGGAGCTGTTCTGGGCGTCGAGCAACGACCTGGTGTATCAATTCGACTACGCGAACGATCCCGACGAAATCGTCATCGATCTCACCGACGCCGAGGTGTGGGACGCGTCCACCGTCGCGACATTCGATTCGGTGCTGCACAAGTACGCCGAGCGCGGAAAGAGCGCGCGGATAGTCGGATTGGACGGTGCGAGTCTGCACCGCCTCGAACAGTTGTCGGGTCGGCTCGGCACGTCCTGAGGCGACGATATCGACTCGTGCGACGGGTGCCTACAACCACCCGCGACGCTTGAACACCACATACAACGTCCCGGCGGACACCACGATCACGATCGCGCTCGCGATCAACCCGAGATGGCTCCCGAAACCGGGGAACGGGATGTTCTGCCCGTACCATCCGGTGACCGCGGTCGGAACGGCGATGATCGCGGCCCACCCGGTGAGCTTCTTCATCACCGTGTTCAGCCGCGCATCCTGCACCGACAGGTTGGTTTCGAACACCGTCGTCACCATGTCGCGCAGCGACTCCGTCCATTCCGTCGCCCGAATCACGTGGTCGTACAGGTCGGTGTACCAACTGTCGAGCTCGACGGAATTGCCGTGCTCCGCGCGACGCCTCATGATCAAGGCCACCACCTCGCGCATCGGCAGCACCACCCGGCGCAGTTCGACGAGTTCCTTGCGGACCCGGAAGGTGCGACGCTGGATCGTCCGCGTCTGCGCGTGGTCGTCGAACAGTCCGTCCTCGAGGCTCTCGATGGCGTCGTCGAGTATCTCGATGGTCTCGAACTGGCCGTCGACGACCATGTCGAGCAGTCCGTGCAGCAGTGCCGGTGTGCCGTGCTCGATCAGATCGGCGTTGTCGTTCCAGCGGCGCAGCAGTTCGTCGATGTCGAACGCGTCGCCGTGCCGGACGGTGACCATGCCGCGGGGAAGGATGAACGCGGACACGCGACTGGTTCGCAGGCGTGAGGACAGATCGTCGTCCGCGTCGCCGGTCCCGGCGTCGAATGCGGTCGCATACACGGTGAGGAACATGTGGGTGGCGTAGCGGGTCGCCTTGGTACGTTCGCCGTGCGCGAGCGAGTCCTCGACAGCGTGCGGATCGAGGTCGAGTTCCTCGGCAAGCGTGAGCAGCCGCTCGTGATCGGGCTCCCACAGGTCCACCCATACCAGCGCGGATTCGTCCTGCAGACGGTCGGCGACGTCGGCGAGTGGGAAGTCTTCGGCGACGAGCCGTCCACCGCACCACAGGCGCGTGCGAACGTCGTCGGTGTGTCCGGATGCCACAGCTCGCAGTCTGCCTCACGGGACGCTGAACTCGCAGTGCGTGTGCGGTCCGTGCCCGGTCTTGTCGTGCGGTTTCTCCAGGACGGTCGGGTCAGGTACCGCCCGGCGCTGATGGATCACGCACTTTCGTTTACCGTGTTGCCGCCGGGACTACCGGAAAACGACACTGCGATCAGAAGTGGGACACCAATGAAGAAGACTCTCGCGGCGCTGTTGGGTGCAGGTGCTGTCCTGCTTACGGCGGCGTGCGGATCCTCCGACGACGGAGCCGATTCGGCCACCACCACCGCGGCGACCAGCACGGTCGCCTCCAGCGATTCCGACGGCACCGGCTCCACCGGGGTCGAACTCGGCCAGAGCTACGACGACATCTGCACCGCGATGCTGCCGTACTTCGACCAGCTCGAAGGATGGGGCCAGAACCGTGCGGAGGCCGCCAAGTCCGTCGCCGACGCACAGCAGATGCTGCCGGGCTGGAACGACCTCAGCGAGGAACTGAAGGCAGACACGCTCCGCGCCATCGAGAACGCCGGCAAGGGCGAGTGCTGATCGACCTCCAGGAGCTGTTCACCAGGTTGCGGCGCTTCCCCGATGTGGAAGCGCCCAACCTGGTCTCCGTGGATGCCGCCGACCGGCTGCTCCTCGACGAAGCCGGCGTCGCGCTCGCCGCGGCGCCGGCGGGCACCGTCGTGATCGTCGACGACCAGTACGGTGCACTCACGCTCGGTGCTGCCGTGTACCAC
>NZ_JBAQXC010000180.1:0-11439 GCF_049299235.1 Rhodococcus sp. (in: high G+C Gram-positive bacteria) | reverse complement strand
TCGTGACCGTGAGGGTGACGTTCTCGCTCGCGAGCGCTTCGTCCACCACGGTGCTCGTGACGTCGTCGACGGCGCCGGCGGTGAACGAGGGAAACCGGTGCGCTTCGCGGATGCGGGCGGCCAGGTGGGCTCGGTCGGTCTGCACCCCGCCGAGGTTACCGGCGGCCCGGCTCGACACCGGCGGCGACCCAGGAGGCACGAACAGCCCTGTTACCTGCGAATATGACACGTCCCTCTGATGGATTTGGTGGGCTCGGGCCATAGCATGAGCCCACCCCGGGCGCGCTGCCGAACACGCTGTCGAACGTTCATGAAAGGGGCTACGGCGTGTACCAGCGCGGCACCGGACAACCGGGTGCACCTGGAACGCCGGCCCACCGACTGCGCGCAGTCGCATCGCTCAGGAGAAGCCTCAGGGCAGCTGCGGCGCCGAGCCCGGCTGTCTGCTCGTCATCCAGCTCGGGAACTCCGACGCGGGCCGGAACCTCGATGTGTGCAGCGATGTCGTCGCCGGGCCGCTCGAACACCATCGACGTGGCCGCGGCCACGATCTCGTGGTTGACGCTTCGCGTCTCGTCCCGATCGAGCACATATCATGCGCTGTGCCGCAGCCCCGGTCTGAGCATGACCAGCAGATGCTGAGGGCCCACCAGAAACAACACGACCGCGCTGGACATCACCCCGAGAGCGACCTCCCAGCCATGAGGACTGCGCCGCGTGCGGTCACCAATTCAGCTCCATACGAACCTGCGCATCGATGACGTCTGCGACCCGCAGCTGCCGGGCCAGGCTCCAGCACTACTGCTCGGCGCCCGAGTCAGGAGTCGACGACACCGTTGCGCCTGGTGGTCATAGACCCGACATACGTACCGGTCACTGGTCATCCACGGACAACGTCATCGACTCGATCACCGCTTTCGCGGCACCCAGACATTCCTGGCTTGTTTCCTGCGTCCCCCGGTGAACATCTCGACGAAGTCCGGATTGTACGACTTCACCACCCACTCACGACCACATTCATCGCACACCGCTTCGGTTCCGATCTCACGCCGCGTCGGATACCGATCGACTGCCAGAGGCTGCGATGTGAAGCACTTGTGCCCATCCTTGTGTCCTGTAATTCGGATGCCCACGAGGCACCTCCGTCCACGCTACCGATGTGCCTGGATCATAAGTCACACATTCCCGACTCAAGATCACTATCGTGCCCCGGCCACCTGCATCTACCTGGACTACCTCGCCCCGGTCTGCGCGGCGACCCGAGCGCCGCGACGTTCGTGCTACCGGGCCCAGGGCAGTGCAGTCCGCGTTGCCGTCCGAGGTGGTCGCTCTTCTGTGCGAGCCGCGGTACATCAATGTATCGATGCGTCCTTCGCCGACGGCGGCGTGTCCGACAAGGTGCATGGCGTATGCGAATGCTTTCGGCGCGCCGCTCGACCCGTCGATCAGCTACGGCCAGGACATGGTGTTCTCGCCCCAGCCCGACGATTGATCTGGTCACCGAGGTCTGGCACGCACGCCAGCACAGCGTGATCCTCAACCCGGGAGAGTTGCCGATCGTCGACAACCGCCGGACCATCCACGGCCGCAGCGCCTTCCAACCCCAGTCCGAGGCGGTGACCGCCAGCTCCTGCAGTTGCAAGTGTTCACGAACTACCCCGACTCACGCTTCGCCCGCAAGCCCGGATCACCGATCATCGATCATCGAGCCCCACGGCATCTGACCTCTCCTAGACGAGCCGAGTCCACACCCTGCATACGCTCCACCGGTGACCACAACCCCCGAACAAGAAGCCGCCAACGAAGCCGGACGCCGCGCCACATCACGGCTACTCCGTACGCTCGGCCCAATCGAGAACAAACGCGCAAACGCCGGCTACCCGATCCATCCGCACAGCAGCCTCGCTCTCGACCACCAACGAATGCCGGGACTACTCGTCAGCCACAGCGTCGACCGTGCGCTCCACCACTCGCTGGACTGCCTGTGGGGCCTCGACCAACTGCTCAAGGAGACCGGGCCACAGCACTACGCCCCCTACCTACTCATACGCGGCGCGCTCGAATCAGCAGCAACGGTCATCTGGCTACTCGACCCAGACGACCGCACCACACGCCTGCAACGCCGCGTCGCCATCGAAGTCAACAACGCGAAAGAAGCATCCAAAGCCATCGCCGCCGCTGGACGCAGCGACGACCACGACCCCGACCGCTGGGAAAGTGACATGAGCGCGCTACTCGACAGCGCCGGTCTCGTACTGAAGGACTGCCAGTGGAAGGGCTACGGCGCCATTGTCCGAGAGATCGACGCCGCCCCGCAAACCGTAAGGTCCACCGAACTTGCCTGGCGGGCATGCTCGGGCATGTCACACGGCAAATTCTGGTCGCTCCAGATGTTCGCCGCCGAATCCAACCGTCGCGACATCGGCAACGACGCCATCCAAGCCGACTTCACACCCAGCTATCACGGCCTGGCCATCGTCCTCGACGCCGTAGTACGAACCATCCACCACGCCGATACCCTCTACGACACACGCCGAAAAGCCATCCTCTGAAAACGCTTCCCCACCCCCGCCGATGTCGCCGGCCGAGGCTCCGCGGGCCGGCCAGTTCGGCCTATTACGTCAGTACGCCGAGCACCCCGGCACACATCCCCGGGCAACCGATACACACAACCTCCCCGTGCTCCAGCCCCGTGCCGCCTGTTCAGCCGTTACAGCAGCGAGGCCCCCAAACTCCTTCCCCGGACTGGTTGAAGCGCTCTCCTACGCGTTCAGGGGCCGGGACGGCATCGTGGATGGTGAGGTCCTCGCCCAAGGGCCGGCACTGACGAACACACCAGATGCGCCCTGATTCGCTGGCCACCACCGGTACGGATGTTCTCAAGGTCGCAGGTTCTCGCCTCCCATCAGATGATCCAAAGGCTCGTCCACCAGTTCTCCGATGAATCGGCAGACTGACTCAGCGATGTTCCTGATCGTCGCCTGTGCCTCCTTCAACTGGTTCCCACCCTCGGCACGCGCCTCGATCAATGTCGTGATCGCCAGCTCGTCCATCAGTTCCTTGACTGCGGCAGCGTACGACTCAGGGTGGCCGTCATCGTCATCCTCCGACAAGTGTTCGACCCCTTCCCGATTCTCGTCTTCGGACTCGGCCGAGCAGTTGGCCACGGTGGATAGTCGCTGCTCGATCTCGTGCAGGTAGTAAGCGATGCGCGCCTGGATGAACCTGCCGAAGGTGCGGTCATGGGTGCCGCTTCTGGCACGTAGACAGATGTCCTGCGCGGTCGACAGAAGCGAGTAGGGGTCCAACCGGCGGTGCGGAAGTCGATCGGCTGCGGCCAGATCGGCGACCGCAATCGCGTACCTCGACAATCCTATTGCCGTGAGCCCTGTCGCTTCACTGGCATGCAGGAACTCGTCGATTTCGACTTTGGATACGAGACATCGGATCACGTCCAAGTCATCTGGATCGGTGGCGTAGGCCTTCTCCAGTTCCTCGGTGTGCTTCTTGAGGTTGACGATCGCCTGTGCCCTCCTCTTGGCGCGCTTCCCTGCCTCGTCGTCGTCATAGATCGTCATCAGTTCCGTGACGATCGGGTCGATCCGCTCGGGGAATGCTCGCCGATAGCCACGCGAATGATCAGGGTCATCGGCGTACGCCCAGTCCAGTGCGCACAGACGGGTGATGATCGCGTTCAGCTCGTGCCACCAGATTTGCCCGTGCACGGCGGACCACGTGCCGTCGTCTGCCTTCTTCCCGATAAGCACACCAGCGACCGCGGCGAACGCATGAATCTCACGATGGGCGTCGTACTCTGCCAGCGCCTGAGCACGGGTTTGGTGGAACTCGGCCAGGGCGGCCGCGACTGGTCGACCGAGGAGCTTCTCGGCGGCGACTTCGTGGCCCTTCCAGTCGATGAGGTCATCGAGCCGCCTCGCCAGCCCATCGCTTTCGACGTCCGAGCTCACGTCCAGCCTGTACAACTGGACCAGCGCCCATGCTGCCGTGCGTGCGCAGCCTGCCGCGGACTCCTTGACCCCTCCAGAACGTTCCTTCTCCGGGATGCCCGTCGCCAGTTTGTGGCCCTGCGTCGCGTGCTCCAGTGCCGATTTGATCGCTTCGTAGCGGTCACCTGGCACATCTGGCCGCGTCATTCGGATCGCGATGTGGCAACGTGCCTTCGCCGCGGTCTCGAGGTCACGGTTCTTCTCCGCATCTTCGGCGACCTGCCTGAGGAGATCGACCGGTGCGTTGGCACTCCACGACCTGGCATGCTCATCGCTCTTCTGCCCATCAGCGGTCATCCTGGCGATGCAATCGATGAGCTTCGGAGGCACGAAACCTTTCGTGGCTATCAGGTAATCTTGCGTTTCACGCAGCACCATTAGCGCCGGGTCGACGGATAGACCTTCACTGTCGAGCCGGAACTTTCGCGATAATGTGGCCGTGCTGTAGGGGACGCCTGACCCCTTCTTCAGATCGTTGTATTTCTTGAGGAGTCCCTGGAGAAAAGACAGGGATGGTTTGTCTGGAATATCCAGGTTTCGCTGCGAGATCATGAAGGCTAAAGCCCTGATCTGAGGTTCTACAACACCGCCTGGCATCGGTCGTCCTCTCTGCGGTTCGGAAGCGGGGCTGTCCCCATCCACTGCCAGGAACAGTTGTTGCACCGGACTTCTGGTTCGCTGGAATCGTTCACATGATACGCGTGCAACGTTTCACGCGACTGGATTTTCGGCGTTTCAGCGGCCACGAGAGTCCGTGTTGCATCCGGTTCGGTTCGGCTAGAACAATGTTCAACCGCTCACCCGGCGGCCTCGACCTCCACCAGAAAGGCCAAGGCCATGTACACGCCCATCTCCCGCGACAAACCGGTAGCGACCCACCTGCCGTCGCACGCCGCCCGCAGTCGCACTTGTCTCCGCCGCACGGCGTGCGAAGTCACCCGCCGTTCTCAATCACCGATGCAAGCACCGCTGTCGGGCGAACAGTTGCGCCGCGTGTTTGAACCCGACGCGCCGCTCCTGCACCTCCGAGGCGGCCTGAACGAGGGCTACTGCCGGGACGTCGTCACCACCACGACCCGGTCGCTGTCCTACGCGCCGTACGAGAAGACCACGAACTCGGCGGAGATCAGCCCGATCGCGAAGTTCGGCCCGACAGTCTTCGACTGGATCGGGAAGGAGTTCTCGCCGTACCTGGACGAGACCGAGGTGGCCTCCCAGAGAATGCGCGAAGTGTTCTCGCATGAGAACGTTCCGCATCCGCTCGATGTGGCACTCGAGTTCCTGCGGCCGCTGTGGAACGGCGGCGTAGCGGTGGCCGACGAAGCTGGTCGCCCGTACTTCGCCGGCGTCCTGCGAGACATCGACGGGGGCGCCCTTCCGCACATTGACCACGCGCGGAAGGAGACACCCAACCTCTCGATCGGTCGAGTCGTCGCCCAAGCGAGCCTCCTGTACTACGTGGAGGTGCCCTCGGCCGGAGGCGCCTTACGCGTCTACGACAAGGAGCCGTCACACGAGGACGACACGCATCACACGCTCGGGTACGGATACTCCCCGGAAGCGATCGCCGGGGTGTCCTTCACGGGTGTCACCCCGAGCACGGGCAGCCTGGTCCTCTTCCCGACCACCAGGATCCACTCGGTCGACCCGATCGACGGACAAGGTCGGCGGGTGACCTGGTCGGTCTTCCTCGGGCTCACGCCCGAGGGGGACCTGCTGCTCTGGAGCTGACCGACATCAACGCTGGTGGGGCCGTATCCGTCGGAGGCGGCCCCACCAAGGAGCAACCATGACCAACATCGAACTGCACCGGCACAACCCTGAACTGATGGACTTCACCACCCGAGTCGCCGAAGTCCATCCCAACGGCATCATCGAACTCGAGGCCACTGCGTTCTACGCACGGTCCGGCGGACAGCACGGCGACACCGGTCTCATCGGCGATGTTCGCGTTCTCGACACCGTCTACGACTCCCACATGACCCGCGTGCTGCATCACTGCGACCCCGATCACGCCAAGACAATCAGGTCCGGCGAGCTTGTCGAAGCACAGGTATCGGCCGATCGCCGACGGCGGACCATGCGACTCCACACGCTTCAGCACCTTGCATACATCGCCGCCGTCGAGTCATTCGGGCCTCGCCGTAGTACCGGCGGCGACATCACCGACCAGCGCGCACGAGTCGACGTTGAACGCTTCCCCACCGACGGCCCGATAGTCGAGTCCGAGATCGTCGACTTACTGGAAGATCTCGTCCGACGAGACCTCCCTATCCACCGGTACCAGGACCCTTCGGACCCCAGCAAGTGGTGGTGGAAGATCGACGGGTTCGACGCCATCCCGTGCGGCGGCACCCACCTCACGCGCACCGGCCAGGTCGGGGACTTCACTCTCCTCGTCAAGAGAAAGGGAGCCGCCCACGCACGAATCACCTGCACCTAGCCCTCCGAGGTGACGTACCGACAGTCCGCGCCTCCGGTTTCGAGTTCAGCTACGGCTCTAGTCATGTCGCGAATACGACCGCTGGCAAACCGTTGAGTCGCCGTCCCGCCCGTTCCGTCGAGGGGCTGGCGGGACGGCGGCTGTCGAACGCACGTGGGCGTACCTCCGCTCCTTCTGAGCGCCAGGCAACCAGCCGTATCCTCTACCCGACCTGTGCCCGCGTAAGGCCGAGACCGCAGATGCATCCCTCTGATCTGAAGCACCGTGGCCGGTGGTACGGCAGCCCGTACTCTTCCCGCACTCGATGGAGTAGACCATCGCCCGGCTCACTGTTCGTCCCAGGGCTCTCGCGGATTTCGTAGCCGGCGAGCTGATCGAACAGCGCCTGCATGACGAACATGCTGTACCGCGGCTGGTACTCGCCCTTGGCGTAGACGTCCTTCCGAAATCGGTACGCCTCGAACACCTTGATCTCGATCGTCTCGACCAACCAGTCATTCTCTGAATAGAAGGAGACCCTTCCGACGAGCTCGCCTCTGAGCCTGACCTCCAGCCATCCCTGCTTGACTTCGCCAGGATCGTCGCAGATGACGTTGAGTGCATTCCGGGCCGCCTGATCCCGCTCGGCCCAATCCACGGTCGTCTCGTTGGTCATACGGGTCAGGTTCGCACACGGAGGACGCAATCACGACGAGGATCCTTGGATACCCCGCGGACGGTCTGCACTCCGCCTCGTAGCCTCATCGGATGCCTCTCGATGACCAGCTCTGCCGGTGGACCCAGCACGCCGCCCACGTCCGCGGCAGCCTCGACCCGATCCTGGGCGCCTGGCCTGACGACAGCCAAAGGGCCAGGCGCACCGCGCTCCGCGAGTTCCAGGCCATCACAACCGCGCCCGGAACAAATGCTGAGCTGCGCGCGCTCCTGTCCGTTGTCCGTGATGCTGCCCAGACCGCGCACCTCACGCTCGTCACCGACGATCGGCTGACCGTCCAGACCATCGACGACGTCATCGCAGACTTCGCCGAGGAGTACCGGACCTCACTGGTCCTCGCGCTCACCGCCAACTACGGTCTCTCCCAGAACGTGACCCGCTGGCTCGAAGCGAAGACGTCCGATCGAGCCACCGGCGACCACCTGGACCTGACGACCATGACGTTCGTCGCCGAGGCCAGCAACCGCACCCTCCCCATGTCCACACTGACCGCTGCGAGCACCGCCGACCCGGTCGTCATGACCCCCATGAATCTCGCTGCGTCCATGCAGGCCTTGACGACCGGAGGAACACCTCCCCCGATCTTCCGAATGTCCTACCAGCAGTGGGTCACCAACATCTACGCAGCCTGGGAAGACACCTACCGGCCCCGCCTCGCCGCCGCACACGGGGTCGACGAGGCCGGCGAGCCGTGGACGAAGAACGACATCGGGTCCGAGTTCTTCAACGAGATCCGGCAGATCCGCCACGACATCTCGCATAAGAAGGGCGTGTGTGTCGAGAGCGCCGGCACCACACTGATCGGCTGGGGTAAGCCCGGCGAGCCGATCGCGCCGACGCCGCAGCAGATGCTCGGGATGCTCGACCTGTTCCCCCACGACGAGCTGCGGCGCACACCGACCAGAGCCACCCGCACCACCGACCGCCTGCCTACCAGTTCGACCTCGAATGGATCGAAAAGGTCAAGGCCCACGTCGAGGCGATCGAGCCGGTCAAGAAGAAGCGGCCCGCCGTCCTCAAACAGGTCATCGACGACTGGATGAACCACACTCCGGCGGAATGACAACGCAGTCCCCGCACCAACCGGGTGCGGGGTCCGTTGTCAAGCGCGGAGGTGGGAGCCGCCTCGCTGGCGGCACCGTCAGCGCCGAAGATCCTCATCGTCGGTGCGCCGGCTGACCCTGATCAGACCGACGATGCGGTCGTAGGGGTCAGCATCACCGTCGACGAGCACCGACGTCTACTCTCCGACGCGCGCGAGCGAGTCCGTACGGGCACCGACCGCCCACTGCTGGTGACCATCGACGTGGCCACCGTCGTCCTGGCGCAGCCGCGGGATCTGCGCGAGCTTCTTCAGGAGATCGCCGACGACGGTCCCGCGGCCGGGGTGCACCTCAACATTGGAATCAAGCCCGGCCCGCACCCGGTCACCGGCCTCCACGCGATCCGCCTGACCGGCCACGGGCACCAGCGCTCGTCGACGGGGAACCCGCCACTGCACCGCGACTGTTCGCCGACTACATCCGCGACGGTGACCTCACCGACATCGACTACCGCCGGTTCCTCCGGTTCACCGAGTCCGCCGCGCAGTAGGCGCCTCGTCCAGTCGGCCGACATCCGGTTGCGCCGGGGCCTCGTGTCGGTGCCGTACGGCGTGGTCTCAGCGGGAAACGCGACCGGCAACGTCGACGATCGCTCGATCGAGCAGCGGACAGATCAGCAACGCGAACAAGTACCCAACCGCGGGCGATCAGGTAGGGCGGCGAGCACCGTCGCGAGACCGATCCACACCGGTGTCACCAACGTCGTAGCCTCATACAGCTAACAGGCGGCCCTTCCAGGTCACCGGTGCGCCGGTGTCAGCAGATCGGGTCGGGTTGTTGCGCGCCGACCCTCCTTCGGCCACACGGCACTACAACATCACAGCCACCCTGCCGTGGCGGCAGGGACAGCGGTGTCCTGGCCGCGGCTGTCCCGTTGCTCGATGAAGTCGTACTCGTGCCAGGCCGCCTCCAGGATCGGATTGTGCCCGAGATCGCGCAGATCTCCGAGGCCTTGATGAAAGGCCCACGTTCGTCGCTCCGGGTCGTTGAGGATCCCGAGAAGCGCGTCGACTGCATCCGCTGCTGGCATGCAGACCCAGTATTCGAGCTCACGTAGGGCCATGGTCAGCGAGGGTATCGACGAGCCTACTCCGTACTCCTCCAGGGTTGAGTTCCCCAGGTAGAACTGATCACTGGTGACAGTGATACCGACAATCGGACGATCGTCCGGAAACTGGTCGAACGGTGCGGTCCTGCTGCCGATGAGGATGGCCGTGCGGTCGAGTTGCCGCCGGGCGTGCGTGAGATACCGCTCTGTCAGAGTGGGAAGCGAGGCGTCGCCGGCCCGTGCGCCGAGCGTCAGTCTGGCGGATTTGCACTCCACGAGGATCACCGCTCGCGGCGTCACCCAGATCCAGTCGACACTCTTCTGCCTGTCCTTGCCCTGGCGATACTCGATCTCTCCGGACAGGTCGGCGCCTGCTATGAGGCTGAGCTGTCGACCGACATATGCCTCGGTGCGCGCGCCCATCACCTCGGCAAATCTGTTTCCCCACTGGGCGATACCGCGGTAGTACAGGTTCGCCGGAAACAGCGCTCGATCAACAAGCATGGTCTGTGGCGACCAGATTCCCCGAGGGCCGAGATCGAGAAGGGGCCGAGCTGTCAGTGGATTGAACGCATAACGCTGAAGATGATGAGGCAGGGGCGGCACCGTTGCGTCCGACGCCTTCGCTTCGGCAACAGTGGTCGTGAGGGCTCGGGCAAGGGTCTCGATCTGCTCACGCGACACTGCACGGTGGAAGACCTCCTGCATGTTCGGCTGATCCAGAATCGCGGGATCGAACCGGCCACCATTGTGGGCGACCCACGCGCGGAGGACGAACGATGCACGAACGGCGTCACGCAACTCCATGCCGAACACTTTGGTCCAGTCGAGAGACGGACCGAGTGCCGGATCGTCGAACAGCGCGTAGACCCGGGACAGTTCCTCGAACTCGGATTCTCGGTAGGGGAACTGCTCATACGCCAACGGTGTCATGATCCCCCCGAGAGTGAGCCCGTCCACCTCGCCGCCGGTGTTGTTGAAAGCGTGCAACAGCCGTTGCAGTGATGCAGAGTTCACCATGCCGTGTCGATGTTCGTTCCCGTACAGAACCGAATCCCTGGCGATCGCCGAGATCACCCAGGGGGTATCGAGCCGAGGGTCCACCGGTCGCTCCTCTGCCCGCTGCAACGCGGCGCCAGCAGAATACGCAGCCAGAACGGGAATCAGATCCGACGGCCGATACCGCCGAACCATCTGCCGAAACTCCAGGTAAGTCGGAGAAAGACGCTCGTTCCATATCACGCACTGCATTCAACAGGGCACATACGACATCGGGGCGTTCATCGCTCCGTGTCGGTTCGCTCCATGCTGGGCGTGACCGGGCTGCTACGTAAACGCTTGTGAACACGGTAGAACGACAACGTCCCCCGCATTTTCCTACCGATCACGCCCCCGCAGCGCCGCGCGCCGGGCGGGAACTCAGTCGCCGAGCATCTCGAGTTGCCATCGAATCCGATGCCATCGTTCGATGACGTCCGGATCGTCTGGGTCATGGCCGGCGGCCTTCCACCCTGCTCAGCCCTCGGGGTCCATACCTGATTGGACGTACTGGGCGGGCCCCTGGTTCCGTTGGCTCCACGGACCGGACATTCCTGGCCGGTCAGCTCAGCAGTGGGTGCGGGTTGGTCGGCGGCTTTACGTGCCTCCAACGCCACAGCATCAGCGGTCAACGCGCCGGCCCCGGAGGGCGGCGGCGATGCCGGTGACCACGTCGTGGTGGCGCATTCGTCGGTGCAGTAACAGCACCTCGATCAGTGCGCGAGTCCCGGCGGCGTCACCGTGCGCCTTGACTGCCGCGGCCCACCACGTGTCATGGGTGGGGGTGAATTTCCCTGCGCGGCGGGCTTGTTCGAGTGCGGTCGCGCCGGGCAGGGCGCCGGGTTTGCGGGTGAAGATCTCCAGGTAGTGATCCAACTCGAGTCGGGTGGCGCCCTTGGTCATCAACCGCTCGTGGGTTGCGACCGGGGTCCGGCCTTCGTGGATGATCAGGTCCGAGGTGAATCGCCCCGGGTCTGTCGGAGGCTCTCGAACCTGTGAAGGATGGAGAGCATGGCAGCACCACGGAAGTACAGCGTTGAGCTGAAGGAACGAGCAACGAGAATGGCGGTCGAAGCCCGCCAGGA
>NZ_JBAQXC010000179.1:0-12986 GCF_049299235.1 Rhodococcus sp. (in: high G+C Gram-positive bacteria) | reverse complement strand
CCTGCACATTGTGTGCAGGCGCCGCAGTGTTGTGAAGGGATGGGCGTCAGCCCACGTCCGCGGTCTCCACCGAACGAGTACCCGGTTCCCCAGCGGGCTGGCTGATCGACTGCTGCTCGAGCGACGTCGTCGACGCCGACGCCGAGGCGGTCGTTGTCGGGGCCGCAGTGGTCGGCGGTGCACTGGGCTCACTGCTCGGCGCGGGCGGCGTGGTAGTGGTGGGTTCCGTCGACGGTGTCGTCGGTGTCGACGGCGCCGTGGTCGGCTCGTTCAGGATCGTCGGATCAGGCGACGGGGACGTCGACGATGTCTGGTTGGCCGGCGGTGCGGTCACCGACGTTTCCGGCAGGATCGTTGCCACCGGCGGTGGCACCGCCGCGGCACCGGTATCCGGCGGCATGTTCGGCAACACCGGAACAGGCGGTATCGGAACAAGCTTGTTCAGCTCGTCGGCCAACCGCTGCAGCCAGTCGCCCAGTTGGTCACGTTGGCCCGCATCGGCCACGCCGCTGGATCGAACCTGCGCCGACTCGAGCAACTCTTGAGCACCGGCGGTGTCACCGGCAGCGATCGCACGCTCGGCCTGTTCCAGGCTCGACGTCGTGTCGATACGGGCCACGGTGCTCTGCGCCTGCTCGCTGAACACGACCTCCTTGACGCCCCAGAGCGGATCGCCCGGTTCGGCGCTGTAGGACACCGCTGCGGCCGTACCGACAGCCAACGCGACGAGTGCCGCGGCCCCCGCAATGGGCCGCAGGAGACGCAGTTGGCCGCGGGAACGCGTACGACTGTTCGCCAGCGCATCGCGGGCACCGATCTCACGGTTGACCGCGGCGACGATCTCGTCGAGTTCAGGGCCGGCAGGTAACGGGTCGGCAAGGACCTCCGCTCGCCATCCCGCCAACAACGTGGCCAGTTCGTATTCTTCGTCCGATTCCGTCGCTACCGGACCGTCGCCGGAAATCGCGTCGATGAGGGCATCATCACGGCGCACTGCCGCAATGTCCACGGGGGTGCCGTCGTCGGCGAGATCGGCGTGGAAGTCGTCGCCACCGTGCTTCCTACCCATTCCTCTCACCTGCTCTCGTCACTTCCTTCTTGAGTCTGGCAATGGCCCGATGCTGAGCCACCCGAACGGCCCCCGCCGTACTTCCCACTGCGGCTGCCGTTTCCTCCGCCGACAACCCCACAACCAATCGCATGATCAGGATCTCGCGTTGCTTCTCCGGAAGCGTGCCGAGCAGTTCCTTCATCTGCCGACCCGCTTCCGCATTGAGTGCGTGTTCTTCCGGACTGTCCTCCAGCGACATCACTTCGGGAACATCGGCAACCGGATCCGACCGATTTCGAGCGGAACTCCGATGCGCGTCAGCGACCTTGTGTGCTGCGATGCCATATACGAACGCCATGAACGGGCGTCCTTGGTCCTGGTATCGCGGCAGCGCCGTCATCACAGCCAGGCATACCTCCTGCGCTACGTCATCCGCGGAGTGCTGACCGCGCTCCGCAGACCCGACCCTTGCCCGGCAATACCGCACAACCAAAGGCCGAATGCTTGCGAGAACCTGGGCGAGAGCAGCCCGATCGCCTTGCGACGCTGCAGCGACAGCCGAGTCAAGCTCTCCACCCATAACAGTCATCGATTACGTATGTCCTGGCGTTACAAGTGGCACGTCCCCACCCGGGAGTGCTTCCACATGACGGTGGAACGCCCCCAGCCTAACGACACGCTGCGACAACTCCGATTCGCCCTGCCGACTAATTTCGGAACGCTGCGAAGTGGCCACCACGACGCATCACGATCTCGGCACATTCGTCGCGAACCCGATCGGCATCGACCGCCGCGCCGATACCGTTCGCCAGCATCGCCGCCGCCCAACGCAGCGGCACCAGACCGTGGTCCGCGCAACGTTCCGACACGTCGACGGCGAGCGCACGTGCCTGGCCGAGGTCTGCGTTCCCGGTCGCCGACGCCGCTCGCAACAGATCGGATTTCACCTGATGGCGCACGGACCGGCTGCGGTCCGCCAGAGCGGACGCCTGCGCGGCATGAGCCTGCGCGGTCGCGAAATCGCCGGATGCCAACGCGACTTCCGCCCTGACCCAATGCAGCCTGATGCGCTGTCTCCACAACACCGTGTCACCGACATCCGAACTCGGGAGTCGGTCGGCACACTGTGCGAGCAACCGGCGCGACAGGTCGAGGCGACCGCAACCGAGCGCGTCGGCGGCCAGACCGGTGAGCGCATCACACTGTGCTGCTGTGACTGTCGTGCGCGCACCGCGCTGTACCCCCTGTGCCTGCACCCCCTGCGCCTCTACCCCCTGTGCTTGTACCCCCCGCGCCTGCACCTCCCGTGCCAGCGCGAACGCGCGACCGTCGTACGCGGCTGCCGCCCTGTGCCATCCGAGTTGACGCAGCAGCGACGCCTCGGTACTCGCCGCGAACGACGCCAGTGGGCCGGCCGTGACCTCGCGCTGCAATCGGGCCAACTCCGCCCTGGCACCGCTGTAGAAACCCTGCCCACCGAGAGCGACCGCGCGAAGCCATCGCTGCTGCGGATCGGTGGCCGCGGGCAGCGGGTACATGCCCGGGCAGTCACCGAACGCCGCCGCCGACAAGACCGAATCGTCTTCGGACAAATCCGGCGGGCAGATGAACGTAACGATCGCTGACACACCGAAATCATTGCATCAGCGTCGTGACCGATCACGACGCGGGTGCCCGAATGGCGAGAAACAAGCACTCTGAGCGCAAATATTTGCAACCAGAAATTCGATCCCCTGCCATTCGTTTCACGTTTACAGTCCGTTAATACCAAACATGCGGCATGTACGTTATTTCGCGGTCACGGGGACGACATGTCACCGCGCAGTGGGAACGAGCGACCTGGAGAACCACGGTGATTCGGAAAGAATCAGCAGGTCAATGCACTCTAGCGATCGTTGGGGACACGCTCGGCGCATCACGACGGCCGAGATCGAGCGTCAGCCAATCATGATCCGGTGGCGAAGTAAATATTTCCGAGGTTAATTCTCGCCGCGCGCGATATGGAGTTTCCCACGCATCGAAAGTGTTGACGCGAATTGCATCGCACTTTTACGGTAACTGTGCTCGACGGAATAGTCGGCCGGGTCGCCGTTCCCGGTCACGGTCCGCTCGCACCAACGCGAGCATGCTGCAAAGGAGTGCCACAATGCCTGCACCACATCACCTGCCCGGCCCCAACGCGGATATCTGGGATTGGCAGATGCACGGACTGTGCCGCGGCGTGGACTCCTCGATGTTCTTCCATCCGGACGGTGAGCGCGGCCGCGCCCGCGCCCAGCGGGAGAGTCGCGCCAAGGAGATGTGCCGGAGCTGCCCCGTGATCGCGCAATGCCGCGAACACGCACTCAATGTTGCCGAGCCGTACGGCATCTGGGGCGGCATGTCCGAGACCGAACGCGAGATGTTCGCCCGGCACAGACGCCGCCGGATCGCTGTGTGACCCCACCTTCCGCGTCGATCTCCACCGCTTGACCAATCGCTTTCGGCCACGCAGCGGCGACCACAGCGAGCGAAGCCCCGCCCGGATGGGCGGGGCTTCGTTCGTGATGTCGCAGCTGCGTGGTGTCGCGGCTAGTGGGCGTGGCCGTGGCCGTGCGCGGCCCCGGCTTCCTCTTCAGGCTTGTCGACGACCGCACTCTCGGTCGTGAGGACCATGCGCGCAACCGACGACGCGTTGACGACTGCCGAACGCGTGACCTTCACCGGATCGACGACACCGTCGGCGATCAGATCACCGTAGGTGAGCGTTGCGGCGTTGAAACCGTGCCCCTTCGGGCCCTCGGCGACCTTGGAGGTCACCACGGCACCGTCCAAGCCGGCGTTCGCCGCGATCCAGAACAGCGGCGCCGACAGCGCCGTCCGCAGAACCGCGACGCCGGTCGCCTCGTCACCCGACAGCGAGGACTCCAACTCGGCGAGCTCGAGCGATGCCTGCACGAGTGCCGAACCACCGCCGGGGACGATGCCCTCTTCGACGGCGGCCTTGGCCGCATTCACCGCGTCCTCCACACGGAACTTGCGTTCCTTGAGGTCGGTCTCGGTGGCCGCGCCGACCTTGATGACGGCAACGCCGCCTGCGAGCTTGGCCAGCCGCTCTTCGAGCTTCTCCCGATCCCAGTCCGAGTCGGTGGCTTCGATCTCTCCGCGCAACTGACCGGCACGCTCCTCGATGGCCTCGGCGGTGCCTGCGCCGTCGACAATCGTGGTGTTGTCCTTGCTCACCACGACACGACGAGCGGAACCGAGCAGCTCGAGTCCGGCTTCCTTGAGCGAGAGTCCGAGGTCGGAGTTGATGACGGTGCCGGCCGTGACGACTGCGAGGTCGTCGAGGAACGCCTTGCGGCGGTCGCCGAAGTACGGCGCCTTGACCGCAACCACCTTGAGGGTCTTGCGGATCGCGTTGACGACCAGCGTCGACAACGCCTCACCTTCGACGTCCTCGGCGATGATCAGGACGGGCTTGCCGGACTCGGCGATCTTCTCGAGCAGCGGCAGGAAGTCCGGCAGCGAGCCGATCTTCTCGCGGTACAGCAGCACCAGAGCGTCCTCGAGGACCGCCTGCTGCGCGTCGAGGTCGGTGACGAAGTACGGCGACAGGTATCCCTTGTCGAACTGCACGCCCTCGGTGATGACCAGTTCGGTGCTCAGCGTCGAGGACTCCTCGACCGTGACGACGCCGTTCTCTCCGACGGTGCTGAGTGCCTCGCCGACGAGAACGCCGATCTCCTCATCGCGGGACGAGACGGTCGCGACCTGCGCGATGGCCTCCTTGCCCTGGACCGGAGTCGCGAGCGCGAGCAACGCCTCGGTAACCGTGTCGGCACCCTTGGCGATCCCGGCACCGAGCGCGATCGGGTTGGCGCCCGCGGCGACGTTCTTCATGCCTGCCTTGATGAGGGCCTGCGCGAGCACGGTCGCGGTGGTGGTGCCGTCGCCGGCAACATCATTGGTCTTCGTGGCGACGCTCTTGACGAGCTGGGCACCGAGGTTCTCGAACGGATCTTCCAGTTCGATCTCACGGGCGATGCTCACGCCGTCGTTGGTGACGGTCGGGCCACCGAACGCCTTGGCGAGCACGACGTGCCGCCCGCGCGGGCCGAGCGTGACCTTCACGGCGTCGGCGAGGCGGTCGACACCGCGCTCGAGTGCGCGCCGCGCGGTCTCGTTGAACTCGATTTGCTTGGACATGTTCTCCGACTACTCCTGTCGAAATGCTCTCCGGAACGGACTCCGCCCCGGGTCCGTTGAGGAACTCCGGGGCGGAATGCACGCGGCTTACTTGGCGACGACGGCCAGCACGTCGCGAGCCGACAGGATCAGGTACTCCTGACCTGCGTACTTGATTTCGGTTCCGCCGTACTTGCTGTAGATGACGACGTCGCCTTCCTTGACATCCAGAGGGATGCGCTTGTCGCCATCCTCGTCCCAGCGACCGGGGCCGACGGCGACGACGGTGCCCTCCTGGGGCTTCTCCTTCGCCGTGTCCGGAATGACGAGGCCGGAGGCAGTCGTCGTCTCGGCCTCGTTGGCCTGGACGAGGATCTTGTCCTCGAGCGGCTTGATGTTCACGCTCGCCACGATGTGCCCTCCACTTTCAGGGGTGCTTTGGTCCGGGAACCTGTGTTCCCGGACTCGGATTCGTTCAGTCACCACGATGACTCCGTGCGAGGTCCCGTCGTCGCGGGTGCCGGGCCGACGCTCGGTGTCACTAGCACTCTATACATGCGAGTGCCAGCACTCAAGGCTTGCGGGCGCTTACGCGTGTTCGGCGAGCCACAGACCCTTTCTGTTACGTTCGGATAACAGAGAAGCGGGAGCGTGACCAGACGGTGACCCTCGAAGGGGCACAAGCTCCTCGACACCCGGTCACGCACGGGAGGTGGACAATGCGCACGTCGCTGGGGATCTCCACCGGCGCATCCGGGGTGGGATCCGTGCTGGTGATCGACGCACCGGACGGACGGACCACCGAGTACCGCGAACTCGCAGCCGATACCCGCACCGGCATCGGCGATCTCGTTGTCGACGCGATCACGCTGATGACCCAGGTCGCCGACGTTCCGAAACCGGAAGTCGTCACCGTGAGCTACCGGACCGTCGAACAGGCAGACGCGATCCGCGCCGCTGCGATCCGCGAAGGCCATCACGTCAGACTGATTCCGGAAACCGCCGCGGTCGCCGCCTATTTGCGCACCACCGGACTCATGAACACCGACGGAGCGATCGCGATTGCCGATATCGGCGCCTCCGGGATGAGCGTGTCGATCCTCGACGACGCCGACGGGACGATCCTGTATGCGGACCGCACCGGCGCGGTCGGTGGCGACGCGATCAGCAGCCGCCTCGTCGAACACGTCCGCCGATCGACGAGCGGCGTCCGCACCCGCATGCCGGTCGACTCCGAACTGCTTGCCGCACGCTGCCTGGGAGCGATGGAAACGCTCGGCGTCGACGACACCGCACACATCGAGATCGGCGAGGCCGGACCCGGCGTGTCGGTCACGGTCACCCGCACCGAGTTCGAGCTGCTCGTCGCAGACCTCGTGGGTGTCGCCGCGGAGTTCACCGCACGTGTCTGTGCTGCCGCCCCGACCTCACCACGGGTGCTCGTCCTCGTCGGCGGCACATCATCGGTACCGGCACTGGCCGCTGCCGTCTCGGCTGCATTCGGTGGTCCCGCCGTCACGGTCGCCGATCCCGCAACCGTTGCCGCCTATGGTGCCGCACACATGGTCGACCACCCCCGACTCGACACTTTTCCTCTTGCCGGAGGCGTCGAGTCCGACGAGTCCAGGTCTTCGGGCCGCACCGCCGGGGCGCTGGTCGGCGCACTGGTCGTCGGCGCGCTCGTCGCCGGCTACGCGACCGATCAGATCCGCGAGCCGTCCATCGACCGGCCGGTCTCCCCTGCCGGATCCAGCGACTTCGTGCAGCCGGCCACGCCCGATGCAGTGCCGCCCGAGGTGAGCGCACCGACCGCGACGCGCATCCCGTCGTTCGATCCGGTTCCCACCGGAGTCCCTTCCGGCGGCACCACAACCACGGAGGACGAAGCACCGCCGACCAGCGTGGCGACTGCGCCACCCACCACGGTGCCGGACACGACAGGGCCGAACACGACGGTGCCACCGCTGACCACACTGGGGACGCCGGAGACGGAAAGCGCCGACCGGGATCACGAACGCCCAGGATCGGCCACAACCGAAACGCCCACGCCGGAACCCACGACACCACCGGTCACGACCACACCACCCGTCTCCACGACACCACCGGAGACCACGACACCACCCGTCTCCACGACACCACCGGAGACAACGACACCACCGGCCACCACGGCACCACCGATAGCTACGACACCACCTGCGGAAATCGCACCACCTGCGGCAACGACACCGCCGACAGTCGCGCCCGAAGCACCCGAAACGTCCGAAGCCGACGCGGCGACGTCAGAACCCATCGAATGAGCCGTGTGCCTTTTCAGCCGCTCCGACGGCCCAAAAGGCACACGGCGTCACACCTGATGAACGGACACCGGTAGGCCGGGATCGGTGGCGACGGTCAGCGACGACGGTTCCGCGCCCCCGGCGATGAGGTGTGCCCCGAGCGCCGCGATCATCACACCGTTGTCGGTGCACAATCGCGGGCGCGGCACCCGCAGGGTGATCCCGGCAGCGTCGCATCGTTCCCTGGCCAGCGAACGCAGCCGCGAATTCGCGGTCGCGCCACCACCCAGCACGAGTGTGTCGACGCCGACATCCTGAGCCGCCCGCACCGCCTTCATCGTGAGCACGTCGGCGACCGCCTCTTGAAACCCTGCCGCGACATCGGCGACCGGCACCGGCCGCCCGGCACGCTCCAGCGCTTCGACGTGCCGTGCCACTGCCGTCTTCAGGCCGGAGAACGAGAAGTCGTGGCGCGCATCGCGCGGCCCGGTCATTCCCCGAGGGAACACCACCGCCGCCGGATCACCCTGCTGCGCCAGCTTGTCCAACAGCGGACCACCCGGGTATCCGAGATCCAGCAGTCGCGCGACCTTGTCGAACGCCTCCCCCGCCGCATCGTCGACGGTGGTGCCGAGTTCGACGATCGGCTTGCCGATGTCCTCGACGTGCAGCAGATGGGTGTGCCCGCCCGAGACCAGCAACGCGATGCACGGCGGCATCGGACCGTTCTCGAGGGTGTCGACGGCAACGTGCCCGGCAAGGTGGTTGATCGCGTAGAACGGCACGTTCCAGGCCGCCGCGTACGCCTTCGCGGCAGCGACGCCCACCAGCAACGCACCGGCCAGACCCGGACCGATGGTGACGCACACCGCGTCGGGCTTGGCGACACCCGCTGCTGCCAACGCCCGGCGCATCGTCGGAACGATCGCCTCGAGATGCGCGCGGGACGCGATCTCCGGCACCACGCCACCGAACCGGGCATGTTCGTCGACACTCGACGCGACCTCGTCGGCGAGCAGTTCGAGCGTGCCGTCGCCGACCCACCGGACGATGCCGACACCCGTCTCGTCACACGAGCTTTCGATGCCCATCACGATCACGGCTTTGGCTCCTCTCGCCGGTCCGGCCGGCACATCGTGTACGCGTCGGCGCCGCTCGGCTGGTAGTACCGCTTCCTGGTGCCCACGATCTCGAATCCTTCACGTCGGTACAACGCAATGGCGGGGGCATTGTCCGTTCGTACCTCGAGGAACACCGGACCGCCCCATGCGTCGGCGACGCGCAGCAGTTCGTCGAGCAGCGTTCCCCCGATCCCACGTTGCCGCAGTTCCGGGTCGACACCGATCGTGTGCACCTCCGCCTCGGGATGCACGCCGGTGCCGAGCCTGGCCAGGCCTGCGTAGCCGATCAGCCGGCCCTCGTCGTCGCGGGCGGCCACGTAGTGGTTGTGCGGGGACGCCAACTCGGATCGGAATGCGTCGGCGCTCCACGGGTCGTCCCCTGGGAACAGGACCTGTTCGAGTTCCGCGCAACGCTCGACATCATCCGGGCGCAGCGCGTCGACGAGCACGCTCATTTCTTCCGGGCCGCCGTCTCCACCGCATCCGGCCTCCGCAGATACAGCGGCACCAGCGGCTGCGGTACTGTCCCGGCGATCAATTCCGGCGCGGCGACCGCGACAAGCCCGGCCGGCGAAGGCGCATGCACCGGCACGGCCGGCAGGTCGAACAATTCCACATGGGCGGGTGATCCAGCGACCCGTTGCGACGGCGCGGCCGTCACCTCGGCGGGCGTGCGCACCTCGGGGCCTTCCACCCGGCGACCATTCGAATACCGCGCCCAGTACACCTCACGGCGACGAGCGTCGGTGACGACGAGCAGATCGGAACCGGCCGGGTCCATCACGTACACGTCCGCGGCAAGCGCATCGAGGGTGCACACGCCGTAGACGGGGATGTCCAGCGCGTCACCGAACGCGGCGGCTGTCGCCATCCCGACACGCAACCCCGTGAACGGCCCTGGACCCACACCGACCACGACAGCGTCGAGGTCGGCCGCCTCACATCCTGCTTCGGCGAAACACTCGAGGATCTGGGGCGTGAGGATCTCGGCATGTGCCCGCGGATTGTCGGTGACCCGGGTCGCAACCATCTCGAGGTTCCGTTCGTCGCCGTCGTGTCCGTCACCGTTTCGGAGGCGGATCAGCCCAGAGGTCACGGCGGCGGTGGCGGTATCGACGGCGAGGACAAGCACGATTACCCAGAATACCGCCCCCGCTACACGGCGAGCGACGCGACAGGAATGCGCTCTATCCCACCCAACCCCAGGTGGCGCGACGCACATCGGATTCCGGGTCGCGGCGGAGCCGCACCAGCAGATGCCGGTCGGCCAGCTTCTCCACGAGACCCTCACCCCATTCGACGACGACGACCGCGGCGGTGAGGTCGGTGTCGAGATCGAGCGCGTCGAGTTCGTCCAGGGCTCGCGGCCCGCCGCCGAGCCGGTAGGCGTCCACGTGGACGAGGCCGACCGGCTCCCCGTCGGCACGTTTCCCCGGCCGATGCTCGCGCGCGATGACGAAGGTCGGGGATGTCACGCGCCCTTCGACCCCGAGACCTGCGGCGATGCCTCGAGTCAACGCGGTCTTTCCGGCGCCGAGCGGCCCGTCGAGGACCACCAGGTCTCCGGCGCGCAGGTCTGCGGCGAGTCTGCGGCCCAACGCTTCGGTGTCGTCGACGGTCGGCAGTTCGGCATGCCGACCGTGCGCAGCATCGTCCGTCACGGGGTCAGACACCGATGGCCCGCCGGCCCCGCGCGTTGTGTGCGAATGCCCGCTGCACGAGCCGGTCGACGGCTTTGGCGACGACTTCCGGGAATTCCAGTTGCACGAGGTGCCCGGCTCCCCGCACGCGCTTGAGTTCGCAATCCGGCAGCGCGGCGGCGAGTTCCTCGGAGCCCGTGAACGGGATCACCATGTCCGCGTCGCCGCACAGCACCAGTACCGGCACGGTTCCGAGTGTCGGCAGTGCCGCGGATTCGTCGTGCAGTTCGAGGGTACGGAGGAAGTTCACGATGGTCAGCACCGATGTCTCGTTGAGCATGCGGTCGGAGAACTCCACCAGTCGCGGGCTCACGACCGTGCCGTACGACGCGGCACGCAGGATCGGCGAGACGATCGCCTTCGCGGTTCCACGGGCGTATTGCACGAATCCGGGCGCGGTGCGTGCGGCGTACCGGAACCCGTCGATCACCGGGTTCTCCAGGTTCCGGCCGAGACCGGTCTTGCTCAGGCCCGCCGCGGTCGTGGAGAGCAATCCGACCCCCACGATCCGGGAGTCGAACAGGTCGGGACGCTGCGCGGCGAGCGCGATCACGGACATGCCACCCATCGAATGTCCGACCACCACGACCGGCCCGCGCGGCACAGTCGCGTCGATGACGCATCCGAGATCGCGTCCGAGCTGGGCGATCGTGCAGGATTTGGACGCAGCGGCTCCGGATTCGCCGTGGCCGCGCTGATCGTAGAACACCATGCGAACGTCGCGACCCCAGCGTTGCGCCAGGTATTGCTGTTGGAGGTGCCAGGATTGCATGCGCAGGCAGTATCCGTGGACGAACACGATGGTCAGTGGCGCGAGCGACGAACCGAATTCGCGCACCTTGAGGTCGACGCCGTCCTCGGTGGTGACGATGTGCCCGGGCGCGCCGAGCATCGCGTCGAAATCCTCGTCGGCATAGATCTCCGGCGCGGGCATGCCCGCCGACCGCACCGCGTACAGACCTGCCGCCGAGGCGAGCGTGGCCAGGCTCGCTCCGAGGAGTCCCATCCTGCCCATCATGCTCATACCGTCCCGCCTCCTTCACCACCGATGTAGGTCCGCACTGTGCGGCCACCCACCCCGGTCACGACTTCGTAGTTGATCGTGTCGAGTACATCAGCCCAATCCTGGGCGTTGGGCTCACCGTGACTGCCGTCACCGAAGAACAACGCGTGATCGCCTTCCTTTACTCCGCCGCCGTCCGGGCCCAGGTCCACCACGATCTGGTCCATGCACACTCGACCGATCTGGGGACGGCGTCGGCCCCCGAGTTGCACCTCGACGCGGCCGCTCAGATTTCGTCGGATCCCGTCCGCGTACCCCATCGGCAGTACCGCCACCGTGGTGTCCGCGGGAGCGATCCAGCGGTGCCCGTACGACACACCGGACCCTGCAGTCACTTTCTTCACGAGCGCCACCCTCGTCCGCAACGTCATCACGGGCCGAAACCCGTAGTCGCCGTTCTCGGGAATCGGCGACAACCCGTACATCGCAATTCCGGGACGAATCATGTCAAATCGCAGGTCGGGACGGGTGACAGCGGCCGCCGAATTCGACAGGTGCACCACTTCCGGCGGCATGCCGTGGCGGCGCAGATCGGCGACGGCCAGGGCCAGCCGATCCCGTTGCGCATCGATTTCCGGGTGGTGGAGTTCGTCGGCATGCGCGAGGTGGGAGAACGCACCGCGCAGCCGCACGGCCCCGTCTGCGTGGGCGCGCCCGAGGTCGCGGAGGAAGTCCGGCCACTGGTCGCGGGCGACGCCGCCACGGTTGAGCCCGGTATCGACTTTCACGGTGATCACGGCGGTGACGCCGGTGTCGCGGGCGGCAGCGGCGACGGCGGCCAGGTGCCGCGGTGACGACACACCCAGTTCGACGCCTGCGGTGATCGCGGGCGCGTAGTCCGCGTCGGGGGTGTGGAGCCACGACAGCACCGGCGCGTCGATTCCCGCCGACTTCAACTCGAGGGCTTCGGTGAGGGTGGTGACGCCGAGCTCGCGGGCACCGGCGGCCAGCGCAGCCCGCGCGACCGGTACCGCGCCGTGGTTGTAGGCGTCCGCCTTGACCACGGCCATCACCGCGGCATCCCCGGCGTACCGGCACAGCAGACGAACGTTCGCCGCGACCGCATCCAGGTCGATCACCGCCTCGGCCTGCGGCTGGGCGTGACGGTGCTGTTCCTGGGTGCGCTGCGCCGTGGTCATGATCGTCGATCCTGCCACTGCGTGGCCGACGGGCAGCGCCCTGGTGGTGGAGTTCGGATCACGATTCGGACATATGTGCGCGCAGTGTGCGCACCGCGGCCCTGACCTGCGTGAGGATCGCGCTCGCCGAGACGGGGGCGGACCCCTGACGGTCGTGCGCGGCCAGGTTGGCGGCGAGCGAGTGCACCCGGGCGCCGGCCGCCGCGGCGAGATCGGCAGCCATTCCGGCCGACATCAGAGACCCGATCAGGCCGGACAGCACATCGCCCGCTCCCGCGGTGGACGCCCACGATCCGCCCGCGTCGTTCACGAACACGTGCCCGTCGGGGCGGGCGATCAGGGTGGCACGGCCCTTGAGCAGGACGTGGACGTTCCAGTCGGCTGCCAGCGTGCGCACGGCGGCAACCCGGTCCGGTTCCGGCCGCGCGCCGGTGAGCCGGGCGAACTCCCCGGCGTGCGGGGTCAGCAG
>NZ_JBAQXC010000178.1:0-24336 GCF_049299235.1 Rhodococcus sp. (in: high G+C Gram-positive bacteria) | reverse complement strand
GGCCGGATCGGCGCCGAGCGCGACCGCGGCGGCGACCGCCTGTGCGGCATTGCCACGGTTGGCGCGACCGGGCAGGGTCAGCGTCATCGGCAGCACCAGTCCGTCCGGTCCGTACACATTCTCGTCGTCGACCCACCAATGAGGTTGGGGCCGAGCGAAATCGGATCCGCTGCTGTACCAGTGGTCGCCGTCGCGGACGATGGGCTCGCCGGTGCGGGGGCAGCCGACGGAGTCGCCTGCCCAGCCGGCGCCGGCGGCCACCCACACCACGTTCGGGTTGTCGTAGGCCGCGGACGTGACGAGGACGTCGTCGCAATTGGCGACGATCGCGGCATCGGGATGACGCTGCAGGCCCGCGCGTAACTTGCGTTCGATCATGTTGATCTCGCCGACGCGGTCGAGTTGGTCGCGGCTCAGGTTGAGCAGCACGATTGCCTGCGGGTCGAGCGCGTCGGAGACGTGCGGGGTGTGCAGTTCGTCGACCTCGATCGCGGCGAGGGGCGCGGTGAGGTTCGAGGCGAGCGCGGCGACGATGCCGGCGTCCATGTTCGCGCCGTCCGGCTGTGTCGCGACGTCGTCGACGGTGGCAAGCGCGGCCGCCGTCATCCTGGTGGTCGTGGACTTGCCGTTGGTGCCGGTGACGAGCACCGTCCTACGGCCACGGCCGAGCTGCGTCATCAGCGTCGGATCGATCTTCAGGGCGATGAGCCCGCCGATCATCGAGCCCTTGCCGCGTCCGGCCTTCTGCGACGCCCACGCGGCGGCTTTCGCCGCGCGCAGTGCCAACCGGCCGCGCGTGGTGATTCCAGTGCTAGTACCCACGCGGGCGAGTGTTCCACAGCCGCGTTCGGGTCGCGGAGCCGCAGTGGTGTCCGTGCGGTCACACGGCGACCGGCCGTCGGAGATCGCTCACATGCCGGTCTCGGGAGGGTGCGAGCCGGCGAGGCGCGTGCTCCCCTGGAACTCGGCCCGGAAATCGGTGCAGCGCAGCCTGAGCGGCAAACGATCGGCGGAGGTGAGTTCCATGATCGAGAACGACGAGAGCGGGATCACGGCGAGCACCTACGTGGTCGTCGGTGACACCACGGTCGCGCGGCGTGTGTGCGCGTCGTTGTGTGCCCAGGACATCGCGGTTCGGCATGCCGCCGAACCCGACGACGAACAGCTGCGGGATCTGCTCACCGGTGAGTCGGTCGCAGGCATTGCGATCCTGCTGCAGGACGACGTGGTGGCGCTGCGGTACGCGCTGGCTGCCGGCCACCTGCATCCGGATGTGCCGATGGTCGCGACGATCTTCGACCGGACCATCGGAGACCAACTCGCCCGCTTCCTGCCGCAGTGTGACGTCACCTCGCCCGCAGACTTGGCGGCGGCATCGCTGGCCGGTCCGTGTGTGGCACCGGATCTGCTGGCCGTGACGTCCACCGGGCCCGTCCCGCGCGGCGTACGCAAGGTTGGGGACGTGTTGGACGAGGTGCCGATCTCGGCGCCGCGGGTGCCGTGGTGGCTGCGCAGGCTGGGTCAGGTGACGGCGGCGGCGAGGGTGAACGAGACGGGGACGCGCATCCTGATGGTGGGTCTGCTCGGCCTGGCCGTCGTGTTGCTGGGGGACTGGGCGTGGTTGACCCTCGGCGAGGGGCACGGTGCGGTCGACTCGTTCCACGAGGCGGTTCGGGTGGTGACGACGGTCGGTCCGGCAGCGGATCCGCACGGCAACGAGACGTACGGGCTGATCGCGTCGTCGGCGATGCTCGCGACGATCGTGTTCACCGCGATGTTCACGGCCGGTGTCGTCGACCGGCTTCTCGGTCCTCGGTTGACGGCGCTGTGGGGCAGGCGGTCGCTGCCGCGGTCCGGGCACGTCATCGTCGTGGGGCTCGGCCAGGTAGGTCTGCGGCTGTGCCGGGATCTGCGGGAGCTGGGGATCCCCGTGGTGGGGGTGGAACGGGACACCGATGCGCGGCACCTGGGGCTGGTGCGGGAGTTGGGTATTCCGGCGGTGTTGGGCAACGGCGGCGACCGCGCGCTTCTCGAGCGCATCGGGGTGCGCCGTGCGGCCGCACTGGCTGCGGTCGGATCCGATGATCGCGACAACATCGCGGTGTCGCTGGCCGTGCAGGGTATAGCCCCGGGCCTGCGGCTCGTCCTGCGCGCGGGGGAGCGGGAGATTCTCGCCGAGACCGGTTCACTGCTCCCGCTCGGAATCATCCGGGATGTGACGAGCCTGAGTGCAACCTATGTGCTGGCCAGATTGCTGGGGCGGAATCCGTCCGGTGTTGTCGCCGGCGACAAGCACGTGCATGTGCGTCGCGGCGCCGGTTGGTACGAGGAGCTGCCGATCGCGTCGCCCGGACAGTGCCGCCATGTGGACCGCCGCTCCGCGCCGGTGTGCCTATGTGGCCCCTCCAGGAGCCCAAAAGGCACACCGGCGCCGCAGGCGCGCTAGGCGAGTGCCTTGGCCTTGAGGGACTGGAACTCTTCCTCGGAGATCGTGCCGGCGTCGAGGAGCGCCTTGGCGTCGGCGATGTGCTCGGCGGGGGACTTACCCGCGACCTCACGGATGTAGTTGTCCTGGGCGGACTTGAACTCCGCCGCGTCCTTGGCGCTCCGCCTCGCCATGCCGTCACCGTGGACGATCAGGTACACCAGTGCGGTGAGCAGCGGCAAGATGAACAGGAAGATGATCCAGATCGCCTTCACCCAACCGGACTGTTCACGGTTGCGGAACAGATCGCCGATGATCATCCACAGCATGATCAGGTAGGCGATGAACGCGAAGCTGACGATGATGAACCAGATGATGTCCCAGAAATCCATGTAGCCACTTCCCTTTCGATCCGTGTGAACGTCAGTCCCGGATCCGGAGGGGCCGTCACGCCGAGAGAACAGCAACGCGGCGGTACCCCTCGGGAGACTTCCCGAAGAGTACCGCCGCGTATGTCCTGATGCAGTCCGAATCGACCGCTGTTCTCAGTGGGCCCGGTTGACCGCCGAGACGACCGCGCGCAGCGACGCCGTGGTGATCGACGGGGCGATCCCGGCACCCCACACCAGCTTGGTGGTGCCGTCGGGACGCGTCACGTCCGCCTCGACGTACGCCGCGGCGTTCGCGTCGTCACCCGCCGACATCGCATGCTCGGAGTAGCCGCGCACGGTGATCTGATATCCCAGCGTTTCGAGACCGTCGACGAACGCGGCCAACGGGCCGTTGCCGGTGCCGGTGATCTCCTTCTCGACACCAGCAACCTTCAGGACCGCGGTGATCTCGTCCTCACCATCGTCGGTCTCGGCGGCGCTGACCCTCTGCCGGATCCGCTCGAGCGGGCTGATCGGGGCCAGGTATTCCTCGTGGAAGATGTCCCACATCTCCTTCGGGCTGACCTCGCCGCCCTCACCGTCGGTGACCTTCTGCACGGCTGCCGAGAACTCGATTTGCAGCCGCCGGGGCAGGTTCAGGCCGTGGTCGTGCTTCATGATGTACGCGACGCCGCCCTTACCGGACTGCGAATTCACGCGGATCACAGCCTCGTAGCTGCGCCCGACATCCTTCGGGTCGATCGGCAGATAGGGCACCGCCCACACGATGTCGTCGACGTCGGAGTCGGCGGCATCGGCGTCGAGCTTCATGACGTCCATGCCCTTGTTGATCGCATCCTGGTGGCTGCCGGAGAACGCCGTGTAGACCAGGTCGCCGCCGTACGGGTGACGTTCGTGCACGGGCAGTTGATTGCAGTATTCGACGGTGCGGCGGATCTCGTCGATGTTCGAGAAGTCGATCTGCGGGTCGACACCGCGGGTGAACATGTTCAGACCCAAGGTCACCAGGCACACGTTGCCGGTGCGCTCACCGTTGCCGAACAGGCAACCTTCGATGCGGTCGGCGCCGGCCTGGTAGCCCAGTTCGGCGGCGGCCACGCCGGTGCCACGGTCGTTGTGCGGGTGCAGCGACAGGATGATCGAGTCGCGCTGCGCCAGATTGCGGTGCATCCACTCGATCGAGTCCGCGTACACGTTCGGCGTCGCCATCTCCACCGTCGCAGGCAGGTTGATGATCACCGGGTTCTCGGGGGTCGCGCCCAGCGTCGCGACGACTGCGTCGCACACCTTCTTGGCGTAGGACAGTTCGGTGCCGGTGTACGACTCGGGGGAGTATTCCCAGCGCCAGTTCGTCTCGGGGTGCCTCTTCGCCTCTTCCAGCACCAATGCGGCGGCGTCCGTCGCGATCTTCTCGATGGTGTCCTTGTCCGCCTTGAACACCACCCGACGCTGCAGGACCGACGTCGAGTTGTAGAAGTGGACGATCACGTTGCTCGCACCGGAGCAGGCTTCGAACGTGCGCTTGATCAGCTCCGGACGCGACTGCGTCAGCACCTGGATGGTGACGTCCTCGGGGATCGCGCCGTCTTCGATGATCTCGCGGACGAAATCGAAGTCGGTCTGGCTCGCGGACGGGAAACCTACCTCGATCTCCTTGTAACCCATCCGCACCAGCAGTTCGAACATGCGGCGCTTGCGGGCGGGACTCATCGGATCGATCAAGGCCTGGTTGCCGTCGCGCAGATCCACGGCGCACCATTGCGGGGCGCGGTCGATGATCTTGTCGGGCCACGTGCGGTCCGGCAGCGTGACCGGCTCGACCTCCTCCGCGAACGATCGGTAGCGGTAGGTCGGCATGGACGAGTTCTTCTGCGTATTCCACACCCGCTGATCGGCGGGTGCGGGCTTGCTCGGCGGCGTGATGGTGCGCGAACCGGAAGTGAATGCGTCGGCGGGTGACATGACGTGCTCCCAAAAGAAAAAGTGGACCTGTGGGCCGGGACTTCAGAATATCGACCGGCGCGTCGAAACCCCGCGACGGGAAGCCGGTCTGGTCAGATCCCGCCGCGGCGGCCGAGGAGAAGGGCGCGCTGCATGCATGGCAGTGTACCCGCCTCGGCAGGGCGAAGCCCAGCAGGGCAGTGGGGCTCACGCCGATCGCGTGTGAACCGGACGTCGGGAATCACCCGGTAGGGGTGAGGACAAGACCGGGACGAGACGCGGACGATATGACGGTGCACCGTCGTCGGCGCACAGCTCCGGCCGAGTATTGCCCGAGTGAGCGAAGGGTGATGAGACGGTGACCACCGAAAATCCCGAGGCGGATCTGCCTCCCGCCACCGCGACGGCGGCAGGGAGGCCGACTTCCGTCAACTACATCTCGTGGACGGCGCTCGCGTTGATGACAGTGTCGTCGGTGGCCAGTCTGCGCCCGGCGCCGACCATGGCGGTGTACGGACTGGCATGCGTGTTCCTGTACCTGCTGCCGGCCATCGTGTTCCTGATCCCGACCGCGTTGGTCTCCGCCGAACTGGCATCGGGTTGGCCGGGTGGCGTCTACCGCTGGGTGACCGAAGGGATATCGCCGAACATGGGCTTTGCCGCGGCGTGGCACCAGTTCGCGATGACCATCTTCTACTACCCGACCCTTGCTGTCCTTCGTCGCGAGCACGCTGGCGTACGTGATCGACCCGAGTCTCGCCGCCAACGGAGTGTTCACCGCGATCGTCATCATCGTCGTGTATTGGTCGGGCGTGCTGCTCGCACTACGCGGTGGGATCGGCGTGATCGCGAAACTGGCATCGAGCGGAGTGCTGATCGGCACGCTGATTCCCGGTGCGCTCCTAGTCCTGCTCGGTATTGTCTTTCTCCTGCAAGGAAATCCGAGTGCGGCTCCGATGGACGGTGGGAGCCTGCTGCCGGCCTGGACGGGTATCGCCAGCATCGTGCTGATCGTGAGCAATTTCGGTGCCTACTCCGGTATGGAAATGAACGCGGTGCATGTCACCGAACTGAAGAATCCCGCAAAACAGTTCCCGAAGGCCATGTTCCTGGCCGTGATTCTCGTGCTCGTCATCCTGATCCTGCCACCGCTGGCGATCTCGTGGGTCGTCCCGTCACAGGAAATCAGCCTGACTGCCGGTGTGATGCAAGCATTCTCGGTTGTATTCGGACACTTCGGCCTCAGTTGGCTGGTGCCGATCGTCGGGCTCGCCATCGTGAGCGCCTCGCTCGCCGGATTCATGACGTGGCTGTCGGGGCCATCGAAGAGCCTGCTGCTGGTCGCGAAGAACGGGGGCTACCTGCCGCCGTACTTCCAGAAGACGAACAAGGCCGGTGTCCAGCAGAACATCCTGGTCGTGCAGGGCTGGGTCACCACCTTGCTGGCGCTGCTGTTCGCATTGGTCCCGGCGGTGTCCAACGCCTACTGGATCTTCATGACCATCACCACGTCGGTGTATCTGCTGGTGTACCTGTGGTTGTTCATCGCCGCCTACCGGCTGCGCAAGCTGCAGCCGGACCATCCGCGCGGATACCGAGCACCGGCACTGCCACTGTTGTGTGCTGTCGGATTCATCGCCTCGCTCGCGGCGATCGCGATCTCGTTCGTCCCGCCGTCGCAATTCGGCAGCGGCAATCCGTGGGTGTTCGTGGCGATCGTCGGCGGCGGAATCGCGCTCCTCGGCCTGATCATCCCGCTGCTGCTGATCACACTGCGCAAACCGAGTTGGAAACTACCCGACGAGAATCCGGAGGTGACATCATGAGTCATCGAGTGATCTACTGGACCGTCGGCGGCGTGTTCGCCGTGCTGTTGGTGGTGATGACGGCAGCCTGGACCTACGACCGTAACAACACCGCCGCCCAGGACAAGGCGCAGCTCCTGATCGAAGAGTACCGGGCGGCGGGGCTGCCGACGCCGGCCTCCCCGGATCAGGTCGCCGAGGTTCTCGGTGACGACGGTGGCGCAGTGTGCGCGACCGCGGGTAGCGAACACTACTGGGGTTACTTCATGACCCAGGCGGGCGTCGGCGGAGCCTTCTACACACGCCCGATAATTTTCGAGCGCAACATGTTCGAAGGGATCGTGCTCATCGTGCAGACGTATTGCCCGGAGAAGCTTCCGGCGGTACGCGAGCGCCTCGAAAACCTCCGATTCGCGGACGACTGAGCGCCGGTACGACGATGGATTCGTCTATGGCAGAACGAATTTCATCGATGCGATGGATTTCGCTGGCCGCCACGTGCACCGCAGCGGGTCTGGTGTGGCTTGCGTTCGCCGATTTCGCGGTGGCGATTCCCGCCGTCGCCGACGAGTTCGGTGCCGACCTGTCGACGCTGCAGTGGGCCAACAACGCCTTCAGTCTCGTCGCCGGCGCGCTGGTGATCGCGGCCGGGAAGTTCGGCGACACCTTCGGCCGACGGCGGATGCTACAGATCGGCGTCGCGCTGTTCGCGGGGTGCTCCGTTGTCGCCGCGGTGGCGCCCGGACCGGAGGTTCTCATCGCGGGGCGCGGCCTGATGGGTATCGGCGCGGCATTGCTCCTCCCCGCCAGTCTGGCGTTGATCCCGCCCCAGTTCAGCGGCCGGGCGCAACTGACGGCATTCGGCGTGTGGCAGGCCGTGGCCTGGGGCGGTCAGGCCGTCGCCCCGGCTGTCGGCGGTGTCATCACCGACACCTTGGGTTGGCGGTGGCTGTTCTGGATCAATATTCCGCTCGCGGTGGTCGTGATACTCGTCGTGCGCGCGGTGACGCCCGAATCGCGTGATGCCGAGGGAACCCGACGGGTCGACTGGCCCGGCCTGATCACCATCGGGCTCGCGGTGTTCGCGTTGCTCTTCGCGCTCACCGACGGGCCGAGCGCGGGCTGGGGCAGTCCGCTCGTCGTCGGGTTGCTCATCGTGACGGTGTTGTTGGCTGCGGTGTGGATCCTGATCGAACGGCACTCCAGCGAGCCGCTCGTGGACCTGACCCTGTTCCGGTTGCGGCCGTACGACGGTGCGCTGGCGGCGAACCTGATGATGAACCTCGCCTACGCCGGTCTGAGCTATCTGCTGGTGCTGTGGCTGCAGAATGCGCGCGGCTACAGCCCGGTCGAGGCGGGATTGCTCATGTTGCCTGCGACAATCGGGATCTTCGCGTGCATTCCGCTCGGCGGCCGGCTCGATGCACGCAGAGGCGGCCGACTGCCCGTGCTGATCGGTCTCGTGGTGATGAGCGCAGGACTGCTCTCGCTCGGCTCGCTCCGTTCCGATTCGACGATCGTTGGCCTCGGGTTCTGCCTCGTCGTCGTCGGCCTGGGTCTCGGCCTGCTGTCGACACCGATCTCGAACGCCGCGGTCGGCTACGTCCCCGCGACGCTGGCCGGAACCGCGGCCGGCGTGTTCAAGATGTCGAGCATGGTCGGCGGGGCGCTCGGGGTGGCGGTGCTGTCGGCCTTCGCGCGCGGGTTCACCGTTGCCGATACCTCGAACGAATTCCGTGCTGCCGGCATGAGCTCCGACGACATCGCCCAGGCCGACCAGGCGCTGGTCAACTCGTCGTCGTTCACGCAGGCGATCGATTCGCTCCCGACGTCCCTGCAGGACGTGGTGACCCGCGCGGCGATCGACGCGTTCTCGACCGGGCTGGCCCACACGATGATCGTCACGGCGGTGCTCGCTCTCGCGGTCACGGTGCTCGTCGCGTTCGTGTGGCCACGCCAACCGCAACCCGAATCCGATCGGGCCCCGCCGACAGGAAATGAGGACGATCCGAATGCACACCGACACCTTGCGCGACGATATCAAGGCATTGATGCCGAGGGCCAAAGGGGATCTGGCAGAGATGGTTTCGTTCCGGTCGATCCATGATCCCGCGCAGTCGCCGCCGGCGGAATGCGACCGGATGGTGGACTGGCTGATCGAGGCCTTCGCCGACGTCGGTCTGCGTGACGTGCAGGCGCACGTCACCGACGACGGCAGCAGGGCGGTCACCGGGTTCGCCGAAGGTCCACTCGACGCGCCTACCGTGCTGCTGTACTTCCATCACGACGTGCAACCACCGCTCGGTGACGACGCGTGGGACTCGCCGGTGTGGACGCTCACCGAACGGGGTGGTCGCTGGTACGGGCGCGGCGCCGCGGACTGCAAGGGCAACATCGCGATGCACCTGACCGCCCTGCGCGCCCTCGGGAAGGACCTACCCGTCAACATCAAGATCATCGGCGAGGGTTCGGAGGAGCAGGGCACCGGCGGCCTGGAAGCGTTCGTGCCGAAGCACGCAGATCTGCTCGCCGCCGACACGATCCTCGTGTGCGACGCGGGAAACTTCGCGGTCGGGGTACCGAGCCTGACGACCAGCCTGCGCGGACTCGCGAACGTTGTCGTCACGGTCCGGTCCCTGTCCAGCCCGATGCACTCGGGAATGTTCGGCGGCGCCGCCCCCGACGCTCTCGCCGCACTCATCGCGATGCTCGCCACCCTGCGCGACGACGCAGGCAACACCACGGTCCGCGGACTGGACGCCACCGGTGTCTGGCCGGGCGTCGACTATCCGCCCGAGCAGTTCCGCGTCGACGGCAACGTGCTCGCCGGCGTGGACCTGCTCGGCGGGGGCCGCGTCTCGGACATGGTGTGGGCGCGACCGGCCGCTACCGTTCTCGGTATCGACTGCCCGCCGGTCGTCGGATCGTCGGCCGCGATCCAGCCCGAGGCCCGAGCCCGGATCAACCTGCGGGTACCACCGGGCATGGACGCGGTCAGCGCCCAGGACGCGCTCGTCGACCACCTCACCGCCGTCGCCCCGTGGCACGTGCACGTCGAGATCGAACGCGAAGCGAACGGCCAGCCGTTCACCGGAACGAACAGCGGTCCCGGTTACGAGGCGATGCTCGATTCGATGCGTGCGGCGTACGGCCGCGACGTGGTGATGCAGGGGCAGGGCGGTTCGATCCCGCTGTGCACCGTCTTCCAGGAGACGTTCCCCGACGCGGAGATCATGCTCATCGGTGTGGAGGAACCGTTGTGCCTGATCCACGCGCCGAACGAGAGCGTCGATCCGACCGAGATCGAGAACATGGCATACGTCGAGGCGAGTTTTCTGCGGCGCTACGCCGAGAGGTTCGCAGCGCCACGGTGAGCCGCAGCTGTCACGGTGGGCGAGCGGGTTGTCCCGGCAGCCGCCCGGATGTGAGTTTTGTCCGAGGTGAACGGGGCCGCCCGGCCTGTCCGGGCCCTCATCGGTAGACTCGCATCCTGGATTGCACCCGATACCCGGAGGTTCGCCAGCGTGGCACTCGTCGTCCAGAAGTACGGAGGATCCTCGGTCGCGACGGCCGAACGGATCCGGCGCGTCGCTGAAAGGATCGTCGAGACCAAGAAGGCGGGCAACGACGTCGTCGTCGTCGTTTCGGCGATGGGCGACACCACCGACGAGTTGCTCGACCTCGCGCAGCAGGTGTGCCCGGCCCCGCCGGCCCGCGAAATGGACATGCTGCTCACCTCCGGCGAGCGCATCTCCAACGCACTCGTCGCGATGGCGATCCACTCGCTGGGCGCCGAGGCCCGATCGTTCACCGGTTCGCAGGCCGGCGTGATCACCACTGGCAGCCACGGCAACGCGAAGATCATCGACGTCACGCCGGGCCGTGTCCGGACCGCGCTCGACGAGGGCAGCATCGTGCTGGTCGCGGGCTTCCAGGGTGTCAGCCAGGACAGCAAGGACATCACCACCCTCGGTCGGGGCGGATCGGACACCACCGCCGTCGCGCTCGCGGCGGCACTGAACGCCGATGTCTGCGAGATCTACACCGACGTCGACGGCGTGTTCACCGCCGATCCGCGCATCGTCAAGGACGCGCAGCGCCTCGAGACCGTCTCCTTCGAGGAGATGCTCGAACTGGCCGCGTGTGGCGCGAAGGTGCTCATGCTGCGGTGCGTCGAGTACGCCCGCCGCTACAACGTGCCCGTGCACGTTCGTTCGTCGTACACCACCAAGCCCGGCACGATCGTGTCCGGATCGATGGAGGACATCCCCGTGGAAGAGGCACTGATCACCGGCGTCGCGCACGATCGCGGCGAAGCCAAGATCACCGTCGTCGGACTGCCCGACACCCCCGGCTACGCCGCCAAGGTCTTCCGTGCCGTGGCCGACGCCGAACTCAACATCGACATGGTGTTGCAGAACATCTCGAAGGTCGAGACCGGCAAGACCGACATCACCTTCACGCTGCCGACCTCGGACGCCCCGCGCGCCGTGGAGTTGCTGACCGCGCGGCAGGACGAGATCGGCTTCACCCAGGTGCTGTTCGACGATCACATCGGCAAGGTGTCGCTCGTCGGCGCGGGCATGAAGAGCCACCCGGGAGTGACCGCCACGTTCTGCGAGGCACTCGCCGCGGCCGGTATCAACATCGATCTCATCTCCACGTCGGAGATCCGCATTTCGGTGCTGGTCGACGACACCGAACTCGACGACGCGGTCCGTGCCCTGCATACCGCGTTCAACCTCGGCGGCTCGGAAGAGGCCGTCGTTCATGCAGGGACGGGACGGTAGGTAAACCATGACAACCACCATCGCTGTCGTCGGTGCGACCGGTCAGGTCGGCATCGTCATGCGCACTCTCCTCGAGGAGCGCAACTTCCCCGCCGACAAGGTGCGGTTTTTCGCATCGGCCCGGTCGGCCGGTAAGAAGCTGCCGTTCCGCGGTGAGGAGATCGTCGTCGAGGACGCCGCGGCGACCTCCGACGAGGACCTGAAGGGCATCGACATCGCGCTGTTCTCGGCGGGTGCGACCCTCTCGCGCGCGCAGGCCCCGCGATTCGCGGCGGCCGGTGCGGTCGTCGTCGACAACTCGTCGGCGTGGCGCAAGGACCCCGAGGTTCCGCTCGTGGTCAGCGAGGTCAACCCGGAGGAGACGAAGAACCCGCCGAAGGGCATCATCGCCAACCCGAACTGCACGACGATGGCTGCGATGCCGGTCCTCAAGGCATTGCACGACGAGGCAGGCTTGCAGCGTCTGATCGTCTCGAGCTATCAGGCCGTGTCGGGCAGCGGCATCGCCGGTGTCGAGGAACTCCTCGGCCAGGCGCGGGCTGTGATCGGCGACGCCGAGAAGTTGGTCCACGACGGCGGTGCGGTCGATTTCCCCGCCCCGGACAAGTATGTCGCGCCGATCGCGTTCAACGTGTTGCCGCTGGCCGGGTCGATCGTCGACGACGGTTCGTTCGAGACCGACGAGGATCAGAAGTTGCGCAACGAGTCGCGCAAGATCCTGGGCTTGCCGGATCTGCTCGTGTCCGGCACGTGCGTGCGTGTCCCGGTCGTGACGGGGCATTCGCTCTCGATCAACGCCGAGTTCGAGCGGCCGCTGTCGGTCGAGCGCGCGCAGGAGATCCTCGCGAACGCGCCGGGTGTCCGGCTCGTCGATGTGCCGACCCCGCTCGCCGCGGCGGGTGACGACGTGTCGCTGGTGGGCCGTATCCGCCAGGATCCGGGTGCCCCCGAGGGGCGTGGCCTTGCGCTGTTCGTCTCGGGCGACAACCTCCGTAAGGGTGCTGCGCTGAATACCATTCAGATCGCGGAGTTGCTCGTCTGAGCGTCGGCCGATGAATCTGTTCGAGTGAGTGGACCGTCCTGCGGGGCGGTCCACTCACTCGTGTGTGCCTGCGTGCGTATCCCTCGTCGGGGCACTCGACATAAACCTACAAACAGTCTGGACTGTTTGTAGGATCGGAGATACCCTCACTTTCGTGACCGAGACCACAGCCGACGTTCCGCGCACGCAGGCCCAGCGCACCGCGGCCACGAGAACCAAGCTGCTCGACGCCGCGATCGGTTCGCTCGTCGAATATGGATACGCGGGCACCAGCACCCAGGGAATCGCCAAGCGCGCCGGGGTATCCCGGGGCGCCCAGTTGCACCACTTCCCGACCAAGGAATCGCTGGTCGTGGCGGCGGTCGCGCACCTCGTCGACAAGCGGCTCGTCGAGATCCTCGAGGCACGGCCCGAACCCGACCGTGCACTCGAGGCGCTGTTCGACGCGTTCGTCGGCCCGTTGTTCGACGCGGCCCTCGAACTGTGGGTCGCTGCCCGGACCGACCGGACCCTGCACGAGGCGATGATCCCGCTCGAACGGAAGGTCGCCGACGCCCTGCGCGTCGGCTGCTTCGAGATCATGGGCGACCGGATGACCCCGGACGCCATCGACCTGAGCATCGAACTGGCCCGCGGTTTCGCGGTGTCTGCCCTGATGCGCACCCCCGAATCCGATCGTGCGTTCCGGGAGCGACTGCTCCCGGTCTGGCAGGAGCTGGTGACGAAATGAGTTCGGCAACGCTCCCGACGCACGTGCACACGCTCGTCGTCGGTGCCGGGTTCGGCGGAATCGGTATGGCCGCAACGCTGTTGCGTGAGGATCCGAACGCCGATGTCATCGTGATCGAGCGCGGCGACGACGTAGGCGGGACGTGGCGGGTCAACACCTATCCCGGTGCCGCGTGTGATGTGCCCAGTGCCCTGTACTCGTTTTCCTTTGCTCCCGAACCGGATTGGTCGAAGTCGCACGGAACTCAGGTCGAGATCTACGCCTACCTGCGCCGCGTCGCGCGTGAGACCGGTGTGGCCGACCGGGCCGTGTTCGATTGCGAACTGCGGGATGCGCAGTGGGACGACGCGCAGTGCCGCTGGTTGGTGTCGACTTCCCGTGGCGACCTGACCGCCGACGTCCTCATCGCCGCCACCGGCGCCCTGTCCACCCCGTCCCTGCCGAAGGTGCCCGGACTGGAACTGTTCGGCGGCACGATGTTCCATTCGGCAGGGTGGAACCACGACTACGACCTGGCTGGTAAGAAGGTTGCCGTAATCGGCACCGGCGCCTCGGCGATCCAGTTCGTCCCGGCTATCGTCGACAGCGTCGAGCACCTCACGCTGTTCCAGCGCACCGCATCGTGGGTCATGCCCAAGCGTGATCACGAGATCGCGGCGCCGGTGAAGGCGCTCTACCGTCGATTCCCGTTGGCACAGAAAGTTGTCCGTGGTGCCGTCTACGGCCAGAAGGAATCCTACGTGATCGGGATGACCAAGCCGTTCGCGCGCACGTGGATCGTGCCGGTCTTCGAACGCCGCGCGCGAGCCGTTCTCGCGAAGCGCGTCGCCGATCCGGAGTTGCGGGCGAAGCTGACGCCCGGATTCCGGATCATGTGCAAGCGGATCTTGTTGTCCAACGATTGGTTCACGGCAATCACCCGGACCAACGCCACCGTGGTCGCGTCGGGCCTGACCGCGGTCACCGAGAACGCGGTCGTCGACGACAAGGGCAACGAGTACGAGGTCGACACGATCGTCTTCGGCACCGGCTTCACGCCGACCGAGCCTCCTGTAGCACAGCATGTTCGAGGGACAGGCGGCCGGACATTGGCCGAGACGTGGAACGGCAGTCCGTCCGCGCATCTCGGTACGACGGTGCACGGGTTCCCCAATCTGTTTCTCATGTACGGTCCGAACACCAATCTCGGACACAGTTCGATCGTGTACATGCTCGAATCGCAGGCCACCTACATCGCCGACGCCATCCGCACGATGCGCACCCGCGGCCTGAGCTCGGTCGAGGTGACCGCCGGCGCGCAGCAACGATACAACGATGGACTGGATCCTGTTCTCGTCAAGACGATCTGGAATGCCGGTGGTTGCCGGAGTTGGTATCTCGACAGGCGAGGACGCAACTCGGTGATGTGGCCGGCCTTCACGTGGAAGTTCCGCCGGGCCACCCGTCGCTTCGACTTCGAGAACTATGTGGCAAGACTCGCCGCCGAGCAGGTGAACGCATGACCCACTACGACGTGCTCGTGATCGGTTCCGGTTCCGGTTTCGGGGGCAGCGTCGCCGCGCTGAGGCTGACGGAAAAAGGCTATCGCGTCGGTGTCCTCGAAGCCGGGCGGCGGTTCGGCGACGACGAGCTGCCGAAGACCAGCTGGCGGTTGCGTAAGTACTTGTGGGCGCCGGCCCTGGGCTGCTACGGCGTCCAGCGCATCCACCTGCTGCCCGACGTGCTGGTGATGGCCGGTGCTGGGGTCGGCGGTGGATCGCTCAACTACGCCAACACTCTCTACCGTCCGCCTGCGGCGTTCTTCCGGGACCCGCAGTGGGGGCACATCACCGATTGGGAGGCCGAACTCGGTCCGTACTACGACCAGGCCGCCAAGATGCTCGGCGTCCGTCCCAACCCGTCGACCACCTACGCCGACGAGGTGATGCGCTCGGTGGCCGAGGACATGGGTGCCGGCGAGACGTTCACGACCACCCCGATCGGGGTGTTCTTCGGGACGCCCGGTGAGACCGTGCCGGACCCGTTCTTCGGCGGCGCGGGACCCGACCGTACCGGCTGTACCGAATGCGGCGGGTGCATGACCGGTTGCCGGGTCGGAGCGAAGAACACCCTCGTCAAGAATTACCTGTATCTCGCCGAGCGGGGCGGTGCGACCGTGCACCCGCTCACGACCGCCACCGGGGTGCGCCCGCGCGAGGGCGGCGGATACGAGATCCATACCAAGAGCACCAACCGGATCAGGAAGCACCGCACCGTCTTCACCGCCGACCAGGTCGTGGTTGCTGCCGGCACCTACGGTACCGCGCGGTTGTTGCTGGCGATGCAGGAGACCGGTGCGCTGCCGAACCTGTCGCCGCGACTTGGCACCGTCGTGCGCACCAACTCGGAGGCGGTGCTCGCGGCGTCCGCGCAGGACACCACGATCGACTACACGCAGGGCGTCGCGATCACGTCCTCGTTTCATCCGGACGACCATACGCATATCGAGCCGGTCCGATACGGCAAGGGCAGCAACGCTATCGGCCTGCTGCAGGCGCTGCTCACCGACGGCGGCGGTCGCGCGCCACGGCTGATGAAGTTCTTCGGTGTCGCTGCACGCAACCCAGGGGCGTTCCTGCGCAGCCTGTCGGTGCGCCGCTGGTCCGAACGCACCGTGATCGCGCTCGTCATGCAGACCGACGACAACTCGCTCGAACTCCGCAGTCGGCGCAGTCCGTTCGGTCGCGGTGTGACCAGCATGCCCGGTCCGGGGGAGCCGCCACCGGAGTGGATCCCGGTGGGACACGAGGCGATCCGCCGGGTCGCCGACAAGATCGACGGCGATGCGGGAGGGTCCCTCGCCGACCTGGTGAACATCCCGATGACCGCGCACTTCCTCGGCGGCTGCGTCATCGGCGACTCACCGGACACCGGTGTCGTCGACCCGTACTTGCGTGCCTACGGACATCCGGGTCTACATGTCGTCGACGGTTCGGCGGTCAGCGCGAACCTGGGGGTGAACCCGTCGCTCACCATCACCGCCCAGGCTGAGCGTGCAATCGCGTTGTGGCCCAACAAGGGCGAACCCGACAACCGTCCCGAGCTCGGCTCCGGCTACGTTCCCGTGACGCCGGTCGTGCCGGCCAGGCCGGCAGTGCCCACGGGTGCACCGGCCGCGCTGCTGCCCACACCCACCGTCCGTCGAGAGGAGCACACACATGCTGTGGAGCGTGCCTGAGAGTCACACCGACCGCGACGACTGGCCGGTCTCGCCGCCCCCGCCGTGGCCGGCAAGCGTGCACGCGACCCTGTGGTGGCATCGCAGCACCCCCGACGCGGCGCAGTTCGGGCCGGGCGGCAGGACCCTGCCGTTCACCCTTGCGATGATGGTCGACTACGTCGAGTCGCCGGTCGGGCCGTACCGGGAGATTCTGGCCAGCCCGGTGCTGCGGCCGGGGCTGGTTCCGGCGATGGCGGTGCCGTTCATCGCGGTCGATTCGGAACCGTCGGTGCACGGCGGCCGGACCCACTGGCACCTGCCGAAGGTGCTCGCGGAGTTCGGTGGCGACGTCACCGGCACGTTCACGGCGACCGGTGATGCGTGGAAGGTGACGACCGCGGCGTCTCCGAAGGGGCCCGAGCTGCCCATCGCCGGCGGGTTGACGTTCGGTCAGCCCGTCGAGGGCGGCGGACTGCTGCGTGCGACGGCGAAGTTGCGGGGCCGGTTCCGGTACGCCCGGGTGGACGTGCAAGCCACCGGCCCGTCGCTGGGTCGGTGGCTGCGGCCGGGAAACCATCACGGCATCGTCGTCACGAGTGGCCGGATGATCACCGGGCCCGGTCGGTGGAATCCGGCGGAACGGATGTCTACGAAGCCTCCCGCATAGTCATGCCACCGAGTTCGACGACGTACTCCCCGGAGTTCTCGTCGAACGAGACCGAGTACGTGGTCGGGTAGTACCCGGACTGCTGGTACGACTGCGGCAGCTTGAGATCCTCCTGGACCGGCGACTTCGTGCGCATCCACTCGATCGCCATCATCGGCTCGATGAAGGTCCAGCGACCGTCCCATGTGCCGTTGATGAGGATCTGCGTGAAGTCGTATTCGCCGGGGACGAGTGCCTGCGTGGTGTCCACCCAGTGCATACCCATGTTGGGGACGATCGCCATCTCCGGTGGGCCGGCCGGCGCATAGTCCTGCGGGACATATTGTGGTGCAGGATAGTTGGTGCCGAGCGCCAGGTAGTCCGGCGTACCCGGATCGATTGCGGCCACCGCGGCGTCGTCGATCATGTAGAAGTGCATGTCGAAGTGGGGCGCGCCGAAGAACATCGCCGGATCGTGTCCGTGGGGATTCCAGTCGACGGTGATGTGGTCGATCGCGGTGTCCGATCCGTCCGCGGGCAGTTCCAGTTCGTAGGACTCCATCGTGTCGGGCAGGCCGTCGAGTGCGTCCGCGGTGAGCCGGAGTCCGATCGCGCTCGGGTTTCCACCGGCGTCCGGCAGCACGTACGCGCGGGCGGTGCCGTCGCCGACGCCGACCGCGGCGCCGTAGGTGTCCGACTCGGTGTCGGAGACCGTGTCGGTACCGCAGCCGGCGGTGAGAACGAGAGCGGCGCACACGGCCGCGGCCGTTCCGGAGGAGCGGATGAGGGTGGGGAGGCGCATGACGGACCTCTTTTCGGCGATTCCCCAATTTTTCGGGGATTCCTTGAAGAGATCGTAGATCTGTTCGGCCACGAACCGGTAATAGTGCCGCCGAAACGAGATCCGGATCGGTTTTCAGGAAGCGTGTTGCAGCGTCAGCCCACCGAGTTCGATCGTGTACACCTGCGCGGCCTCGTCCCATCCCACCGAGTACGTGCTGGGGTACAACCCGTCGCGCTGGTATGCCGCAGGCTGCGGCAACTGCTCGTGCAGTTGCGGCCGGGATGCGAGCCATTCGCGGCTCATCATCGGTTCGACGAACGCCTGCCGCCCGTCCCACGTTCCGTAGAGCACGGTCTCGGTGAAATGATGTCCCGATTCGGCGGTGTCGATCCAGTGCAAGCCCATGCCGGGGACCGTGGACAGCAATGGATCGCCGGACGGTGCGTATCCCGCGGGCACATATCGCGGTTCGGGGGTGCGGGCTGCCGCGTGGATGTAGCCGGGAACGAGCGGGTTGATCGCCTCCACCGTGGCTCTGTCGAGCAGATAGAAGTGCACGTCGAAGTGGGGTACGTCGAAGCCGTGTTCCGGGTTGTGTCCGTGCGAATTCCAATCGACCGTCACATGGTCGAACGCGGTCGCACGCGCCTCGTCGGGGAGGTCCAGTATGTAGTCCTCGGTGATCGGCAGCAGGCCGCCGGGTAGGCCGTCGAGTGCCGTTCCGTCGAGTCGCACCCCGATCGCGGTCGGCGTGCGGTCCGCATCGACGGTGACGTAGGTGCGGGCAGTGCCGGCGCCGACCGGGCGTGCCGGCCCCTCGATCAGGCCGGGGATGCCGTCGCCTCCGGCGGTTGCGGGAGCAACAAACAACCCGAGGCATCCTGCGATGGCGAGCACGGCAAGGTGTCGGGCGTGTGGTCGAATATCCATGTACCGTACTCGATTCCGTCGATATAGGTCATCGTTTTGGATGCTAACTTCACTCGGTGCGTGTGCTGCGGCAATCGATCGAACCGTGATCGTGGGGTGCCCGGACTGTGTTCTCGTGAACCAAGCCTTGCTTTTCTTGACTTATTCCAGAAAGGGGGCATACTCGGTGTCATGCAACGAGTGGACGAGAACTTCGACCCGAGGGAGCGGTTGCGCTCGGTAGGGCTCCGGGTGACCGCTCCGCGCATCGCAGTTCTCGGAATGGTTGCCGCACACCCGCATTCCGATGCGGATGAGATTGCAGCGGCCGTGCGCGACGAACTCGGTTCCGTGTCCACCCAGGCGATCTACGACGTCCTGAGAGCCTGCGCGAACGCGGGACTGCTCCGCCGGATCGAGCCGGCGGGGTCCCCGGCCCGGTTCGAGACCAGAACCGGCGACAACCATCACCATCTCGTGTGCCGTCACTGCGGCACGGTCGTCGACGTCGACTGTGTGGTCGGCTCGGCGCCGTGCCTCACACCCTCGGACGTCCGCGGATTCGTCGTCGACGAAGCCGAGGTCACGTTCTGGGGATTGTGTCCCAACTGTAGTTAGCTCCACCCCCGTCGACCAGCGCGGATCTCACCCGAGACCCGCGGCGATCCCGCGTATCCCGCATCAGGAGGTCATCATGACGAACGCCAACTTCACCACCAACAACGTCGGTAACCCGATCGGTAGCGACGACGACTCGCTGACCGCCGGCACCCAAGGCCCGATCCTGCTGCACGACCACTACCTTCTCGAGAAGCTCGCACACTTCAACCGCGAGCGGGTGCCCGAGCGGGTCGTGCACGCGAAGGGCGGCGGCGCGTTCGGTGAACTCGTCGTCACCGGCGACGTCAGCGCGTACACGAAGGCGAAGCTGTTCCAGCCGGGCACGACAACCGAGTCGATGGTGCGTTTCTCGACCGTCGCAGGAGAACAAGGCAGCCCCGACACGTGGCGTGACCCGCGCGGATTCGCGGTCAAGTTCTACACCGAGGACGGCAACTACGACCTCGTCGGCAACAACACGCCGATCTTCTTCATCAAGGACCCCATCAAGTTCCCGGACTTCATCCATTCGCAGAAGCGGCTCCCCGGCTCCGGTCTGCGCGACCACACCATGCAGTGGGACTTCTGGACGCTGCGCCCGGAGACCGCACACCAGGTCACCTGGCTGATGGGTGACCGCGGCATCCCGAAGACGTGGCGCAACATGGACGGCTTCGGTTCGCACACCTACCAGTGGATCAACGCGGACGGCGCGCGCTTCTGGGTCAAGTACCACTTCAAGACGAACCAGGGTATCGAGTTCCTCACCCAGGCCGAGGCCGACGGGCTCGCCGGGTCGGACCCCGACTACCACCGCGCCGACCTCTTCGACGCCATCGACCGCGGTGAGTTCCCGAGCTGGACCCTGAAGGTCCAGATCATGCCGGTCGACGAGGCGGAGGGGTACCGCGTCAACCCGTTCGATCTGACGAAGGTGTGGTCGCAGAAGGACTATCCGCTGATCGAGGTCGGCACCTGGACCCTGAACCGGAACCCGCGCAACTTCTTCGCGGAGATCGAGCAGGCGGCGCTCGCACCCTCGAACATCGTGCCCGGTATCGGCTACTCCCCGGACAAGATGCTGCTCGGTCGCGTGTTCTCCTACGCGGACGCGCACCGATACCGGATCGGCGCCAACCACGCCCAGCTGCCGGTCAATGCTGCCCGCAACGAGGTGCGGTCGTACTCGAAGGACGGAAGCATGACGTATTCGTTCAACGACCCGGCGACGCCGGTGTACGCGCCGAACGGCTTCGGCGGACCGCACGCGGACCCGCAGCAGGCCGGCGACGACGGCCTGTGGGAGTTCGGCACCGAAGCGGTCCGCGCCGGATACGTCCAGCACCCCGAGGACGACGACTTTGCGCAGGCCGGGACGCTGGTACGTGAGGTGCTCGACGACGCCGCGCGGGCACGACTGGTCGACAACATCGTCGGTCACGTCCTCGGTGGGACGTCGGAGTCCTTGTACGAGAGGATCTTCGAATACTGGCGGGGTGTCGACGTCGACCTCGGCAAGGAGGTCGAGGACGGCGTCCGGTCGAGGCGCGCCTGACCGGACGCGGTCCTCAGAGCAAACCCCACCAATAGATCAGGGCGGCGAGAACGAAGACGATCACGGATTCCATCGGCGGCCTCCTGGAGTGGGGAAGGTGATGACACCATCATCCGCTCAGTCGTCACCGATATCCACGCCGACCACATTCGTGAATACCCGCATCGGACTCCGGTCCGACACATCAGAAGGGAGTGGGACGATGAACAGCCCCATTACCAGCACACTCGACCCCGAACGCCGCGACGCTGCCGCCGAGGCGCTGCAGGCCGCACTCGTCGACCTCATCGATCTGAGCCTGATCGGCAAGCAGGCGCACTGGACGGTCGTGGGACCGCAGTTCCGCAGCATCCATCTGGCGCTCGACGAACTGGTTCTCGCAGCCCGTGATTTCGCGGATCAGGCAGCCGAGCGCTTGACCGCGATCGGTGTCGCCCCGGACGGCCGGGCCGCGACGGTGGCACGCGAATCGGGGACGAAGGGATTCGGCGACGGCTGGACCAAGGGCGAGGAAGTCGTCGCGACGATCGTGGACAACATCGCGGCCGTGGTCGCGCGGCTGCGCGGGCACATCGACGCCACCGCCGACGCCGACCCGGTGACTCAGGACCTGCTCATCGGGCAGACCGCACGGCTCGAGCAGCTGCACTGGATGTGGCAGGCGCAGCTCGCCTGACACGCTGCCCGCCCGTTCGAACAACTGTGTGACGGGTGTGTCGGGAGTGATTGCTAGGTTGGAACCCGGACCGATGCTTCGGCGTCGGTCCGGGTTTCTTTCTGCGCTCTCGAAAGGTGTTCTCTGACATGGTGATGGGTCCCACCCATGCGGTTTCCGGGGCGCTCGTCGGATTGCTCGTCGCCGATGTGCTCCCTCGCGAGTGGGGTGGGCCGACGTCCACTGCCGAGACGTTCGCGTTCGCTGCGGTGTGCGCGGGCGCGGCTCTGCTGCCCGATCTCGACACCGCGCAGTCGACGGTCGCCCGATCGTTCGGTCCGGTGAGTCAGGCCGTCGCGCGCGGCATCGACAGAGTGTCCGTCGGCTACTACAACCTGACCAGGGGCCGCCGCGACCGCAAGCGTCGCGGGGGGCACCGCACGATGACGCACACCGCGCTGTTCGCCGGGTTGCTCGGCGTCGGCGTCTCCGCCCTGGTCGCTCGGTTCGGGCGCGAAGCGATCATCGCGGTTCTGTTCATCACCCTCGGATTGGCCGTGCGCGGGTTGTTCGGTTCGTGGGCCAAGCGCAACGGTTGGTTCGCCGTCACCGCGACCGCCGCGGTGCTGTCGGTGCTCACCTGGACAGCGTTCCCCGGCGACGTCGGGTCGGTGGGTCTCGGGGTCGCGGTCGCGCTGGGCTGTGCGACACACTGTCTCGGCGATGCCGTCACGAAGGAGGGCATTCCGTTCCTGGCCCCGTTCGTGCCGTGGCGCGGTGAACGGTGGTGGGAAATCAGAATGCCGCGCGCCATCGCGATCAGGGCAGGGGGGCCGTTCGAGGTCGGGATTCTCGGGCCCGGCCTGACCGTGGTCACGGTGGCGTTTGCGATCTGGTCGATCGACGGTGCGCCCGAATACATCATGGGTTCACTGGAAGCATTGTGAGCCCGTGTGCCTTTGTGGCCCGCCCAGGGGCCACAAAGGCACACGGATCTAGTGGGCTAGTTCGTAGCGCCGGCGGTACTCGTTCTTGGACGTCTCGCTCGTGTCGACGTCGGTTGCTCTGGCGCGGAGCGCTCCGACGGTGGCCTGCTCACGCGGGATGTGCTTGAACGGATCCCAGCCGAAGAAACGCGCGACATTCTGATGGGTGATCTTGTCGATCTCGTCGTCGGTGCAGTTCGCCGCCGCCAGTTCCGCCATCAGAATCTCCGGCGAGTTCGGCCATGTCGAATCCGAGTGCGGGTAGTCGCATTCCCACGCGATCGTGTCGATGCCGAGGCGGTCGCGGTTGCTCAGTGCGCTCGGCTCGGTGATGTAGCAGGCCAGGAAGTTCTCGCGCCACGCGTCGGTCGGTGTCACGCCCTTCGGCAGGAACGTGCGGCCGGTCCATTCCTGGTTACTCACGTGCCGCTCGAGGCGGTCGAGCCACGGTGGGACCCAGCCGACGCCACCCTCGCTCATCGCGAACTTCAGTGTCGGGAACTTCTTGATCGCCCCGCTGAGCATCACGTCGGTCGCCGCGATGGTCGAGATGAGCGGGGTCAGGATCATCATGTCGTCGAGGTCGAAGCCTTCGGGGCGTTTGACGAGGTTGATGCCACCACCGATGTGGAGACTCAGCACGATGTTGCGGTCGGCGCATTCCTTGAAGATCGGATCCCAGTAGCCCGACTTGAACGGCGGATAGCCTTCGCCGACGCCGTACGGAGTCTCGGGGATGCTGATCGAACGAACCCCCATCGCGTCGAGACGCGCGATCTCCTTGACGGATTCGTCCGTATCGAAGAACGGGACGATACCCAGCGGGATGAACCGGCCGGGATGAGCGTTGGGGACTTCACCGACGACCCAGTCGTTGAAGGCCTGGCACGCCGCCAGGGACAGCTTCTTGTCCGGCAGGCTCGCCAGGTGGGTACCGGCGAATCCGGGGAAGGTGGCGAAGAGGGTCGCGGCGAGGGTGCCGTTGGCGTCCATGTCGCGCACCCGCAGGTCCATGTCGTAGATACCCGGTCGCATCTCGGCGTAGCCGGTGGGATCCATGCCCCACTCTTCCTTGGGCCACGACGCGACCGCGTTCAGCCCCGAGCTGCCGACCACGACGTCCTGGAACACCCACGCCTGCACCTCGGGGTTCCGCGGGTTGGCTGTCAGCTTCGGAGCCTTGTCCTTGAGGCTCTTCGGGAAGTGCTTCTCGAAGAGGTCGGGTGGCTCGACCACGTGGTCGTCGATGCTGATCATCACCATGTCGTCAATGTTCATCGGAATCCTCTCGTGCGGAACTGGAGTCCCGGCAGCGTTCGCTTTCCTGTGAGAATATTACTTTCAGAAGTGAGAATCTACATTTCTCGACGTCGCATTCGGGTGTCTGTGCGGCGGGTGGAACCTCTGACATGATGCCGATATGAATGAGAACGCCATTTCCGTCGAGATGTCGGAGGGCTTGTCCGAGCTCATCCTGTCGGGGGCCCGCACGTTCACCGCAGACTTCGGACTCACCACCCTGCTGCTCGACGAGCGACGATCGGTGATCCGCGCGAACCTCACCGACAAGCTGCGCTCACCGGCGGGCGGCGCAGCACTGGGGTTCCTGACCACCGCGGTCGACATCGTGACCTCCGATCCCGCGCTCGTCGCAGGCAACGGTGACTGGACCGCGACGCAGGACCTGTCCCTGCACACTGTGACAGCAGCGAAGGACGGCCCGATCTTCGTCGTCGCGACACTCGTACGCGCCGGAAAGAAGCTTGTCGTCGTCTCCGCGGACGTCTACGACGGCCACGGCCGCGACGACATCGCCGAGTTCGTGCAGGAGATCGACGGCGGCGCGGCCGGGCGGCCCGGCGGGCCGACACTCGCGG
>NZ_JBAQXC010000177.1:0-16424 GCF_049299235.1 Rhodococcus sp. (in: high G+C Gram-positive bacteria) | reverse complement strand
GCGTTCCGGATTCGGCGGCGTCGGCGAGCTTACGGAAGGTGCCGGGTCCGACGGGCTGGGTCATGTGACGGGTCCTTTCGGTGCGGGATTCAGCGGGGGATGATGTTCAGCGGGGGATGACGTGGTCGAGGGCGCGTGCAACGTCGGTCGTTGCGGTGCAGATGTCGCCGCCGTCGTCGACGGTTGAGCTTTCGATCCCGGAGAATAGAATGGTGCCGCCGCGCGTGGTGTAACCGAGCAGGCAGAACGCGTCTCGGGGGTCGTAGACGTCACGGAACAGCACCGCGTCGCGGTCGGCGACGGTGATGTCCCGGATTCCGGTGTAGCTCGGATCGCTGATGATTTGTTCGATGGTGTCGGTCATGGCGAAGATGCTGATGCTGTACCAGGGCCCGTCCCAACGACACAGTTTCGCGTGGGTGAAGTGTTCCCCGAAGAATCCGACACGTTCGGTGGCCGGGTCGAGTCCGGCGGCGAGCAGGGCGTCGTCGGGAATGGTGCAGGAGATGAAGAGGTCGCCGGCCGGTCCGGTGTGGACGGCGGTGCCGGGTGTCGTCATCGCGCACCCCGAGAGCGTCGTGAGACCGCACAGCAGGGCGGCGAGTGCTGGCTTGGCTGGTGGCATCGGTCCCTCGGCTGATGGCGGCGGTCACAGGGTTGGACGCACGCGAGGACACATCGGTTCCACCTATCGGTATGCCGGGACCTGCGTTTCGCAGGAAGGAGCACGGGTACCAGTCCGCCATGTCGTCATCCGCAGATATCGCACATTCGACGTCCACGGCCGGCCCGACGGTGAGTGGCCTCCGGGTGCTGCGCCTGACCGCGACCCTCGGCTTCCCGTCCGTCGCGGCCGATGTCATCGCCCGCAGACCGAGAGCGATGGCGCTGCTGGAACGGTTCGGTGCGGATACGTCCGCGGTGAACACGCTGCACCGGTTGCGCGAGGAATGCGGCGCAGGACCTGCAGGTCGAGTTGCCGGGCAGGCGCTTGGCCGTCGCCCTCGAACCCGCGGATGTCGGCCGGATCCTGGAGGATTCGCCCGACCCGTTCGACCCCGCTACCCGAGAAAAGAAGGGCGCGCTCTCGCCGTTTCAGCCGCACGGAGTTCTCATCTCGCAGGGACACATTCGCGCCGAACGCCGCACCCTCAACAAGGAATCGCTGGACACCACGCGCACCGTGCATCATCTCGCCGAGCCGATCGTCGACCGGGAGGTGGACGCCCTTGTCGCGGCTGCGATCCGCTCCGGGTCGCTCGACAACGACGAATTCACCCGTACCTGGTGGCGAATCGTCCGGCAGGTAGTACTGGGGAGCTCGGCGGCAGCTGACAACGACATCACCGACAGGCTGAAAAAGCGTCGCGCCAATGGCAATTGGTCCTATTTCATCCCCGAACGCAACCGCCTGCGCGACCGCTTCATCGAAGACCGGTATCGATACGTGGACCGGGCCGAGGTGGGTTCGCTCGCCGGCGCTCTCGCCGCGTTGCCCGCAGGCGGCGCGACCGACCCGGTCGGTCAGATTCCGCACTGGCTCTTCGCTTTCGGCGCCGCTGGCATTGCATCGATACGCGCACTCGCACTGCTGGCCGGGCATCCCGGCCAACGAGCGACGGCGCGCGCCGAGATCGCCGGTAGCGACTCCGCAACGCCGCAGTCCTACCCCTGCCACGGTGCTCGAATCGCTACGGCTGTGGCCGACCACGCCGATGATCCTGCGCGATTCCACCCGCGACACCATGTGGGGGTCGGAAGGACAGCAGTTCACCATCCCCGCCGGAACCGGATTCGCGATCCTGAAGGCCGGTTTCCATCGTGACAGCGACCGGCTTCCGTTCGCGAACGAGTTCGTCCCCGAGGTGTGGCTGGACGGACGCGCCGAGTCCCGTCCCGAGTTGGTGCCGTTCAGCGCCGGGCCCGCCGTGTGTCCCGGACGCAATCTGGTGCTGCTGGTCACCAGCACCGTCCTGGCGCGACTCCTGGCGGCGGCCGACTTCCGGGTCGCGTCCGATCCTGCGCCCGCGCCGGATGTCCCACTGCCCAATACGCTCGACAACTTCGGAGTGCGGTTCGACGTCGCGCGCAGCACCGGCGCGCTGGAATGAGGAGAAGAACATGAATGCGTCCGGCACGTCGTCGAGGTCGTTGTCGTCGCCCGGTGTCATCGTCTCACCGTTCCAGTACGTGCACCCCTGCGCGGGAATCGTGTAGCCGCAGTCGTTGAGCCCCTGGAACAGATTGGCGACGATGGCGTGGGCACCGTCCTCGTTGCCGACCACGGCCGCGACCGCGACCTTCCCGAACAGGATCGGGCGGCCATTGGTCGCTGTCTCCCATGTCGGTGTCGACGCCGGGACGGATGTCGAGGTCGACCAGCCGGATCGTCTCGGCGGTCGCGTCGTACTTGCCGAGCTCGGCCAGAACCTGCTCGGTGATCAGATCGCTGCTCGACGCAGCCGGGGACGGTTTGAGGGTGCATACCAGAGCGAGTGCTTTCAGAATTGTCATGCCCGCGTGAGTACCCATGCCGCCGTTCCGGGAAAACGTGGCCGCACCGGTCGCTGAGCGATCGAAGTTTTCGCCGCTGGCATAGCCTGTTCCCCATGTCAGTCGAAGAGCCCACCGCGGTGGCGGGGGCCGGTGAAACGGTCGTGACCGATCCCGCGCATATCGTCGGTGGCCTGACCACCGAGCAGGTCGCCGAGCGGGTGGCGCGGGGGGAGACGAACGACGTCCCCGACCGCGCGTCGCGGTCCGTGAAGGACATCGTCCGCGGGAACGTGCTCACCCGGATCAACGCGATCCTCGGTGTGCTGTTCCTCATCGTCCTGGTGACCGGCTCGATCATCGACGGCATGTTCGGTCTGCTGATCGTCGCGAACAGCGGCATCGGCATCATTCAGGAAATCCGCGCGAAGCGGACCCTGGACAAGCTTGCGATCGTCAGCCAGAGCAAGCCGGTCGTGCGCCGTGACGGCAGATCCGCCGAGCTCGCCCCGCGTGAAGTGGTGCTCGACGACATCATCGAACTCGGTCCCGGTGATCAACTCGTCGTCGACGGTGTCGTCGTCGAATCGGAGGGGCTCGAACTCGACGAATCGCTGCTCACCGGCGAATCCGACAATGTCGACAAGGCGCCCGGTACGACCGTGATGTCCGGCAGCTTCGTCGCATCCGGCAGCGGCGCCTACCGTGCGACGAAGGTCGGCCGCGATGCCTATGCGGCGCGGCTCGCGGATGAGGCCAGCAAGTTCACGCTGGTGAAGTCCGAGCTGATGTCCGGCATCAACAAGATCCTGAAGTTCATCACTTACCTGATGATCCCGGCGGGTCTGCTCATCATCTACAACCAATTGTTCTCGAGCGGGCAGTCGCTGCGGCCGGCGCTCAGCGGCATGGTTGCGGCATTGGTTCCGATGGTCCCCGAGGGTCTCGTGCTGATGACGTCGATCGCCTTCGCAGTCGGGGTGATCCGGCTCGGGAAACGTCAGTGCCTCGTGCAGGAACTTCCTGCCATCGAGGGGCTGGCCCGCGTCGATGTGGTGTGCGCGGACAAGACCGGAACCCTCACCGAGAACGGGATGCGTCTGGCCGAGATCGTCCCGGTCGGCGGTGCCGACGAGAACGGCGGTGCCGACGACAACAACGGTGCCGACGAGAACAACGGTGCCGACGACAACACCGTGCGCGCGGCGCTCGCGGCGCTCGCCGGCGACGATCCGCGGCCGAACGCGAGTGTCGCCGCGATCGGGGAGGCACTGCCCGACGATCCGGGGTGGGGAGCAGCGACCGCGACGGCTCCGTTCTCGTCGGCGAAGAAGTGGAGCGGCCAGTCCTACGGCGACCACGGCAACTGGCTGCTCGGCGCCCCCGACGTGCTGCTCGATCCGGCCTCCGAGACCGCCCGCAAGGCCGAGGAGATCGGCGCGCAGGGACTGCGGGTGCTGCTCCTCGCGCATAGCGACCGTCCCGTCGACGACGCGGCCGCGCCGGGCACCGTCACCCCTCGGGCACTGGTCGTGCTCGAGCAACGGGTGCGGCCCGACGCGAAGGACACCCTCGAGTACTTCGCCGGCCAGCAGGTCGACGTGAAGATCATTTCCGGCGACAATGCGGTGTCGGTGGGCGCGGTCGCGTCGTCGCTGGGTCTGGCAGGCGGTGCACGGCCCGTCGACGCGCGCACGCTGCCCGAGGACCCGGAGCAACTCGCCGACACCGTCGCGTCGTCGACCACCTTCGGCCGGGTGCGGCCCGATCAGAAGCGGGCGATGGTCGGCGCACTGCAGTCGCGTGGGCATACCGTCGCGATGACCGGTGACGGCGTCAACGACGTGCTGGCACTCAAGGACGCCGACATCGGGGTAGCGATGGGATCGGGTAGCCCCGCCACGCGGGCGGTCGCACAGATCGTGTTGCTGGACAACAAGTTCGCGACCTTGCCGTATGTCGTCGGTGAGGGGCGTCGCGTCATCGGCAACATCGAACGGGTCTCCAACCTGTTTCTCACCAAGACGGTGTATTCGGTGTTGCTGGCATTCTTCGTCGGACTGTCGGGCGTGTTGTCGCAATTGTTCGACTTCGATCCGCTGCCGTATCCGTTCCTGCCTCGGCACGTGACGATCGCCGCGTGGTTCACGATCGGCATCCCGGCGTTCTTGTTGTCGCTGGCCCCGAACAACGAACGGGCGCGGTCCGGGTTCGTGCCCCGCGTGATGCGACTGGCGATCCCGTCCGGCGTCATCATCGGAGTCGCCACGTTCGTCTGCTACGTGCTGGTGTACGGGGGGCCGGATCAGACCGAGCAACAGAAGATTCAGGCGGGTACCTCTGCGCTGATCACCCTGATCATGATCGCCCTGTGGGTGCTCGCCGTCGTTGCCCGGCCGTATCAGCTGTGGAAGATCGTGTTGCTGATCGGTTCGGTGCTCGGCTACGTCGTCTTGTTCACGGTGCCGTTCTGCCGCGAGTTCTTCGCGCTGGATCCGTCGGATGTCGGATACACGACCATCGCGTTCGTGTGTGGCGCCGTCGGTGTGTTCCTGGTGGAGGTGTCGTGGTGGGTCAGCGGACGCCTGCACGGGGAGCGCCGCCGCCTGTTCGCGGCCCCGGACGATCTGCTCCCGGGAGTACACTGACCGGCGTACTGCGAAGCGTCCGATCGTCCGTATCGACGGAAGGAACAGCAGATGGGTCTCATGGACACGTTGAAGGGTCTGGTCGGCAAAGGTAAGGACTACGCCGCACAGAATCCCGACAAGATCGATTCCTACATCGACAAGGCCGGCGACCAGGTCGACAAGCGCACCGGTGGCAAATTCTCCGGACACGTCGACAAGGCGCAGGACGCCGCGAGGAAGTTCGTCGACACACCCGGCGACACACCCGGCGAGCCGCCCGGCGGGCAGCGGCCGCCGACCGATCCGGGTACGAGCTAGCGGTCCCCGCCTGGCTGTGGCCCATGTGGCAATCTTTCTTTCGCTCGATACCGAAGGAAAGGACATGCTGTGGGCTTCTTGGACAACGTGAAGGGTCTGGTCGACAAGGGTAAGGAACTTGCCGCCGAACACCCGGACAAGGTGAACCAGGCGATCGAGAAGGCCGGTGACCTGGCGGACAACAAGACCGGTGGCAAGTTCTCCGGTCAGGTCGATGCGGCGGAGAACGCCGCGAAGAACGCCCTCGGCACCAACTGATCGTCACCTGGGCGGCGGTGACGGAGCAGAATCGGTGCCGTGAACGGGACCTGGATTCTGCTCGTCGTCATCGCCGCCATCGCGGTCACCGGGTTGGCGGCACGTAAGAACCTGCAAGCGCCGCTGGTGCTGGTCGCGATCGGCGCGGCCGCGTCGTTCATTCCCGGGCTGCCCCGCCTGGAGTTGCCACCCGACGTGCTGCTCGGCGCGGTCCTTCCACCCTTGCTGTACTCGGCGGCGCTGCGGTTCTCCGTCCCGACCTTCCGGCGCTACCTGTCGCCGATCCTGCGGCTCGGTATCGTCACCGTCCTCGCGACCGCGTTCGCTGTCGCGTTCTTCGCGAACTGGCTCGTCCCCGAATTGACGTTCGGCGCCGCGCTGGTGCTCGGCGCGGTCGTCGCACCCACCGACGCGGTCAGTGCCGTCGCGGTCGGCCAGAAGCTGGGCCTGCCGAAACGGGTCATCGCGGTGCTCACCGGCGAAGGACTCGTCAACGACGCGACGGCCCTGACCCTGTTCACCGTCGCGGTGTCGGCGGTTGCCGGTACCCGCGTGTTCTTCGATTCTCCGGTCGTGTTCTTCGGATACGAGGTCGTCGGCGGTGTCGCGATCGGGCTCGCACTCGCGGTGGTCGTGCACTGGGTCCGGAGCCGCATGTACCACTCGCCGTTGGAAACATCCCTCGGGCTGGTGCTTCCGTTCGCCGCCTATCTCGCGGCCGAGGAAATCCACGCATCCGGGGTGCTCGCCGTCGTCGCAGCCGGCCTGTACATGGGGCACCGGGCCACCGACATGTCGGTGAATACGCGCATCCAGGAACGCTACGTGTGGGAAAGCCTGGACATCCTGCTCGAGATGTTCGTCTTCGCCTACATGGGATTGCAACTGAAGTTCGTCCTCGACGACGTCACCGACGACGGGTACGACGTCATCGTGGTGCTGCTCTACTCGGTCGCGGTGCTCGCCGTCGTCATGGTGGTCCGGCCCGCCTGGGGTCTGCTGAACTGGGGTCGTAGGCGTGTCACACGTGATGCCGGGCTGACACGGCTCGGACGCGACCCCCTGAGCTTCCGCGAACATGTGGTGGTGTCGTGGGCGGGGATGCGCGGTGTGGTGACCCTCGCCGCCGCCGGCGGCATCCCGCTGCTGCTCGCGTCGGGTGAACCGTTCCCCGGTCGCGAGATCATCCATCTCATCGCCCTGGTCGTCGCCGTCGGAACCCTGCTCATCCAGGGCGCGACCATGCCCGTCTTGATCCGGCGGCTGGATGTGTCCGACCCGTACGAGCGGCTCCGCGCCGACGAGCAGCGCACCCTCGCCCAGACCATCGTCACCGCTGCCGCCCACGACGAACTCCGGAACCTCGCGGACAATCCGCCGTCCGGGTTCGACGTCGACGCCGTGCGCCGCATCCTCGAGCGGGTGCGCCGCTCCATCCAGGCACGCGTCGACGCCAACGCCGTCGAATCCGAGAACGAGACCGACCGCAGTCTCGACGCCGGAGCGCTGTTCGACGAATTCCGGCGATCGATCCTGCGCGCGCAGCGCACCGCTCTGATCGCCGCGCGGGACGAAGGCAGCCTCGACGACGAAACCTTGCGTGTCGAACTCGAAAGCCTCGACGTCGAGGAGGCCGCGGCGGAAGAGCGGATCGACCGGCGCGGCAGGTCGTGAGCGTCGTACCGTGTCGGCCATGACCGAATCCGTGCCGTACGACCGGACAGCCGCACCGTGACCGGCGTCGTCGTCCTGACGGTGCTGGTGGTGGCACTCGTCGTTGTGGGTATCGGTGCGGTGTGGGCACGCACCCGGCGGGTCGTCACCACACCCGCGGAACGTGCCGTGCACGCGACACTGCACACCGCCTCGCTCGCTGCGCGACCGCTGCGCCGCGGTCTCGACGCGACGTCCGCGCAGGAGGCCGCCCCGCATCTGCGGACCCTCACCGGTGCGCAGGCCGTCGCGTTGCTCGACACGGACGGCAACAGGCTCGCCTGGCACGGACTGTACGAGGGGCTCGCCGATCGGATGCGCGAGGCCGCCGTCAGCGCGATCGAGGGGGAGCGCCGGGTGCTCGTCGGCCACGGCGACCTGGGGCGCGGCCCCGACGAGCTTCCGGTGCGCGCGGTGATCGCCCAGCCGCTGATCATCGACGACGTGGGGGTGGTCGGGGTGCTCGGCGTCGTCACCACCACCGAACCCGGCCCCGCGATGCTCGGGGTCCTCGCCGAGGTCGCGGGGTACGCGTGCAGCCAGATCGAACTTGCCGAACTGGACGCGTCCCGCGCGCGGCTGGACCGCGCCGAGGTGCGGGCGTTGCGCGCCCAGATCAGCCCCCATTTCATTTACAACGCGCTCAACACGGTCACCTCGTTCGTGCGTACCGACCCCGATCGGGCCCGCGAACTACTCCTCGAGTTCGCGGATTTCACCCGCTATTCGTTCCGGGCCACCGGCGAGTACACGGTGCTCGCCGACGAACTGCGCAACATCGACCGGTACCTCACCCTCGAACGCGCCCGATTCGGCAATGCCCTCGAGGTGCGCCTGCAGGTCGCCCCCGAGGTTCTCGGTGTGGTGTTGCCGTTCCTGGCGTTGCAGCCGCTGGTGGAGAATGCGGTGCGGCACGGTATCGCAGGGAAGCCGACCCGGGCGGGCACCATCTCCATCACCGCCGCGGACGAAGGCACCGACTGTGTCATCAGCGTCGAGGACGACGGTGTCGGGATGGACCCGGAACTGCTGCGATCGGGTTCGCTCGACGCGGTCGCGGACCGAGAGGGCAGTACCGTCAAGGAGTCCGCGCACGTGGGGCTGGCGAACGTCGACGACCGGTTGCGGGCCGCGTTCGGCAACGATTACGGGCTGGTCGTCGAGACCGCCCCGGACGCGGGAACGAAGGTCAGCATGCGGGTCCCGAAGTTCCGGCCGGGGATACGGCCGTGACCGGGGTGCTGGCATGGCACGATGAGTCCGTTGTGAACGACGAACCGGACCATCTCGCCGTGCTGGCGGTCGACGACGAACCGCCCGCACTCGACGAGCTTGCCTATCTCCTGCGCCGATGCGACGACATCGGCTCGGTCCACACGGCAGGTGACGCGACCACCGCGTTGCGGTTGTTGCAGGACGGCGGTATCGACGCGGTGTTCCTCGACATCAACATGCCGGGTCTGGACGGGCTCGAACTCGCCGGGATCCTCCGCAATTTCGCGCAGCCGCCATCGGTGGTCTTCGTGACCGCGCACGACGACCGGGCGGTCGCCGCATTCGATCTGGGGGCCGTCGACTATCTGCTCAAGCCGCTGCGTGAGGAACGGCTCGCCGAAGCGGTCCGGCGCATCGCGGAACGCCGCCGGAGCAGCAGCGGCCAGAATGATGCGGCGGTACCGTCCGACGAAGTGATTCCCGTCGAATTGGGCGGGGTCACGACGCTGGTGCAGCGATCGTCGGTGCGGTGGGTCGAAGCCGACGGCGACTACGCGCGTTTGCACACCGGAACCGGTTCGCATCTCGTGCGCATCCCCATTTCGACTCTGGAGAGTCGCTGGGCGGACGCCGGGTTCCTTCGCGTGCACCGGTCGTTTCTGGTGGCGTTGCCGTTGGTGACCGGGATTCGCAGTGTCGGGTCCGGCCTGGTGGTGTGCCTGCGGGCGGCGGGGGACGGGCCGGTGGTGGAGCTTCCGGTGAGTCGCCGTCACACGCGTGAACTCAAGGATCGGCTCATCCGAGGTCCGATGCAGACGTGGACGTCCCGATGAGCGGCGCCGGTCCGCCGCCGCGGCAACGGGTGGTGCTCGCGCAGCGGCGCGGCGCCCGCATGGTTCGTACCCGCATCGAGGTGCAGCAGCAGACCGAGATCGGTGACGCGATGGTGCGTGGCCTGATCCGGGCGCAGCTCGGGCTCGCGTTGCGGCTGGCGCTCGTCGCGGTCTGCCTGCTCGGTGCGTTGCCGGTGCTGTTCGCCGCGGTGCCCACGCTCGCGGAGGTGACGGTACTGGGGCTGCGGCTGCCGTGGTTGCTGCTCGGCATCGTCGGCTATCCGGTACTGCTGGGCATCGCGTGGCTGTTCGTGCGGCTGGCCGAACGCAACGAGCAGGACTTCACCGACCTGACCGACGACTGAGCTGCGATGGACACCGGTTCGATTCCTGTCCTCACCGTTGTCGGCCTGGTCGCGGCCGCGGCTGCGACCGTCGCGATCGGCATCTACGGTGTGCGTTTGGCGCGCACCACGTCCGACTTCCTCGTTGCGTCACGCACTGTGGGGCCACGTTGGAATGCGGCCGCAATTTCCGGTGAGTACCTTTCTGCCGCATCATTTCTCGGTGTTGCCGGACTGGTCGCGAAGTACGGGGCCGACGCCCTGTGGTATCCGGTGGGTTTCGCGGCGGGCTATCTGGGTCTGCTGCTGTTCGTCGCGGCACCGTTGCGCCGATCCGGTGCGTACACGGTGCCGGATTTCGCCGAATTCCGCCTCGGGGCGCGCTGGCTGCGGACCCTCGCGATGATCGTCGTCGCGGTCATCTGTGTGCTGTATCTGGTACCGCAGTTCCAGGGGGCGGGACTGACCTTGAACATCCTGCTGGGGCTGCCCGACTGGGTGGGCGTCGCCGCGGTCGGGGTGATCGTCGTCGGCAATGTCGTCGGTGGTGGCATGCGGTCGATCACGTTCGTGCAGGCATTCCAGTACTGGCTCAAACTCACCGCGGTCGCGCTGCCGGCGTTGGTGCTCGCACTGCACTTCTTCGCCGAGGATCGGGCCGTGTCCGAGCCGGTGCCGCCCACCGTCACCGACCGCACCACCGTCGACATCACCACCGACGTGATCGTGCAGGTCGCACAGCCCTTGCCGGTGACCGTCACCGGGCACGTCGACGGCCGGCCGGTCGCGGGTCCGGTGCTGCTCGAACCGGGAGAACACGAACTGTCGGCGGGAACCGAACTGGTGCTCGACGCGGGCTCGCCGGTTCCGGTGGTGGCGGGTGCGCCGCCGGACAACGACTCGTGGGCCTCACCGGGCAACGGATTCGGCGGCCACTATCCGATGTTCCAGGTGTATTCGCTGATCCTCGCGACGTTTCTCGGCACGATGGGGTTGCCGCACGTGCTGGTGCGGTTCTACACGAACCCCGACGGCCGCACCGCGCGTGTGACGTCGCTCGCCGTCATCGGGTTGGTCGGCCTGTTCTATCTGTTTCCGACGCTGCTCGGGGTGTTCGCGCGGCTGTACGTGCCGCAGTTGCTCATCACCGGGCGTTCGGATGCGGCGGTGCTGCTGCTGCCCGGATCGGTGCTGTCCGGTTGGGGTGGTCAACTGCTCGCGGCGCTTGTCGCGTCCGGCGCGATCGCCGCGTTCCTGTCCACGTCGTCGGGGCTGCTGGTCAGCGTCGCGGGTGTGTTGTCGACGGACGTGCTGCGCGGGCGCATTCGGGACTTCCGGATCGCGGCGGTGCTCGCCGGTCTGGTGCCGCTGGCACTGGCGTTGTCGGTGACCTCGCTGGATCTGTCGCGGTCGGTCGGGTTGGTGTTCGCGGTGGCGGCGTCGACGTTGTGTCCGCTGCTGGTTCTCGGCATCTGGTGGCGCGGTCTCACCGCGGCGGGCGCCGCGGCGGGCATGGTGCTGGGCGGGCTGGTGGCCGGGAGTGCGGCGATGGTGGTGGTGCTGGCCCCCGTCGACCCGGAGCGTGGCGCCGGCCGGCTCGAAGTCCTCGTCGGCTACCCCGCCGCGGTGAGTGTTCCGCTGGCGTTCCTGACGATGGTGCTGGTCAGCCTCGCCACTCGCCGTTCGGTGCCCGCCGACGTGGGTCGCACCTTTTCCCGGATGCACGTCCCGGAACGGCTGGGGATGGGTCGCGACCGTGAGGTCGGCGCGTTCGGTGCGGGCACGGCCGGAACGGACGATCGGCGCCGTTCGTCGCGGTGAGTCGACCGCTCGGCGCACCGCACGACAGTTCGGCGTCCGGGAGGCGCGCGACCCTTACGCGTGTGACTGTCGTCTCACTACCGTCTGTGCTCACTACAACTCACACGACCACCGAGGAGTCGGCAGTGACCACAGTCAGTAACGGGAGCGACGCACCGTCGCGCCGTGACCCCACGCCACAGGACTTCGTCGACATGCAGGCGAGTCCCGAGTTTCAGGAGCTGCGCAGCAGACTCCGGCGGTTCGTGTTCCCGGTGACGGTGTTCTTCCTCGCCTGGTACGGGGTGTACGTACTCCTCGCGACGTATGCCGCCGACTTCATGGCGACGAAGGTGATCGGCAACATCAATCTCGGCATCATCCTCGGCCTCGGTCAGTTCGTCACCACGTTCGTGATCACGGCCGTATACGTGAAATTCGCCGGACGCGAACTCGACCCCCGCGCCGCCGCGATCCGCGACGAACTGGAAGGACCGGCCCAGTGACCGTTCTCGCGCAGAGTGGGACCGCCGACGTCGGCAACCCCATGATCAACATCGCGATCTTCATCGCGTTCGTCGTCGGCACGATGACGCTGGTCATCAAGGCAAGCCGCACCACCAAGAAGGCCTCCGACTTCTACACCGGCGGCGGCCAGTTCTCCGGCCCGCAGAACGGTTTCGCGATCGCCGGTGACTACCTGTCGGCCGCGTCGTTCCTCGGGATCGCCGGCGCCATCGCGGTCTACGGGTACGACGGCTTCCTGTACTCCATCGGCTTCCTCGTCGCGTGGCTCGTCGCGTTGCTGCTCGTCGCCGAACTCCTGCGGAACACCGGCAGGTTCACGATGGCCGACGTCCTGAGCTTCCGGCTCAAGCAGCGTCCGGTCCGGATGGCCGCGGCGCTGTCCACGCTCGCGGTCTCGCTGTTCTACCTGCTCGCCCAGATGGCCGGTGCCGGTGGCCTGGTCGCGTTGCTGCTCGACATCCACGACAAGGCCGGTCAGGCAATCGTCGTCGCGGTCGTCGGTGTCCTCATGATCGTCTACGTGCTCATCGGCGGCATGAAGGGCACCACCTACGTGCAGATGGTCAAGGCCGTTCTGCTCATCGCAGGCGCCGGAATCATGTTCGTGCTCGTGTTGTTCGCGGTCCGCGGCAACTTCTCCCAACTGCTCGCCGACGCGCAGGCCATGGCGTCGAACTCGACGGATCAGGCGGTCGCCGGCCGCGACATCCTCGCCCCCGGGGCGAAGTACGGCATCAGCGACATGACCCGCATCGACTTCGTGTCGCTCGGTATCGCCCTGGTGCTCGGCACCGCCGGCCTGCCGCACGTGCTCATGCGCTTCTACACGGTGCCGACCGCGAAGGAAGCCCGCCGCTCGGTGACCTGGGCGATCGCGCTGATCGGCGCGTTCTACCTGTTCACCCTCGTCCTCGGCTACGGTGCCGCGAAGATGGTCGGCCCCGACGTCATCCTGGGTGCTCCCGGTAAGGAAAATGCCGCCGCACCGCTGCTGGCCTTCGAACTCGGCGGCACGCTGTTCCTGGCGATCATCTCCGCGGTCGCGTTCGCCACGATCCTCGCGGTCGTCGCGGGCCTGGCCATCACCGCCTCGGCGTCCTTCGCCCACGACATCTACGCCAGTGTCATCAAGCGCGGCAACGCAACCGAGGACGAGCAGGTGCGGGTCTCGCGCATCACCGTCGTCGTCATCGGTCTGGTGTCGATCGTGCTCGGCATCATGGCGATGGGCCAGAACATCGCCTTCCTGGTCGCGCTCGCGTTCGCAGTGGCTGCCTCGGCGAACCTGCCGACCCTGCTGTACTCGCTGTTCTGGAAGAAGTTCAACACCACCGGCGCGCTGTTCAGCATCTACGGTGGCCTGATCAGCTGCCTGCTGCTGATCGTGTTCTCCCCGGCGGTGTCCGGCAAGCCGTCGTCGATGTTCCCGAACGCCGACTTCGCGTTGTTCCCGCTGTCCAACCCGGGCATCGTGTCCATCCCGCTGGCCTTCGTCCTCGGTATCGTCGGCACCTACATCGGCCGCCGCAAGACGGAAGACCCGTTCAAGCAGGCCGAGATGGAGGTCCGCTCGCTCACCGGTGTCGGTGTCGAAAAGGCTGTCGCACACTGAGAATCCGGTTCGAAGCATCGGTGCCGCACTCCGTGGTGGGAGTGCGGCACCGATGCGTGTGCGGGTTCTCAGCCTGCCGCGCGTGTTACGGCGTGGCCGGCAGTTCGAGGAAGCGCAGCGGGGCGGTCTCGGCGAAGTGGCCCGTGACATTGCCGCCGAGCCCACCCTCGAGTGCCGTGTCGCCGAGCAGATCGAGTTTTCGGGCGGAGGCACCCTCGTCGAAGTCCAACTCGGCGAAGTCGACCCACAGGACATTCGGCCGGGTCGTCGACGCGAACACGTACCGCCGGTTCGTCAAATCGCCCACGGTCTGCCAGATCGTCTGTGACGCATTGGGCTTGTCCGGGTCCGGGATCCGGAACGGCTGAGCCGCGTTGCGGATGACACTGAACATTCCGGCAATCGCCTCGACCTGGCTTTTCGGTTCGGGGAGCCGACTGACATAGTATGCGGCGCGGGCGAACCGGTCGGCGGCCTGCGTGGTGCCGGGCAGTGGATGATCGCCGCCGAACCCGTCGAGCGTGCGGAGCAGTTCGAGTTGCTTGTCGTAGGTCGGCGAGTTCGTCATCACGTGATAGCTGCGGTCGTGCCAGACGGTGACCTTGCCGTCGACGTATTCGATGATCGCCGAGTCGCCGGTCGCGTCGTCCAGGGCGAGGTGCACCGCGGGCACCTCGCCGGTGGCCGGGTCGCCGAGTGGGACGACCTGCACGTCGGACTGTTCGATCCAGGTGGCCGCGTCCGCAACCGTGGCGAAATTGTCCAGGAAATACTGGAGCCACACGGCCATGCTCAATGCGGGCCGGGACTTGTCGTACGTTCCGTAGTCGGATTCCGCGAGCCACAGGATGTGCCCGGACAGGCCGGCTTCGTTCATGCCGTCGACGGTCATCATGTCGAAGGCACCGGCGACCACACTGCCGAAATTCGAAGTCCAGGACAGTGATCCACCGACCCCGTCCCGCCGGTCGATTCCGCGGGGCAGGGACCACAGATTCGTCCCGGTGTCGCGGTGGTAGTCCATGTTCCGTCCGACGAGGACCGCTCCCGCCGCCGTTGGCCACACAACCCTCGTGCACATGTTCTTCTCACTTCCCTGCCTGCCGGGCACTCGCGTGATCGAATTGTTCGGGATTTCGAGGTGCGTCCGACTTTGGCACAATCGGGGCGGGTTGCGCGGTGGTTGGCGCGGATCGACCCACATCGCTGCGTACGCACCGCCGACCCCTCGACGGCGGTGCGTCGATCGATGCAGACCGATCAGAGGTACCAGCCTCCGTTGACACCGATGATCTGACCGGTGATGAATCCCGCGTCGTCCGAGCATAGGAAGGCACACGCGGCGGCCACGTCGTCGGGAGTCCCGTTGCGCCGCACCGGAGTCATGCCCGCGAGCATGTCCAGATCGATGTTGCCCGCGGCGGCGCCGTTGCGTGCCATCGGCGTGTCGATGATCGACGGCGGAATGGTGTTCACGGTGATGCCTTGCGGTGCGAACTCGTAGGACAGTGCCTTGGTCAGTGCGATGACGCCGCCCTTGGATGCGACGTAGTGCGCGCGGTCCGGTGCGCCGGATTGGGCGCTGGACGACGAGATCGTGATGATGCGACCCCAGCCGCATTCGACCATGTCCGGGACGGCGGCTTGGATCGAATGGAACGTGCCGGTGAGATTGACCGAGATGATCTTGTCCCATTCGTCCGCCGTGATCCGGGTGAACGGCGCGCTGAGTTCGATTCCGGCGCTGGTGACCATGATCGAGACCGGCCCCAGTTCGGATCGGACCGTGTCGAGTGCCGCATCGATGGCGCTGCGATCGGTGACGTCGACGTCGAGTCCGATCGCGGAGGCGCCGTCCGCCTGCAGTTTCTCGGCGGCGATCCGTGCCTCGTCGCCCTGCCGATCCAGGAGAGCAACGGGGTGCCCCTGCTCGGCGAGATGCCGGCCGACGGCCAGTCCGATGCCGGATGCGCCTCCGGTGACGACGGCGACACGCTTCGCTGCGACGTCTGCCTTGTTCTGATCCATGGTGGCCTTTCGGTGTGAGGTCGGCGATGCGGGTCGGTCCTCGGGAGTGCGCGCGGTGGTGCGGCACGCCCCGTGCTGAGCAGTTGCATAGCATTGCTGAGCACTTGAATAGCACGCCGGATGGAACGTGGTCAAGGTCACACCATTGCGGAGCGATACGATGTGCGGACAGCAACGGCCGCTCGTTCGGACTATGGAGGTGGACCGCGCGCATGCCCACGCCGCGCAGAATCGGGGCCCCCGACGCAAAAAATCGCTCGGTCCTACTCGACGCAGCCGAGGCGGTCATGCTCGAATACGGCTATGCCGCTGTCTCGTCCCGTCGGGTCGCGGAACAGGCCGGTCTGAAACCTCAACTCGTGCACTACTACTTCGTGAACATGGACGAGTTGCTCGCGGAGGTGTTTCGGCGCCGCGCCGAACGGGGCCTCGAGATCCAGGCGAAGGCGCTGGCATCCCCTCAGCCGCTGTGGGCACTGTGGCGGTTCAGCAGCAATCCAGCCGGGGTCGCGCTCACGATGGAATTCATGGCGATGTCGCGGCACCGGCCCGCGCTGCGCGCTCTCCTCGCCGACTACTCCGAGCGATTCCGCCGCGACCAAGCCGAGGCGATCGGAATGCTCCTCGACCGGTACGGCATTGCGCACGAGGA
>NZ_JBAQXC010000176.1:0-16687 GCF_049299235.1 Rhodococcus sp. (in: high G+C Gram-positive bacteria) | reverse complement strand
GGTTGTGTCGGTCACGTCGAGGTCTTTCGGATGGATGGCGTAGGAACCTCCATCGTCGGGAGACCTCGACGTCTATCTGCGGACCGACGCGCCCGACCGACCTACACCCTCATCTGGGAAGAGCCGGAAAACATCTGTTCGGCTGGACGCAACCGAGGCTGCCGGACGACTATACCCCGCCGGAGGTCGATGACGGGCCCGCACCGGATCGGACGACCGCGGTATTGCGCTCCGTCGTTCCGTCGGTGCTGCCGCCCCGCAGCGGCGCACCGGCGGCATGCGGGTGCGCCGAACGATACGTCGACGGGAACGGTGACACATTCCGCGGCGCCGGCTTCGGTATCGCACTGTCCGGCGGTGGCATTCGCTCGGCGAGCTTCGCGACGGGGGTGCTCCAGGCGCTGAGCGTCAGCCGTGGACGCGGCCACGGCGACTGGTCGCTCGAGAACTCCGACTACCTCGCGACGGTGTCCGGTGGCGGATATCTCGGCATCTCCGCGCACATGCTGCACCACGCCACCGAACACCCTGCCGGGTACGCCGCGTACGGGCCGGGTTCACCGGAGTTCACCCGGTTGCGCGAGCACCACCGGTACATCGGCCACGGTGCGACGCTGTGCCGCAATGCCGCGAAGCTGGTGGCCGCGACAACCCTCAACCTGCTGACCATCGTCGGTATCGTGTACCTGCTCGGATTCTGGGCGAGCCGGGTGTGGTCGTGGTTGCCGCTCCCGACCGGAGATCACCCCCTGTGGGCGCCCGCGATCGCGGCCGCGGCGGTGATCGGGCTGCTGGTGCGCGAGTTGTTCCACGCGGACGGCCTACTCGCCGAGCGGCGGTGCCGTGCCACCACCGTGGCGCGGGTGGTGTCCGGGTGGCTGGTGTTCGCCTCGTTCGTCGCCGCCGCCGCGACGATCACCGCCGATCCGCCGATCGTGGTCGGTGTTGTCGGCGTTCTGGCACTGACCGGTCTCGGCGCGACGTGGGCAGCGCGCCGGTCCCCACCGGAAGAGCAAGCGCGCCGGTCCCCACTGGAAGAGCAAGCGCGCCGGTCCCCACTGGAAGAGGCCGAAGTGCGGTCGCATCGCGGCGGTCTGCGCTTCGCCGGGCGGTTCGCGTTCGAACTCGCGTGGTTCGTCGCCGGCTGGTCGGTGGCCGCGCTCGGCGCCGCGTCGTGGTTCTTCGGGTTCGGGGTGGTGACGGACGGGGTTGTCGTCGTCGCGACGGCCGTACTGATCGCGTTGCTGCTGCTGATGGACCAGAGCCTGGTGTCCCCGCACCGCCTGTACAAGCAGCGCTTGGCGTCGACGTTCTCGATTCGGCGGGCGGCGGGCGGCAGGGTCGAGCACATTCCGTACGAGAAGCCGACGTTCCTGCCCGACTGGGCGAAGCCCTATCCGGTCGGTGACGGGAGCGGTCCCGCGCTGCTGGTGTGCGCGACCGCGAACGTCGACGACCTGTCGATTCCGCCGGGTGGCGAGCGGGCCGTCCCGTTCGTGTTCGCCCACGATCACGTCGGATCGCCGGAACTCGGGTTCTGGACGACGTCGCAGTTCATGGGCGCGCTCGGGCGGCGGCTGGCACGCGACGGCACGTTGCAGGCCGCGATGGCGGTGTCCGGCGCGGCGATCGCGTCGGGCATGGGGACTCGCGCCCGCATTCCGACCGCTGGCCGGTTCGTCGTGCTGGCGAATCTGCGGTTGGGGGTGTGGCTGCCGAATCCGCGGTCACAGTGCCGGTGGCCGTCGGAGAGCACGCTGCGGGGCCGGTGGGTGCGTCGACGCCGCGGCAGTTGGCTGATCCGCGAGGTGCTCGGTGTGCTTCCCAGCCGGAAACGGTTCGTGTATGTCAGCGACGGTGGGCATCTCGACAATCTGGGGTTGCTCGAACTGATTCGCCGCCGGTGCGCGACCATCCTCGTCGTCGACGCCAGTGGTGACGGCATGCTCGCCACCCGGACGCTGGACGAGATCATGGAGGTCGCGCGGCACCACTTCGGCATCGGGTTCGAGCAGCGTGGCAGCGGTGTCCGCATCCGATCCGAGCGTGGACTCTACGACCTTCGCAGCGACCGGGTGACGCGGGACTGCGTCGAGACGATCGACTTCACCTATCCGCAGGTGGGTGACGCCCCGGCGGCGACGGGTCGCATCGTGTTCGCGAAGGCGACGTTCGCCGACACACTCGCCGGTGATCCCGACGCGGAAGCGGCGGCGCGGCGGGTCTGCACTGATTTCCGATCCCGATTGTGGCCGGGCAGTGCCCGCACGGTTCCCAAGACGACGACGGTGAATCAGATCCTGTCCGACACGGTGTTCGACGCGTATGTGGAACTCGGCCGCGCCGTAGGTCGGGTTGCCTTGCAGCGCTTGGGTTGTCCGGAGCCCGAGCCTGAATCCGAACCCGCGCGCGAGTGGCCGCGGATGACGGAGTTCACTGCTGCGCCCGCACCCGCCGGGAACGGGTTCCGTCGCGAACCACGGTAGCCCCGACCGAATTGTCCGATCGCGTTCGGCGAAAACCGTCCCGGAAACACGCCGGGTCGATATCTTCATTCTCCAAGCCGGAGAGTCACATTTCCCTTATGGGTAAGAGCACTTCGCCCCTTCGGCTCTGCTGCCCGATCACGTCGATCGGGCAGGCCCACACGACCCGGGGACACACATGACGCGACATCGACCATTCCTCGCCGGACAGCGACGCACCGTCGTCGCGGTTGCAGCACTCGCCGTGCTCGCGAGCGGCTGTAGCGGCCGCACCGACACCGGCGACACCGGCACCACCGGCGGCGGCACCTCGGCCACGTCCGCGGACTTCGGCGATCTCACCGACGTCTGCCAAGGCGGGGACGCCACCACCGCCACCACCCAAGGCGTCACCGCCGAACAGATCGAAGTCGGTGTCTTCAGCGACATCGGCTTCACCAAGAACTCCGAATTCGTCGACGCCGCGACCGTGTTCACCTCCTGGTGCAACGACAACGGCGGCATCAATGGCCGCACCCTCGTCGCCAACACCCGCGACGCGAAACTCATGGAACCGCGTCAACGCATGATCGAAGCCTGCCGCGACGACTTCGCGCTCGTCGGCGGCGGCGCCGGACTCGACGGCCTCGGCGTCAAAGAACGCCTCAACTGCCTGTTGCCCAGCTTCCCCGCCCAAACCGTGCAGGAGCGTTCCGCCGGCGCCGACCTCGAAATCAGCGCGTCCCCGTCGAAGATCCCGGGCTACGACAACTACACCGGGTTCCGCACCTGGGCGCTGAACGAGGCGTATCCGGATTCGAAGGACGCCGTGGGTCTCATCAACGGCGACTCGGCGATCACCCGAACCGTGCAGGAAATGACCCTCGAAACACTCGACGCGATCGGCGCGAAGGTCGTGTACAGCGAGCTGTATCCGACGATGGGGGTGTCAGACTGGACGCCCTACGCCCAGTCCATCAAGAACAACGGCGTCAAGGGCCTGATCTTCATGGGCAGTTTCGACCAGCTCGCCAAACTCGAAGAGGTCCTGACCAACATGGACTACAAGCTGGACTGGATCGACCCGAACAACAACGCCTACAACACTCAGTTCCTCGAACTGCTCGGCAAATCCGCCGACTACCAGAACAACATCGTCGACCTCAGCGGCATGGCCCCGATCGGAAGCGACGAACCCGCCGTCGAACAACTCAAAGCCCTCTACGCGAAGTACGCGCCCGACGCACCGATCACCCTCCCCGCCATGCGCGCATGGTCTGCCTGGCTACTGTTCGCCAAGACCGCCGCTGCATGCGGTGACAACCTCACCCGCACGTGCCTCTACACCACCGCCCGACAAGAAACCGCATGGACCGGCGGCGGCCTGCACGCCGCGACCGACCTCGAGAATCCCATCCCGCCGCAACCCTGCTTCAACGTCGAAACCGCGACCTCGGACGGCTGGGAACCCGCCGACTTCCACCCCGACAACGGTCTCTACCGCTGCGACATCCCCGCCCGTCCGTTCACCGCCGATTTCGGCGCACCGATGACCCTCGCCGAGGTCGGCAAAAGCATGAACGACGTGCAGTAACCGAACGTACCGATCGCCGATGCCACCACGGGACGGAACGGCTCAGAGCAACCCGCAGCGCACGGCGGCCGCGATGGCTCCTCCCCGCGAGGTGGCATCGAGCTTGCGATAGAGATTGCGGATGTGGGTCTTGACCGTGTTGACCGACACGTGCAGATCATGTCCGATCTGGTCTGCGGTGCGACCGGACGGGAGATGCGCAAGCACCACCCGTTCGGTCGCGGTCAGGCTCGGTCGGTGCGCGGTATCGGCGAGCAGATGCCGGATCCGATCCACGAACGGCGTGCCGATACCGCGTCGATGCGCGAGAACCGTGAGCACCTCGACGGTCACGGAACCGCCGTCGAGGAACGGCCGAACCAGATTCTGCGGTTCGGCCAGGGTCAATGCCTGCTCGGCGGATCGGTGCATCGCATCGTGACGGTCGAGCCGATGCGCGGCGAGCGCATCGAGCCACCACGCCGCCACTGCCGTGCCGAACGTCGCGGCACCGGCATCGAGGGCGGGTGCCAACGTCGCGCGCGCGGCGCTGTGATTGCCACGAGCCTGATACACCATCGCCCGGCACACCGGAGTGTCGTCACCGTCGTGGTCCTGTCGCAGGCGACGGACGAGGTGCTCGGCCTCGATCAGGCGGCCGGTCCGGATCAGCGCCGCCGTGACGTAGGGCAGCAGGCCGGTGTCCGCTGCCGGGCCTGGTGGATCGTCGAGGAGCGATTCGAGGTCCACCGATGCGGCGGAACCACCCGCCAGGGCATACAGGTCGCGGAGCAGTCGCATCTGCTGGTATCGCACCGATTCTGCGGTAGCCGATCGCCCTGTCGGCTGGTCGATGCCGAGGACCCGGTGGCACACTGCATCGAGCGGAACCCGCAGGTCGAGCACTTCCCCCTGCAGATAGCGCACGAACGCGACCAGCACGGCGATCGTCTGGATGTCGGGCTGATCCAGTAACGAATGCGCGACGGCGATCTCAACGGCGTCACCGGAGGTCCGGGCCATACCGCCGAAGTCGCCGGCACGCCCGAGGCCGCACGCGCGGAGGGTGGTGGCACGCAGACGGAGCCGCGGGTGCCGCGCCAGGTCGGCCAGGGTCTCGGCCTGGGCCAGTAGCTCGTCGGCGGTGTTCCGGTCGGTGTTCCCGACGGCGACGCCGCGCGCGATCAACCGGTACGAGTCGAGTTCCGGATATCCGGTTGTCGGCAGCGTCGCCAGGTCTGTGACCGCCGCCGCCGGCGGTCGCTGTCCGATCGCCGCAGCGATGCCCACCTCGACGGCTGCGGCGAGGGTCGTCTCGACCAGCAGGTCGATATCGTCGGCGGTCGAGACGGGCAGCGTATCGAGGAAGGCTCGGGCTCCCGAGGGTGAACCTCGCTCGAGTGCCGCGACGGCGTGCAGCAACCGCACCACGGTGGTGTCCGTCGATGCGTGGCCGTCCAATCGGGCGAGCAACTCGGTACCGCGGCGGCCGAGCACCACAGCCGTCCCGTACCGGTGCAGAAGGTCGGAGACGCCACACTCGTCGTGGATGGTCAGCAGGTGTGCCAGGGCGTCGACCGGTGAACCGTCGGCAAGAAACCAGTCGGCGGCGGAGTTGTGCAGGCGCACCTCGAGATCCGGGTCCGTGCGGTGCAGTTCCGCCCGCAGATGTGCCCGCAGGAACGGGTGGCAGGTGTGCCACGGGCCGGTGTTCCCACCGCCGCCGACGTGCAGTAGGGGAAGGCCGAGGCGGTCGAGCATCGTCAGTGCGCTGTCCGCGTCGCAACCGGTCAGGTGCTCGGCCAAGTCGGCGGTGAACGCATCGACGACGCTGATGTCGAGTAGAAAGCGCACGAGATGTTCCGGTAGCGCCACCAGCAACTCCCCAACCAGATGGTCGGAGATCGGATGAGGTGACCTGATCAGGTCGGCGACGGCGCTGTGGCGGTCGTGGTGGGTGTGCAGGTAGATCGCGGCGATCCGGATGAGCGCTGCCCAACCGTGCGTCAACTCCCGCAATGCCGCCGCGTCGAGTGCGGGCAGGGCACTGTCGTGCTCGGCGAGGATCGCGGCGACCTGCCCGGTGTCGAGCGCGAGGTCCTCCCAACCGATCCTGGCGAGGGCCCCGGATGCCGCGTAGGTGTGCCACGGCAGTGGCGGTTCGTGCCGGGCGGCGAAGATCACCGTCACGTTCGGGGCGGTGCCGCACACCACCTCGACGAATCGCGTCACCTCGGCGAGCACCAGCGGATCGCGGAGAAGGTGCGCGTCGTCGAGGACCAGGGCGATCGGGTGCGGGTGTCGCGCCAGCGCCGCGGCGAGGATCTCGCAGTGCCCGGACTGCGGGCCGGGGTTCGGCGCCGGGGGCAGCGCGATCCTCGTCGCAGCGGGCAGCGCGGCCTCGACCGCGTCGCGGACGGTGGTCCAGAATTCGGCCGGATCGTCGGCCTGGCGGGCTACCGTCACCCACACCGCGGTGGTCGCGCCGTCGAGTCGGTGGCTGGCCCAGTCGGCGAGCAGCACGGTCTTGCCTGCCCCGGCGGGGGCGCAGACGAGAACAGTCGACGTGTTCGGTTGCCGGATCACCGTGTTCAGCATGGTGTGGAGACGGCGGTGTGGTTGCGGCGCGATCGACGGTGCAGGCACCGCGATGCCGGCGGAGCGGTCGATGTTCGTGTGCGTCGTGCCGCGGAGGCGGCCCTGTACGTTCTCGGCATGCAGCGACATCGGTCGCCCTCCTCGGCCGGTGACATCCGAACGACATTCCCCGCGTGGAGATTACCGGGTACGCAATCACTTCGTCGGAGGTTTCCCGTACCGGCAGACACGGTTCAATCCGGCAGTCGGCGCATCGCGAGCAGCGTCAGACCCAGATCGTCGATTCGTGCGAGCATCGTGCGCATCACAGTCGGATCGTCCGTCGATACGAATAATGTTGTACTGGAACATTTTTCGTCTCGATTCTCCCGACATTCGGGGAACGCGCCGAGGACCCGATCGGACAGCACACCGTCCACGACGAACTGGTACTCCGTCATGTCGCTCCTCGTGTTTCGTCGGCAAGTCGAGGTCGACTGCGCTGTCGGTCGGCGGCCGCAACAGCCCGTGACCGCCACCATCCCCGGTCACACCGCTCGTGCGCATCATCCGTTGCGGATGAAGTGCGACGGCAACCGGCGATTCACCCGGTTCGGGTGACGCGATGCGTCGGGACCCGGCGCTAGTGTGCTTCCATGGGAACGATCATCGGTGAGTTTCTTCCGCTGGCGGTCGGGGTCGCGATCTCGCCGATCCCCATCGTCGCTGCGATTCTGATGCTGCTGTCGGCGAACGCCGGCAGCGCCAGCACCGGTTTCGGGATCGGTTGGGTCGCGGGGATCTTCGCGGCCACCGGCATCGTCACACTGTTGTCGGGCGCGTTCGACACCTCGGATGCCGGCGGTTCGAGTGGGTCGGTGTCGTGGATCAAGGTTGCCCTCGGGGCGCTGCTGGTGGTGCTGGCGGTCAAGCAGTGGCGCGACCGCGACGACAGGTCGGTCCCGAAATGGATGCAGGCGATCGATCGGCTGGGCTTCCCGAAGGCGGCCGGGTTCGGGGTGGCACTCGCGGCGGTCAACCCGAAGAACCTGCTGTTGTGCGTCTCGGCGGGCCTGGTCATCGGCACCGGCGGTCTCGGCACCGGCGATGCCGTCGTCGCGCTGGTGGTGTTCACGCTGATCGCGGCATCGAGCGTGCTGGTCCCCGTCGTCGGGTATGCGGTCGCCGCACAGCGCCTGCGCGCACCGCTCGACACCCTCAAACAATGGCTGCAGGCGAACAACCACCAGGTGATGGCAATCGTGCTGGTGATCATGGGGGCCGCGGTGATCGGCAAGGGACTCGGCGGGCTGTGATGAGGAACACCGGGACGCGGAACACCGGGACGCGCCTGCGTTCACCTCCCACGGGCCCGTCAGTCCTCGTCGTCGATGACGTGCACCGCCGCCTCCTCCGCCGAGGCCGCTCCCCCGTCGATCCCGACGTCCCCGGCCCACAGTTCGGCCTCGTCGTCGCTGCCGACGCCCTCGTCCGGAGAGACGAGACGTCCGGCACGCCGGCCGCCGACCTCGCCGAGGTAGCGCTCTCCCGCTCGCACCTCGTCGATGTCCGGTTCCGCGGTGTCGAACGACGGGTCCGGTTCCTCGGCCGCGATCCTGTGCGCAACACTGTCGCCGTAGCGCACCTCGTCGCCGGTCGTTCCTGTCGCGTTCATCGCCAGCGGTCGCTCGGGCGGCGAGTAGCCCTCGTCGAGCACATCGGCGACACCGCGATCGTCGAGCGTATCGGCCGGTTGGAGCTGGTCGTCCTCGTCGACGCTGTACTCACCGCCGTAGTCGTCGCTGTTCATGCCACCAAGAATGCCCCCGGGAGTGCCGCCGCGCACGGATCTGCACCGAACAGCGGGGATACCCCCCGCGATCCTGGGGTACACGACAGGATGAAACGAAACCCACCACGGGAGGAAGCATGATCCTTCGCCGAATCGCCCGCCCGATGCTCGCCACGATCTTCGTCGCCGGTGGCATCGGTGCCTTGCGGGATCCATCCGGGAGCGCCACCGCGGCGCAACCCGGCCTCGATCAGGCCAGGGCAGTACTGCCGGACTCGGTCACCGACCGCATCCCGGACAGCCCCGAGGCCCTCGTGCGGATCAACGCCGCGACCCAGATCGGCGGCGGTGTGCTCCTGGCCGCGGGTAAGGCACCCCGACTCGCGTCGCTGATCCTGGCCGGCACACTGGTGCCCACCACGGTCGCCGCACACGATTTCTGGAATGTCGACGACCCGGCCACCCGAGCTATGCAGCGCACCCAGTTCTTCAAGAACGTCAGCCTGCTCGGTGGCCTGCTGATCGCCGCTGCCGACACCGAGGGCAAGCCGTCGATGGGGTGGCGTGGCCGGCGAGCCGCCCGGCACGCCCAGAAGAAGGTCGCCGCGGCCTGGCCCGGTCACACCGACAGGACCGATGCCCTCGACGACGGGATTCAGGCCGTCACCGAACGCGTCCGCGCCCTGACCGGGGATGCCGCCGATCTCGCGGAGTCGGCTCGCGACCAGGGCAGTCACCTGCTCGAGGTGGCGAAGGACCGCGCACCGGACATCGCCGACGCCGCACGCGAGCGCGGTGCGGAATTGGCCGAGGTTGCCCGGGAACGGAGCGCCGAACTACTCGATGTCGCACGCGATCGCGGTCCCGCGCTCGCCGACTCGGCGCGTGCCCGCGGGGCCCGCTGGTGGGAATCGGCGCGCGATCACGGATCGGAATGGGCGCACCTCGTCGAGGAACGGGCCGCGCAGCGGGGACGGGAAGCACGTGAACGCGCCGAGGATGCGCTCGAACGGCGACACCGGTTGCACGGCTGAGTTCTCGCCTGGTGGTGCGCGGCGCCGCGGGCGGCACTAGACTTCTCGGGCAATTCTGTCGACGCACGCACCCCGCGTCGGCGCAGCACGATCCCGAGGAGATCCTTTGCCGTCCGACGGCCCGTCCCGCCCTGGTCACGACTCCCACCCCGATCACGACAGCGAGCAGGGGTACCTGTCCATGCTGTACGGGCACCTCGATTCGCTGCGGGAGTACGCGCAGACGCGGCTCGGTCGGGTCCTTCTCGAGACCGGCGGCACACCGCAGGCACGCACGGAACGCGAATCGTTCACCCAGATGTACACCGACGACCTCGCCAAGTACGACGCCGCCGAGCACGGGTTGTGCTTCGGACGGATCGATGTGCACGACGCCGATACCGAGGCCGCCGGTCCGGGTGCTGCCGGCGCGGGGAATTCGGACGGCATCGACGACACCGAGGTCCGGTACATCGGCCGACTGGGAATCCTGGACGAGGACAACGACTTCGAGCCGCTGCTCCTGGACTGGCGGGCACCGCTGGCGCGGCCGTTCTATCTCGCAACCCCCGCAGCGCCGGAAGGCGTCGTCCGCCGCCGTCACATCCGCAGCCGCGGGCGCACCGTGACGGCACTGAACGACGAGTTTCTCGATCTCGACGTCGCGCAGTCCCATGGCACCGCGGCGCCGGCGGGCGGGGTCGCCGGCGAGTCGGCCCTGCTCGCGGCACTGAATGCGGCGCGTACCGGTCAGATGCACGACATCGTCGCCACGATCCAGTCCGAGCAGGATGCCATCATCCGCTCCGAGCACAGGAGCGTCCTCGTCGTCCAGGGCGGCCCCGGCACCGGCAAGACAGCTGTCGCGCTACATCGGGCCGCCTATCTGCTGTACACGTACCGCAAACAGCTCGCGAAGGCCGGCGTGCTCATCATCGGGCCGAACTCCACGTTCTTGGACTACATCGGCCAGGTATTGCCGTCGCTCGGCGAGACCGGTGTCCTGCTCTCGACGATCGGCGACCTGTATCCGGGTGTTCGCGCCGAACTCGAGGATGTGCCTGCCTGCGGCGAGATCAAGGGTTCGCTCGACATGGTCGAGGTACTCCGGAAGGCGGTGCGGGACCGTCAGGAGGTGCCGGCGAAGCCGGTACCGCTGATGTTCGACTCGTACCGGATCGTGCTCGACCGCAAGACCGTGACCAGAGCGCGGGGGCGTGCCCGTTCGTCGCGCCGGCCACACAACCTCGCCCGCCCGATCTTCGTCTCCGCTGTGGTCGAGTCGCTCGCCGATCAACTCGCGGCGGCAATCGGCACCGACCCGGTCGACGGAGGAAATCTGCTCAGCCGCGACGACATCGCCGACATCCGGTCCGAGATGCGGGCCGATCCGGACATCTTGTCGGCGATCGACTCGCTCTGGCCACCGCTGTCCCCACAGCAGGTTCTGTCCGATCTGCTCGCCTCCGCGGACCGGCTCGCGGCGGCGGCGCCCGCCCTGACCGACGAGCAGGTGGATTTGCTGCATCGGCCACAGCCACACGGCAGGTTCAGCGCGGCAGACGCGCCGCTGCTCGACGAACTGGCCGAACTGCTCGGCGTGGACGATGCCGCAGACCGGGAACGTGCCTCACGTCGGTGGCGTCGCCAGATCGCCGACGCCCAGGGCGCACTGGACATCCTCACCGGTTCGGCGCCGCAGGATCTGGAGGACGAATTGGATCCCGAACTGCTGATGGCCTACGACCTGATCGATGCCACGCAACTCGCCGAGCGACAGGACCTGCGCCGCCACGAAACCACCGCCGAGCGTGCCGCCGGAGACCGGACCTGGACATACGGTCACGTCATCGTCGACGAGGCGCAGGAGTTGTCGGAGATGGCGTGGCGCATGTTGATGCGGCGCATCCCGAACCGCTGGATGACAGTGGTCGGCGATACCGCGCAGACCGGGGACCCGGCGGGCAGTTCGTCGTGGCAGCGGGTCCTCGAACCGTATGTGGCGAACCGGTGGCGGAAGGCGGAGTTGACCGTCAACTACCGAACTCCGGCGGAGATCATGCGGTCCGCGCACGCGGTACTCGCCGAAATCGATCCGGGGCAGGCACCTCCGCGGTCGGTGCGGGAGTCCGGGTTCGCGCCGTGGGCGCGGTATGTCGATGCCACCGATCTCACGGAGGCGGTGCAGCAGGTGCTCGCCGGGCACGACGGTCCCGGGTTGATCGCGGTGATCGTGCCGCATCGTCTGGCCACCGCCTGGGCACACCTCGACGGGTCGTCGACGCGGGTCGCAACGGTCCGCGATGTCAAGGGGCTCGAGTTCGACGAGGTGTTGATCGTCGAACCCGGCGACATCGTGGACGAGTCGCCGCGTGGGCTCAACGACCTCTACGTGGCGCTGACCCGTGCGACGCAGCGGCTCGGGGTTTTGTACACCTCGGCGCTACCGGAGGTGTTGGGCGGGTTGCACGAACCCGCTGAATGCTGACCCTCGCCGCATCTCGACAATCGACTCCGATACCGCGATCCGTGAGTATCGAGATCATTTCGCGACTTGCGCGCGGTAGGTTCCGATCCGGATCTGCGGGGGCAGGAGTCAGGAGGCACAGCGTGGTGGGGTACGGCTCGAGGCGTCGTGTGGGTCGTCCCGCGGCGGGCTTGGTGATGGCCGCGGTTGCCGCGAGTACGGTGGCTTGTTCGTCCGCGACGGCCTCGGACGGATCCGTGGCATCGTCGACGCCGAGCGCTTCCCGCTCTTCCGCGCCCGCTGTCGCCGAGCAGCCGTTGCTCGATGACCGGGCGCTGCGGTTCAAGAGTGCGCTCACGGCGGCAGGACTCGCGTCCGGACTCACGGATGGGACGGTGTTGGCGGTTGCCCGAGGGTTGTGCGATCAATCGGCCGCCGGGGTTCCCGAGGAGACCATCCTCGCGATGGTCCGGCCGATCGCGGCGTACTCGGCATCCGTGTCCGGAGTCGGTTTGTCGGACGACGATGCGGCGTGGCGCTTCGTGGAGACCGCGCGGGCCGCGTACTGCTGACCGGTCGCTCGCCCCGGGACGTGCCCGGAGCGAGCGAGAACGCGGGTCAGCGGACGGTGTGGACGATCAGAACATCGGACGTCGACTTGCGGGCGACATCCGACGGTACCGAGCCGAGAAGCCTGCCGGTAATGGTGTTCAATCCGCGATTGCCGATGACGATGAGGTCGGCATCGAGTTCGTCGACGAGGTCGAGCAGCGTATCGACGGGAGCTCCGACGACGGCGCGTTCGACGATGTTCTTCGCTCCGGCGACGACCGCCTTCTCCCGTGCGGTGCGCAGGATCTCGTTGCTCGGCGCAGAACCGGTGACCTGGTATGCGTCGGCACCGAGCACGTCTGCGGCATGTGCCGAATCCTTGGGGTCCGCGGGGTAGTAGGCGCACGCGATGACCAGGGTGGCTTCGGCGTCTCCGGCGAGAGCGGCTGCCTTCTCCACGGCCCGGTACGACGATTCGGATCCGTCGGTTCCGACGACAATGGTCCGGTAGGCGCTCATTCAATCCTCCATCGATATGGGTGCTCGGTTCCCGTCGAGGTGATCTTGGTCCGACCCTCCGACGGGCTGCGTCGACAGTAACCGTCCGATCGGTACGGATGGTGCGATTAGGTCAGATGCCACACCGCGCGCGGCATCCGCCGGACACCACTCACAACAGTTTCTGTTACCGCGCGTCACCATAACGTGGACCGAACAGCCCCGACGGGAAGAGGCCCGAGTCGATGATCGTGTCGCGCCACGGCAACGCAAGGTCGAGGAGCCGTTCCACACGCGACTCCCCGAGCGTCGCCCACGGCACCGCCGCGAGGTCGTCGGTGAGGTCCTCGACGAGTTCACGTACCTCGAAGCCGTCCTCGGTGAGCTCGCCACGATCGTCGAGCAGTTCGCGGTCACCCAACTCCGACGAGGCGACCGCCCATTCGTCTTCCGTCCAGCCACGGCGAGTGCGAGCGAACTGCGCGGTGAACCCGATGCCGCTGGCGGTGTGGGTGATCAGCGCCTCGATGCCGCTCAGCCCCGCCGTCTGCAGTGCCGCGACGTGACCGTCGCCGCGGTACTCACGCAGCAACGTCAGCGCGTGCCACAACACGAGATGCGGCGCCTCCGGCCACGGCAGATCCGCGTGCGCCGCGTAGAGCGCCCGACCGTCCGGCCCCGGGATCGCCCGCGCCGCGGTGGCAGCGAGTTCCGCGGCCTCGGCCATGTCCGGCGATTCGACCACACCCGGACCGAGCAGCCTGCGCAGCGCGGCGTCGACGCCGGCAAGCCGAGCGGCGGTCACGGCCGACGGGGCCGCATCCTGCCATGCCGCCGGGATCACCGTCGCCACCAGCCGGGGGCTGAAGTTGTAGAAGACGGCGGTCACCACTCCGGATCCGACGGCACCGAGCGCCGCCGACCGGGACGCGAAGTAGCGGGCACGGCCGGATTCGAGGCCGGCGGCGCCGAGCGCGTCGTCGACTTCGGGTGCGAAGTATGCCAGCGAGTGCAGCAGGTCCAGGGAGCGGGCGGCGCGGCCGGCGGCATGGGGATCCATGCGTGGTGACGCTACTGGAGACCCGCGGCGTCCATGCCGCGCAGTTCCTTCTTCAGATCCGAAATCTCGTCCCGCAGGCGCCCGGCGAGTTCGAACTGCAGATCACGTGCGGCCTGCATCATCTGGTCGGTCAACTGTTGCACCAGGTCGGCGAGTTCGGCGCGCGGCATCGACTTGACGTCCTCCCCCTCGTACACCCCGGCGCTGACGGCTCGGCCGGCCTCGCCCTGAGCGCGCCGGCCACGGGAGGCATTGCGGCCCGATCCGGCGATCTCGACGGAGTCGTCGGCTTCCTCGTAGACCTGGTCGAGGATGTCGGCGATCTTCTTCCGCAGCGGCTGCGGATCGATGCCGCGCTCGGTGTTGTAGGCGATCTGCTTCTCCCGGCGACGCTCCGTTTCGTCGATCGCCCGAGCCATCGAATCGGTGATCTTGTCGGCATACATGTGGACTTCACCCGATACGTTGCGGGCCGCGCGGCCGATGGTCTGGACGAGGCTGGTGGTGCTGCGCAGGAAGCCTTCCTTGTCTGCGTCGAGGATCGCCACGAGAGACACCTCGGGCAGGTCGAGGCCCTCTCGGAGCAGGTTGATGCCGATGAGCACGTCGTATTCGCCGAGGCGCAGTTGCCGGAGCAGTTCGACGCGGCGCAGCGTGTCGATGTCCGAATGCAGATACCGGACCCGGATGCCGAGCTCGAGCAGGTAGTCGGTGAGGTCCTCGGACATCTTCTTGGTCAGCGTGGTGACGAGGACGCGTTCGTCGCGGTCGGCGCGGTCCCGGATTTCGTGCACCAGGTCGTCGATCTGCCCCTTGGTGGATTTGACGACGACCTTCGGGTCGACCAGCCCGGTGGGCCGGATGACCTGTTCGACGAATTCGCCACCGGCCCGGCCGAGTTCGTACGGTCCGGGGGTCGCGGACAGGTAGACGGTCTGGCCGATGCGCTGGGTGAACTCTTCCCAGGTCAACGGCCGGTTGTCGACGGCGGAGGGCAGCCGGAACCCGAATTCGACGAGGTTGCGTTTGCGCGACATGTCGCCCTCGTACATGGCGCCGATCTGCGGCACGGTGACATGGGATTCGTCTATGACGAGCAGGAAGTCCTCGGGGAAGTAGTCGATGAGTGTGGCGGGCGCCGATCCGGCGGCCCGGCCGTCGATGTGCCGCGAGTAGTTTTCGATACCCGAGCAGAATCCGACCTGCCGGATCATCTCGATGTCGTACTGGGTGCGCATCCGCAGCCGCTGCGCCTCGAGCAGTTTGCCGCGGTTCTCGAGGTCCGCCAGCCTCTCCTCGAGTTCGGCTTCGATGTCGTGCACCGCGCGTTCCATCCGTTCCGGCCCGGCAACGTAGTGGGTGGCCGGGAAGATCCGTAGCGAGTCGACCTTGCGGACCACGTCGCCGGTGAGCGGATGCAGATAGTAGAGGGCGTCGATCTCGTCGCCGAAGAACTCGATGCGGACGGCGAGTTCTTCGTAGGCGGGAATGATGTCGACCGTGTCGCCCTTCACGCGGAACGAGCCGCGGGAGAAGGCGACGTCGTTGCGGTCGTACTGCACGTCGACGAGCAGTCGCAGCAGCGCGTCGCGGGGGACCTCGACGCCGACTTCGAGCTGGATCGAGCGGTCCAGGTAGGACTGTGGGGTGCCGAGGCCGTAGATGCAGGACACCGAGGCGACGACGACGACATCGCGGCGGGACAGCAGTGCGGACGTCGCCGAGTGACGCAGGCGTTCGACATCGTCGTTGATCGACGAGTCCTTCTCGATGTAGGTGTCGGTCTGCGCGATGTACGCCTCGGGCTGGTAGTAGTCGTAGTACGACACGAAGTACTCGACTGCGTTGTGCGGCAACATTTCCCGCAGTTCGTTGGCGAGTTGGGCCGCGAGGGTCTTGTTCGGTGCCATCACGAGGGTGGGCCGCTGCACGCGTTCGATGAGCCATGCGGTCGTCGCGGACTTGCCGGTGCCGGTGGCACCGAGCAGCACCACGTCCTTCTCCCCCGCCGTCAATCGACGTTCGAGTTCGGCGATGGCCGCCGGCTGGTCGCCGGCCGGCCGGTGATCACTGACCACCTCGAACCGGGCTTCGGTCCGTTCGATGTCTCCGACCGGCCGGAACTCGGAGTGTGCGACGACCGGATGCTCACTTGCGAACGCCATGCGGACCAGCGTAGGCCGTGCCACCGACAGGATGTGTCCACCGACAAGACGGGCGCGTAGCAACGCCATAGCGTTCTGCCCATGCCCGCCGCGAAGCTGCATCACGTCAAGAGCGAGTCGTTCGATGTCGACGCCCGCACCAACACCGACCCGAAGGGTTTCGTGCGGCCGGTCGACGAATACCACGTCGAGCCGTGGGGTCTCTACATGGCCCGGCCGTCGGACCACCCGAAGTTCGACTACCTCGAATCGTGGCTGTTGCCCGATCAGGGACTGCGCGCATCGATCTTCCACTTCCGGCCGGGATTCGAGCGCGACCAGGACCGATACGTCGATGTGGGCAGGTTCTGGTCACACGGCTCCGTCTGGCATTCGCACGACCACTACCTGGATCTGGTGGTTCGGACCGGCCGCGGCACCACCGTCGAGGACGTCGACGAGTTGTTCGCCGGTGTCGCCGCGGGTCTGCTCGAACCCGAGGACGCGGAACGGGCCGTGCACATCGCGTTGCGGGCCGTGGACGGC
>NZ_JBAQXC010000175.1:0-5302 GCF_049299235.1 Rhodococcus sp. (in: high G+C Gram-positive bacteria) | reverse complement strand
TGGCGCGCCGGATCGCAGGCGCGTCGACCTACGAGGTGCAGGCGGGTCACGCCGCCTGCGTCCTCGAGGTCGACGAGTTCACGTCCGGGCTGCTGCCTGCGGTTGTGTCGGTGACGTCGCGCGTGCGGCCTTGACGAGTTCGTCGAGTGCGGGCGCGAACGAGTCGGCGAGATCCCACAGGCAGGGGGCGAGTTCCCGGCAGGAGACCAATCCCACGTTGAGCTGCCCGTCCAGCGACGTCACGGTGATGTTCAGGCCGTTGCCGTGGAAGATCGGCCCGAGCGGGTACAGGGCGGTGATGCGGGCGCCGAGGAAGTACAGCGGCATCGGCGGGCCGGGCACGTTCGAGACGATCAGATTGGTCACCACGGGGTGACGGTCCGCCAGATTCAGCGAGCCGTACGCCCGCATCGCGGTACCGAACAGGCTCGGCGCCGCGAACTGTGACCAGTCCTGCAGCAGCGTCGCGCCGAGGGAGGCGTTGTGCGACTTGGCGAGTGTGTTGTGTTTGTTGGACTGCTCGAGTCGCTCGACCGGATCAGTGATGTGGGTGCCGAGTTGGGTGAACATGCCCGAGACCTGATTCGTGCCAGGCCGGTCGGAGATGTCGTGGACGGACACCGGGACGATCGCGACCAGCGGGGTGTCGGGTAGTTCGTCGCGGTTCTTGAGATAGCTGCGCATCGCACCGGCGACCAGGGCCATGACCACGTCGTTGACTTTCACGCCGAATGCGTTCTTGACGAGTTTGACCTTGTCCAGGTCGAGTTGTGACCAGGCCAAGGTGCGGTGACCGGTGATGGTGCCGTTGAGGGAGGTGCGCGGCGCCGTGAACGGTGCGGGCATCGCCTCGCCGCGGCGTGCTCGGCGGATCCACCGGGGCAGGATGACGGCCGCTCCGGGCAGTGCCTTCACCAGATCGAGAGGTCGCGATACGAATCCCACGAGACCGCCGAGGGCGAGGTCGAGTGCGCTGCCGCGACCGGCCTCACGCTGGTCGGGGTCGGGCTCGGGACGTGGGGCGTCCGGAACGAGGCTGCACAACTGTGCCATCATCCCTGCACCCGTCACACCGTCGACGTTCGCGTGGTGCATCTTCGACATCACCGCGACGGAACCGTCCTCGAGCCCCTCGATGACCCACATCTCCCACAGCGGGATGGTGCGATCCATCTGCTGACCGGCGAGATTCGCGCACAGTTCCTCGAGTTCGACGCGGGTCCCCGGGGCGGGCACGGCGATCCGGTGCAGGTGCCGGTCGATGTCGAAATCGGAGTCCTCGACCCAGGCCGGATGGTCGAGATTGAACGCGGAATCGAACAGCTTGCGCCGGAAGCCCGGCATGCCGCGAATTCGGGCGTTCAGTTCGGCCTTGAGATTCTGGAAGCTGTAGCCTCCGGGAACCGTCGAAGTGTCCAGGACGAGTAGTCCGCACACGTGCAGCATCTGCGTGGGTGTTTCCAGATAGAGGAAGGTCGAATCCAGACCGCTGAGTCTCTCCATGTCCACCAGATTAGAACGTGTTCTAGATTTTGGGGTGGCGAAAGGCGGTTTCGCGTCCCGTCAGACTCGAGTGAAAGGCGTCACATGTCCAAGTCCTTCCTGGTCAGGCAGCTCCTCAACGTTGTGTCCACGGCAAACGCCCTTCGGCCGGTGCCGGGCATGCCGACGTCCGTTCCCGCATTTCTCGCCGGCTGGCTGACGTCCGAACTCGCCCCACAACAACTCGCCGCGACGGTGATCGACACCGGCGTGCACCTCGCCCGCCGCCGCGTATGGACCCGGACCGACCGACTCGGACTCGCGTTCGCCGCCGTCTCCGCCGCCGGCCTCACCGCGAACATGGTGGCAGGCAGCCGGGCGGGAGCCGAGATGGATGCAGCACTTGCCGAGATCGGCATCACCGATCCGGCTACGGGAACCCCGATCGACTGGGCATCGACGGCACGACCGTTCGCCTTCCGTCGACGCGGCATCGAGCGGGTCCGCAACCTCGCCTACGCGTCCGGCGGCACTCGCTACCTGCTCGACGTGTACCGGCACCGCGACACCCGTGCCGGCGCACCGATCCTCCTGCAGATCCACGGTGGCGGCTGGGTCATCGGGAACAAGGACCAGCAGGGGCAGCCGCTGATGGCCGAGATGGCGTCACGCGGGTGGGTGTGCGTGTCGGTGAACTACCCGCTGTCCCCGAAGGCCGTATGGCCGGAACATCTGGTCGCGCTCAAGCGGGCGGTCGCCTGGATCCGTACCGAGGCGCACCGATACGGCGGTGACCCCGATTTCATCGCCGTCACCGGTGGCTCCGCCGGCGGTCACCTCGCCGCGATGGTCGCGCTCACCGCGAACGACCCCGCGTTGCAGCCCGGATTCGAGGACGCGGACACTACCGTTCAAGCATGCGTGCCGCTCTACGGCGCCTACGACTTTGCCGGGGAGTCGGGCATCAAGGCGGTTCGCCAGCGCGTCGAATCGGCCCTCAGCGGAATGATCCTCGGCAAGGACGCGCGGTTCCCGGAGGCGTACCTGGCCGCGTCGCCGTATGCGAAACTTCGGGCCGACGCCCCGCCGTTTCTGGTGATCCACGGAACCAACGACTCCCTCATCCCGGTCGCGGAGGCCCGCGACTTCGTGCGGCGACTGCGGGCCGTGTCCGAGGCTGCGGTCGGCTATGCCGAGTTGCGCGGAGCACAGCACGCGTTCGACGTCTTCCATTCCATCCGCAGTGGCCGGGTGGTCCGCGGCATCGCCGCGTTCCTGGATGCGAAGCACGCCGAGCGAGTCTCAGGTGGATCGGGTGCGGGTCAGCGACCCAGTGCGGTGACACCGGCAGGAGGAAGTCCCGCGGCCGCGGCGAGCACTTCGCAGAACGCCTCGACGTGCGGGGCGATCACGGTGGTCGACGCCGTCCAGGACGCGCGTAACTCGAGCTGATGCGCACGGGGGGGACCGACGATATCGCCGTAGCGGACCGAACTGGTCGCGGTGACGGTGCCCCCCAACGCGGTGACCGGCTCGCCGTGGGCGTCGAGCGCATCGACGAGCCAACTCCACGCCACCTCGGGGAGCAGCGGATCGGCCGCGAGGTCCGCCTCCAAGTCGGCCTGGATGTACGCGACCAGGCGTGTCGTCCCATTCCAGGCGTCGTCCCCGTCGGGGTCGTACAGAAGAATCAACCGGCCGAAGGCATCCCCTTCGGACTGTTCCGCGACGACATCGGTGTCCGCATCCCGGACCTCGGCGCCGATCGCGTAGCTGTACGGGGCCAGGCGCTGCGGTGGGCGGATCGGCCCGATCTCGATCTGCGGATGGACCGACGCTGCACTCATCGACTCGACGGCACGCCGGAACGGTTCCGGCTCGGCGGTGGATCCGGACTTGGTCACACCGCGGACGGTAGACGGGCCCCTGTCCTCGGCGCGGGAGGCGCGCCGGTTCCGCCCCCCGAGTCCGGTTCGTCGCCGAGTCTGTGGCCGACGGTACAGGCGAGGCATGCGCATGGGCGGCGGCGCTGCTGCATCTGGCAGCATGACCGGGGTAGGACACGACGAACCGGGCGACGAGCGTTGGGGCACATGAGCGATCTGGAAGACACGAATTCGGCGACGACCAGCGGGGCGCAATACCCGTACCGCAGGCACCTGCCCACCGCGCCGTTCCTGGCGGCCGCGACCGGACGGCGACCGGCTCACCGGCCGGTGTGGTTCATGCGCCAGGCCGGCAGGTCACTGCCCGAGTACCGGGAAATCCGTGCCGGAATCGGAATGCTCGAATCCTGCTTCGATCCGGAACTGGTCTGCGAAATCACCCTGCAGCCCGTTCGGCGGCACCAGGTCGACGCCGCCATCCTGTTCTCGGACATCGTCGTCCCACTCAAGGCCGCGGGCATCGACCTCGACATCGTTGCAGGCACCGGTCCGGTCGTGACGAACCCGATCCGGTCCGCCGCGGACGTGGCCGCTCTGCCCACACTCGAAGACGGGGAGGTCGGTGCCGTCGCGCGCGCGGTGGGACTGCTCGTCCGCGAACTCGGTGACACCCCGCTGATCGGGTTCGCCGGAGCGCCGTTCACCCTGGCGTCCTACCTCATCGAGGGCGGACCGAGCCGCAACCACGAGCGCACCAAAGCGCTCATGCAGTCCGACCCCACGACCTGGCACGCGCTGCTCGGCCGACTGGCGGACATCACGATCGCATTCCTGCAGGCCCAGTTGCGCGCCGGAGTCGACGCGATCCAATTGTTCGATTCGTGGGCCGGAGCGCTCTCACTCGCCGACTACCGCGAATACGTACTGCCACATTCGCAGCGTGTGCTCGCCGAGATCGAGACGGCCGGTGTGCCGCGCATCCACTTCGGGGTCGGCACCGGCGAACTGCTCGGCGCGATGGGCGAGGCCGGTGCGGACATCGTGGGCGTCGACTGGCGGATCCCGCTCGATGTCGCGGCGGGGCGCGTCGGCGCGGGTAAGGGACTGCAAGGCAACCTGGACCCGGCGATCCTGTTCGCCGAATGGAATGTCGTCGAACGCGAGGTGCGCCGGATCGCGGCCGAAGCGGATCGCGCGTGCGCCTCCGGTGCCACCGGACACATTTTCAACCTGGGTCACGGGGTGCTGCCGGACACCGATCCGGCAGTGCTGACCCGGGTCGTCGAGTTGGTGCACTCGCTGTGACCGCGCCGACAGTTGCGGTCGTCGGCGGTGGCCTCAGTGGGCTCGTCGCGGCCTACCGGCTTCGGACGAGCCTCGGGGCCGACGCCCGCATCGTGATCGTGGAACAGTCCGATCGGATGGGCGGCAAACTGCGCACTGTCCCGATCGGCGGTGGACCCGTCGACGTGGGTGCCGAGGCGTTCATCGGCCGGTACCCGGAGATGCCCGCGCTGCTCGCGGACCTGGGACTGACCGATCAGATCGTGCATCCGTCGGGTGCCCGATCGCTGATCTATGCGGGCGCCGAGTTGCATCCGATGCCGTCCGGCACCCTGATGGGCATTCCCGCCGACGCGGAGGCCCTGACCGGTCTCGTCGACGCCGCCACGCTCGCCCGGATCGCCGCGGAGCCGAGTGTGCCGCTCGAGTGGCAGCGCGGCGGCGACGTTTCCGTCGCCGAACTCGTCGGATCGCGGTTCGGTGAGCAGGTGGTGCGGCGCAGCGTCGACCCGCTGTTGGGCGGCGTGTACTCGGGACTGTCCGACACCGCCGGGGTACGCGCGACGGTGCCCAGGCTGGCCGCTGAGCTCGATGCGGGTGCGCCGAGCCTGAGCGCGGCCGTGCGCCGGGCACTGCCGCCGCCGTCGACC
>NZ_JBAQXC010000174.1:0-26050 GCF_049299235.1 Rhodococcus sp. (in: high G+C Gram-positive bacteria) | reverse complement strand
GTACGGGGTTGATTCTTCGAGTGTCGGTCCGTGCGAGCTTCGCCGAGTACGGCGCGGGCAACGACTCTGAACATGCAATGTGTCACCGCGCTGAGCACCTACGGATTCCAGGCCATGCCTCACCAGCGTGGACGCGGCTCTGCGGTGACTCCAACCGCAGATCGTCGTCTGTGTGGCTGTGAGTCAGTCGCTGGGGGTGGACGCGGCGGGGTGTGTGGTCAGGGCGGGCAGGACCGTGGCCATGATCGAGGCGGCGAACTCGGTCATCGGCTGCTGGGGATGGTCGGGTCCGTAGAACCGTTCGAGGAACGCCCGCAGGTAGCAGGCACCGGCGATCGATGCGGCGACTCCGTCGATGGGGGCGTCGGCGGCCACGGTGCCGGCGCGTTGTTCCTGCCCGAGGAATCGGGCCACGGCGGCGGGCAGCAGAGCCGGGCCGGCGCCGTGCGCGATGACGGCTTCGCGGTGGCGTTCGAGCAGGGCGGCGTCGGAGAACAGGGAAGCGCCGATCGCGAAGGTTTGCCGGTAGAAGGCGGTGATCTGCTCGATCGTCGCCCGCAGTCTGCCGTCGAGGGTGTCGGCGTCACCGGGGGTGCGGTCTGTGCGGGTGAGGATGTCGACGGTGGGCACTCGTTCGCGCAGGACGCTGAGGAACAGGTCGATCTTGTCGTCGAAGAGTTTGTAGATCATGGCTTCCGAGTAGCCGGCGGCCGCCGCGATCTGCTTGGTGGTCGCCTTGGCGATCCCGCGGTCGCGCATGATGCTCGCCGCGGCGTCGAGGATGCGATCACGTGCGGTAGGGGCGTGGTCGGGCATGCCCTGACGGTAACCTACGCTCTTGGTTAGTGAGTACCCACTAACCAGGGAGTCCGCATGCTGGTCCTTGCGATCGAAATCCTTCTCGTGCTCTGCGTTCTTCTCACCGCATGGTTCGTCGGATACGTGCTCTACCGCCTGGTCACCGACGAACAGCGCTGAACCCACCCGGCTGCGGGCACCCTCGCCGCAGCCGGTGAGCGCACCGCAGCACCACACCACCACCGTGGCGGCCGCGAGGACACCAACGCCGCCGCCACCCGATGACCGCGCCGCACGGTGCGGGCACCAGCGTAGGGAGCACACGCATGAACACGACACCGCCGCTCGGCTACCTGATCAAATCCGTCGACAACGCCCTGCACCGCTACGTGGACCAAGCCCTGCACCAAGCACACGGCGTCGACCGTGGCCACTGGCAGGCCCTTCGCACCGCACAGGACGACCCCGATCTGACCCTCGAACAGTTCTCCGCGGAAGCCGCCGCCTTCTATACCCCCACCCGGATCGACGACCTGCTCGCCTCCCTGACCGACAACGGCTGGCTGCACCTCGATCCGGTCGCCCCGGGTACCACCGCCATGCGGATCACCGATGCGGGCCGCGAGCTGCTCGAGCAGATGAGCCGCACGCAAGCGCGCACTGCACAGATCCTGACCGAAGGTGTCTCCTCCGAGGACTACGAGACCGTCCTGCGGACGCTGGCCACGATGCTCGACAACCTCGAGGCGGCGACACCACGCTCCGAGACGAAACCGACCGCGTCCTGACCGGGTGAGCGTCCGGAGGTGCTTGTCCACCACGATCGGCGGAGGCTCCGCGCGGGTCTGCGAGCCAACACGGCTGGGTGGGTCTTGGCTATGGTGCCGGGATGACCCCTGTCGATGCTGCGCACCCCTCGTCCTCCACCCTCGACCTCGAGGGCAGGGTGTTCGCCGGTGTCAGCAACTCGCCTACCGGACAGGTCGGTAGCGCCACCCGTTTCCGGTACCACCAGGACAACGCTGTCATCTGGGCCGACTACGACGGCGGAGAGATCGTGCGGGGTTTCCTCGTCGGAACACGTGACGGTGAACGGCTGCACTTTCGCTACGCGCATCTCAGTGTCGACGGCACGACCGCGAGCGGAGTCTGTGACAGTCGGATCGAAGTGCTCAGCGACGCTCGCCTACGCATAGAAGAGGACTGGGCCTGGGAATCCCGCCCGGGTAAGGGCACGAGCGTGATCGAAGAAATCCGCTGACCTGTTTGTGGACCCACTCACCGGCGGACACCTGCGGCACGGACACGAACCGGCACGGGGATACGCTGCGACCTGCACAGATAACACGTCCCCTCCGGCCCGGGACCGTGACGTTCGGATCGGTAGGCCGTTGCGGATCACTGGGGAGTCGAGGTCGATCCCTGGGCGTGTCACACCGCGGTGCTCGCGTACAGCGTCTGGGTGCTCGTTCCGACCATCCCCGCCGCGTCACTCACACGCGCATACGCCGCGCTGCCGTGTCCGGGCACCGTGTGGGTGCGCGCATCGATACCGATCCAGTCCCCGACCGGATCGCGGTGCAAAACCACGTGCAGATCCGGGTTGATCGCCGGGTACCGCCGAGGATCGGCCGCCATACTCAACCCGCTCGACGAGTCGGTCAGGATCAACACCCGCTGCCACGGAGTGAGTTCCTCACCGAGCACCAGAGCACACCGGGTCCGTCCCCACGCGGTGGCGGGACCGAACTCGGCGAAACTACCTGCGGTGAACCGGAACTGCGTCGCGCCGAGGTAGCCGTCGAGGCTGGCGCCGGCGATGGTACCGCCGTCGCGGGCGCGTTCGGGCCGGTCGTATCCCGGCAGCGACGACGGTTCGGTGGCCGGATAGTCGCACGGGACGCGGGCGAGGACCCAGGCGCGCACAGCCACCACCGGTGTGTCGTTGATCGTGCCGACCGCCTCGATCAGAGTGGTGCGTGTACCGGGCCGCGCCACGGAGGTGGACACGGTGATCGGGGCAACCGGGATCGGGGCGAGGATGTCCACCGCCACCCGGCCCAGTCGCCGGCCCTCGGACACATGAAGCCGTTCGATCTCCCCCGCCAGCAACGCCGACGGCGGGCCCGCGTGCTGAGTCTGCGGTCCCCACGGTCCGGCGGTCGCCGGTGTGCTCTCGAACGTCGAGTCGCCGCACCGTGTGTAGAAGCTGTCCATCCGATCCCCCTGACCCCGACTAGAGATGTTCTCTAGAGACTGTCTCTACTTCTAGCATCCGGGGTATGCCTTCGCAACGCCACGAACGCCCCCGCCGAGACATGCTGCTCGACGCCGCACTGACACTGTTCGACACGCGCGGCTACGCGGCAACGACGATGAGCGCGATCCAGCAGGCCACCGGCGCCAGCACCGGCAGCCTCTACCACCACTTCCCGAGCAAGGCCCACCTCGCCGCCGCACTACAGGAACACGCCCTCGCCGACTACCAGCACGGCTTCCTGAGCGTGCTGCAGGACCACCCGGACGATGCCGAAGCCGGAATCTGCGCCGCCGTGACCTACCACCTGCGATGGATCGGTGACCATCTCGGCCAAGCCCGGCTGCTCTACACACTCCACGATCCCGACGTCACCGCCCTGGCCGCACCCCGCATCGCCGCCCTCAACGACACCTTCTTCGACCACGTCCACACCTGGTACACCAACCAGGTCGACCACGAACGAGTCCAGAGCCTCCCCTTCGACGTCCTGGCCTGCATATGGATCGGCCCCGCACAAGAAATGGCCCGCTCTTGCCTGATCGGCAACACCACCCCCGACCGCCTCCCCCGCCACGCCACCCTGCTCGCCGACGCAGCCTGGAACGCACTACGCACACCGCGCTGACCCCCTACAGCACCGACACGGCCCGAGAAACCCCCTCACCACCAACGGATGCGGCGTGGAGTCCCATCGATCTCGGGAGTCGGCTACCTAGCCCCGGCACGGCGGAGGCACAGGCACGGACCCGGCCGGCAGATCAGTTCCACCACACGACCACACCGGGCCGCGACATGCGGAACGAGAGCCGTCACAAGGGAATTCCCCTGGGAAAACGGATCCGGACTCGATATCGATCCGGTACAGCTGACCCCGCGCAGCGCGAGTACTCGTGTCGGTTATCGAAACTCGGGCGAGACCGGCTTGCCTGCGTCCCGACGGTTCTGCACCCACAGCCACACCCCCACCACTGCCGCGCCCACCCCGACAATCGCGGTCACCAGCGCCGGGACCAGCTCATAGGTTCCGGTCTCGGCCAGCGGCAGCCACCCCCGTGCGAAATCCGACGAGGTGACCACACCGACGACAAACGCAGCAAGACCCGCATATCGCACCACCGGAAGGTGCTCACACAACCCGATCACCACAACCCCCACACCGAGCAAGGCCAATACGCCTGCGAACTGAACCGCGGCAGCCATCCACGGGGTGGCCACGGCGAACACTGCGGCGACGGCGGTGTAACCGCTACGCCACCGCCCCAGGGGCGGGCCGAACACCGGCAATGCCGCAACCACACCGAGCACGGGCCCTGACCCCGGAGGGTGGACACGCCGAACCCAGCACTGGCTGGAGGAAGCGAGAAGATCTACACCATGCCCAGGAAGAACTACACCGATGAGTTCCGGCGTGAGGCGGTCGAGCTGTACGAGCACACCCCGGGCGCCACGTTGAGAGGGGTCGCTGCCGATCTCGGCGTCTCCCGCGGCACGCTGGCGACCTGGCGGCGCGAGCAGGGGTACACCGGCCCCAGGACCGAAGCCTCCGACCCGCACAGCGACGCGCCCGAGGGTGAGTCCCCACAGGCCCGGATCGCCCGCCTGGAGGCCCAGGTACGTCGCCTGGAGGACGACAAGCGGATGCTGGCCACCGAGCGCGACATCCTGCGCAAGGCAGCCAAGTATTTCGCCGGGGAGACGAACTGGTGAGCCGCTTCCAGTTCGTCGCCGACCACCGAGACACCTACGAGGTGAAGCGGCTGTGCCAGGTGCTGGAGATCAACCGGTCCTCGTTCTACGCCTGGGTCGAGGCTGCCCCTGCCCGGGAGCAGCGGGCCGTCGACGACCAGGTGCTCGCCGACCGGATCCGGGCGGTGCAGAAGGACGACCCGGCCTACGGGGCACCACGGGTGACTGCCGAGCTCAACGACGGCGTCGACCCCGATGAGCGGGTGAACCACAAACGGGTGGCCCGGGTCATGCGCGAGCATCACCTGCCCGGGCTGCGGCTGCGTCGCCGGGTGCGGACCACGATCCCGGCCCCTGCCGACCAGGACGTCCCGGACCTGATCAAGCGGGACTTCACCGCCGAGGCAACGAACCGCAAGTACGTCGGCGACATCACCTACCTGCCGATCGCCACCGGCGGGTTCCTCTACCTGGCCACCGTCATCGACTGCTGCTCCCGGGCACTGGTCGGGTGGGCCATCGCCGACCACATGCGCACCAGCCTGGTCACCGACGCCCTCGACATGGCCGCCGCAGCCCGCGGGTCCCTGGCCGGGGCGATCTTTCACAGCGACCACGGAGCCCAGTACGTCTCCAAGGACTTCGCCGCTGCTGCCGCCAGACACGGACTCAGGCTCTCCCGGGGCGCGGTCGGCTCGAGCGCTGACAACGCCCTGGCCGAGAGCCTGAACGCGAGCTGCAAACGCGAGCTCCTCGCCGGCGCGCACGCCTTCCCCGACGCCGTCACCTGCCGGCGCCGCATCTTCTGGTGGGCCAACCGGTACAACACCCGCCGACGCCACTCAGCCTGCGGTTACCAAGCCCCATTCTCCTACGAAGCCTCCCTGGCCGCTACCCTGGCCATCCCTGCGTAACCACCACCCCCGTGTCCACCACCAGGGGCCAAGGCCCCACCACGAAAACCACCGACACGGCGACACCGGACCACGAGGCGGGAAACGACCGTGCCACCAAACCCGCCACACCCAGACCGAACGCGGCCAAACCCAGCACCGCCAGATTCAGCACCGAGTGCAGCCGCGCCGCTGCTGCGGCGGCGACGGTGGAGGAGGACCGCTGCGTGGACGTGGCCATACCCGCAGTGTCCGTGGCCCCAGCAGAGAGCGCAACCGCCCCGGACGCTGACGCGGTAGCCGAGACCGACGACATGGGATGCAACGAGGCGAGGGCAACCACGCGGGTGCGACGAGGGGTGTGCCCGTGGCCGCTCGCGGGCCCGACACCGACCGCGACATCCTCACCCCCGGAACACCACCTCCGATGCTGTTTCACGGCCATCCGGGGGCCGGATCACCAGTCCCGCGGTGCAACACATCCTGATGGACTAGTACTGCAACGACAGTTTGTGACCGAGGTTGTGTCTATGGTACTTGATCTTGGTGCAGTCGGAGGTGTTGGAATGGTCAGCCGGGTTCACAGCGTTCTGCAGTCGGTTCGCGCACCGGTTCTCGCGGGTGGAGTCACGGCGGCGGATGGTGGCGTATGTCCGGGGATTGCTCGCGGAGGTCGAACGGAAGAACGGCTGGACACTGGCCGAGGCCGCCGGGGACACCGGCCCGGAAGGTATGCAACGACTGCTGAACTTCTACGCCTGGGACGGCGACGGGCTGCGCGATGACGTGCGAGACGTGGTGGTCGAAGCGATCGGCGACGAGACCGCCGGGGTGTTGATCGTCGACGAGACCGGTTTTCTGAAGAAGGGCAACAGATCCGCCGGAGTGGCTCGGCAGTATTCCGGAACCGCCGGGCGGATCGAGAACAGTCAGGTCGGGGTGTTCCTGGCCTACGCCTCCGACCGTGGTCGGGCGTTGATCGACCGAGAGTTGTATCTACCGAGAGCCTGGACCGAGGACCGCGATCGGTGTCGCGATGCCGGCATCGACGACGACGTCGAGTTCGCGACCAAACCCGAACTGGCCCAGACGATGCTCGCACGCGCACTCGATGCCGGGATTCCGTTCGGGTGGGTTACTGCCGACGAGGCCTACGGGCAGGTCGGCCGGCTGCGGATGTGGCTCGAATCGCGCGGAATGGCGCACGTGCTGGCGGTGCCGAAAACGCAGATGGTGGTGTCGATGCAGGTGCGGCAGCGCCGCGCCCACACCGTGATCGCCGAGCTCGATGCGTCGGCGTGGCAACGGCTGTCGTGCGGCGATGGTGCGCACGGACCGCGGGTCTACGACTGGGCGGCCGCCCCGATCCGGCCCATCCGTGAACCGGGCCGCGGTCATTGGTTGCTGGCCCGTCGGTCGCTCACCGATCCCGACGAGATCGCCTATTACATCTGCTACGGCCCGGCCGAAACCCCGCTTGCCGAGTTGGTGCGGGTGGCCGGCAGCCGGTGGGCGATCGAGGAGTGCTTCCAGACGGCGAAGAACGAGACCGGCCTCGACCATTACCAGGTCCGGGGTTACACCGCCTGGTACCGGCACATCACCTTGTCGATGGCTGCGGCCGCGTTCTTGACGATCCTGCGTCGAGACGCGCAAAAGGGGGATCTTCATCCGGTTCCGGTAAGCTGATTCCTCTGACAGTCAACGAGATTCGAAGACTGTTCAATCGTATCGCCTGTCCCGTTCGTCATGCCTTCGCCCACCTGTGGCACTGGTCGAACTGGCGTCGCATCAGCCAAGCCAGAGCCCGCGTCAGTCACTACAAACGACGGCATCACAAACTGTCGTTGCAGTACTAGGCGGTATGGGTAGCTCCCGACGTCGAGTCGGGGGCTGCCCATACCGCCTAGGGGCCTGACCTATGAATCATCGAAGCCATAGGACGATCGCAGCGATGATCAACTCGGACCGGAAGTAGGCAGCCCGTTTGGCGTAGCGGGGTAGCCAGGTAACGGAAGTGTTCGAGCCGATTGATGCAGCGCTCGACTACGCTACGACCTGCGTACTCGACCGGGGCGAACGCAGGCGGGCTTCGTGTTCCAGCAGTCGAACCTGCTCCCGTCGTTGACCGCCGTCGAGCAGCTGCAGATGATGACCCACCTCGCCGGCGGGTCGGTCCGCGACAGCCGAGCGCGCGCCGCGGACCTGTTGTGCTCGCTCGGTCTCGAGAAGCAGCTCGATCGGCGTCCCCACCAGCTGTCGGGCGGACAGTGCCAGCGTGTCGCGATTGCGCGCGGGCTGATCAACGACCCCTCGGTGTTGCTGGTCGACGAACCGACCTCGGCACTCGACGAGGACCGTAGCCGCGAGATCGTCAGTCTGCTCGCGGAACTGAGCCGCGACCGGAACGTGGCCACGGTGATGGTCACCCATGACCTGAGTCAGCTGATCCTCGTCGACCGCGCCTATGGAATGCGCAGCGGAGCGCTGCTTCCCACCTACAGCCGTCTTTCCACGCCGGCGTCCTGAGGCGCAGCGGCGACTACCTTCAGGACCATCGGGCCCCGCCGCGGCGGGGCCCGATGGCCGTCGTTCGTCGAGCACGGAATCGGCGTTCGGACAATGTAACCGGATTCTCACACGGTGCGCAGTTCGATGAACCGGCGGCGAACGAAAAAAGGGGTTGTGGCATTGCGAGCGATATTCGAGTCGGCTTTCGACATCACCTATCTACTGACGATCTTCACGCTCGGCGTACTCATCTTGCGCGGCGGGCCTGCGCGCCGGGGCGAGCTGCCGGCGCAACTGGCGGGCTGGACCGCGATCGTTCTCGGCTTCGGCGACTCGTTCCACCTGCTCGCCCGGGTGTGGGCATTGAACACCACCGGCGTCGAGGCCCACCATGTTTCCCTCGGTTACGGCAAGCTGGTCACCGCGCTGACCATGACGGCCTTCTACGTGCTGGTCTATCTGCTCATCCTGCGACGCTGGCCGACCGCACGAGAAACGCGCACCGAAGGCACCTACCGGCCGTTGGGACCGAGCCCGGTGATGAGCATTGTCGTGTATACGGCGGCTATCGTGCACGTGTTGCTGGTTCTGTTGCCGCAGAACGACATATTCAGCGCGGACCCGCCGTTGTCGTGGGGGATCATCCGCAACATCCCCTTCCTCATCCTCGGCGTGGTCATCATTGGCGCGTTGTGGGTCCGTGCTCGGGGCGACGCCTTCTACCGCTTCGCTTGGCCGGCGGTGACTCTCTCGTTCGGGTTCTACCTCCCCGTTGTGCTGTGGGCACAGCAGAACGAGACCGTCGGCCTGTTGATGATCCCGAAGACGCTCGCCTACGTCTGGCTGGTGGTCATGGGCTATCGCGCGTTCGCCGGCAAGCACAACAGCGATCCTGACGACGCGCTGCGCGCTGCTGGTACCACCACCCCGACAGAGCGCGCATAACAAACGCACCGTTTTGTCGCCTCGTCCCTCACGACGCTCGATCGACGGGCAGGGCGGAGGAGGAAGGGCATCACGAAGCAGTCCCGGCGGAGGTCGACGCCGCATTCGGTTGTTCGAACAGCCCCTCAACTCAGCGGGCTGAGAGGACGGCCAGGCCCCGCTGAGTGCCCGCGTCCGTCTACGGGGACGCGGGCACTTGGCGGCGGTACCTCAGGCGTGGGACGGTTCCATCGCCGGCTTCGCATTCGCCTCGGTCACGCTCGGCCACAGCGCCTTATCTCCGAGTAGCCGCATGATCGCGGGAACGAGAAGCGGACGGACAACGAAGGTGTCGAGCAGGATCCCGATGGCCATCGCGAGACCGAACTGGAACAGTTCCCGGATCGGTTGGGTGGTCAGCACCGCGAAGGTGGCTGCCAAGATGAGTCCTGCAGACGAAATCACCCCGCCTGATCGGGTGAGCGCTACCCGCAGGGCCGCCCGTGGTGGATGCGCCGATAGCTCTTGCCGGTAGCGGCTCATCAGGAAAATGGTGTAGTCGACACCGAGAGCGACCAGGAACACGAAGATGTAGATCGTAACGCGGTTCCCGATCCCCTCGTCCCCGAGCAGCGTGACAGTGATGAAGGTCGTGATCCCGAGTGTCGCGGTGAACGACAACACCAGCGTCCCGATCAGGTACAGAGGCGCGAGCACGGACCGCAGCAGCAGTGCCAGGACGGCGGCGACGATCACGAGGACCAGTGCGGCAACGACCCAGTTGTCGCGATCGAGCGCCGCCCGGATATCGGCGGAGTGAGCTGTTTCGCCGCCGACGAGGACCTGCGCACCGTCGATCCCCGCACTGTCCGCTGCAGTCCGAGCAGCGGACGCGAGGGTGTCTACGCGGTCCATTGCCTCAGGGCTGTAGGGGTTGTCGGTGAGGGCGACTTGGAATGCTGCCGTTGTCCCGTCAGCGCTGACCGCGGGTTGCTCACCGACTCGGGCCACCCCGTCCACGTCCGACAGGCGGCTGGTGATCTGGTTCCAGTCGGGTGCCGGTGTCCCGGCCGGGGTGGTGACGTAGACGGTGGACGGCGCGATCTCCCCGGGTCCGAATGCGTCGGCGATCATGTTCTGACCGGCCTCGGACTGAGTATCGATGCGGAATCCGCTGATGAAGTCGAAGCTTTCACGATAGCCGGCCAGGCCCGCGGTCATCACGAGAAGACCGAGGAGTGTGGATACCAGCACAGTCTTCGGCGATCGGTCGACCAGATCCGCGATCCGTTCCCAGACCTTGCCACCGGCGCGTCCCGACGCAGTCTGGGTTGTGGAGGGCCAGAACAGTTTTCCTCCGAAGAGCAACATGAGTGCGGGGGTGAAGGTGAAGGCGACCAGCCCCATCGAAGCGACGCCCAGCGCGAGATAGGGGCCGAATCCACGCAGGGCCGGAGAGACCGCTACGAGCAGAGCCAGCATGGCCAGGACGATCGTCGAGACACTCGACAAGATCGCCTCGGACACTCCTCGCAGCGCCCGCATCATGGCGGCGGAGCGATTCGATTCCTCCGCGAGGGCTTCACGGTAGCGGGCGGTGACGATCAGTGCGTAGTCGGTGCCGACACCGAACAGCAGCACGGTCATGATCGACGCGGTCTGCGAACTGATATCGAACCATCCCGCGTCGGCCATCATCGCGCCCACCGTCTCGGCGAGCCGCATCGCGACGCCCACACCGGCCAGCGCGACAACCACGAGGACCGGCGACCGATAGATCACCAGGAGGATGATGGCGACCAGCAGGATCGTTCCGAGGAGCAGGATCTTGTCGCCGCTGCTGAACACCTTGACGGTGTCGGTGGCGATTCCTGCAGGCCCGGTGACCGCCGCATCAGCAGGTCCGGCGGCCTCGCTGACCAGATCGCGCAGCTCACCGACCGTGTTTTGGAACGATTCGTCGGTCGGGTCGCCTGTCAGCGATACGACAATCATCTCACTGTCACCGTCGGTGGTGCGCAGATTGTCGCCGCCCGGGCCGTCGGCGGTGACTATCGCGGCGATCGCGGGATTGTCGGCTCTCGCACCGTCAATGCTCGTGACGATCCGCTCCACTGCCGCCGCCGTCGTGGCCCCGTCGGCGCCGTGCACGACGACGATCGCCGGGGTGCCCTCATTGCGGGGAAACTCGCGGGCAGCGAGTTCGGCAGCCTGCACGGATTGCGATGACGGGGGCGGATCGTTCGCTCCCGCGTTGTTTTCGACGTCCTCCAAGGCCGGCGCGATGCTCGCGAGGGCGCCCGCGAGGATGATCCACAGCAGCACGACGATGCCGGCCCGACGCCGCGATCCGAAGAGAGTGTTCATAAAGCGTGATGTCATATCAGGGCATCCAAACTCGACTGAATGCGTTCATCGCACCGACGTCGGATAGTGAGACGGAAAGTCGGAGTAGCGGTCCGCGCCCGGGACGAAGCGCCCGGTACGGGCAGCCCACACCTCGAACGCGATCGTGGCGAACGGCGGCAGAGAAGAAACCAACGCCAACAGTAGGGTCCGCAGGCGCCATCCGAGCCGGACGTACATTGCGATCGAGAGCACGACGAATGTCACGAACACCGCCCCGTGCAGGGATCCGAAGATACGGACGCCGACCTCGGTGCTCTCGGCTATCCACTTGAAGTACATGCCGATCAGCAACCCGAGCCAGGTCACTGCTTCCAGCGTCGCCACGATACGGAACGCCCGCACCAGAATGCGGGCATCCGACGTCGCCGTCGGTCGTTGAGGCAGGTCACTCATGCCACTTCCTCCGCATTCGTTGATGTGTCTGCTATCTGGTGAACGTCGCGATGTTGTGGTGTGCGCGCGACTGTGCTTCGAAGTGCGAGGAAGAAGACGACAAAGGCGACGGTCAGCAGGACATGACCGATCCCGGCGATTCCCGAAATCGCGGCCGACGCATCCTTACCGAAGACCTGCATGGTCCCGTGGACGAGCTGCATCGCCACCGTGAGGATCAGGCCGGCGTGAAAGGTGACGGTGAACCAGCGGTAGAGCGGGCTGGCCGAGAGCACCAACAGGCGCTCGAAAATGGCAACAATCAGCAGGAACAGCACCCCGAGAACCAGGAAATGGGTGTGCACGATGGACAGTTGAGTCGGGCCGTCGAAGTCCTGGGCCTTGGTCAGCTCCCGGTAGTACAGGCCCGACGCCAGACCCGCGACGGCGTACCCGAACGCGGAATTGACAAGTATCTTCATACCTTCCATCCGACCGGACTACGCGCTCTGGCACATCGAACGAACGGTGAGATTCATCTACGACTTTCGATAGAGACCGCGTGAAGCAGCGCAGTCCGGAGCCACCCGGGCGACACACGCAGCCGATACGGACAGAGACAGCACCCGACCGTCGGACCGAGCGGTAGATCTAGTCGATGGTGCCGTCGATGATCCCCCGCGCCCGTGCCTGTGCCACAGCTGCGGTCCGGGATCGCACACCCAGTTTGCCGAAAGTGTTCGTCAGGTGCGTCTTCACCGTGCCCTCGCTGAGGAACATCCGACGCGCTATCTCTCGGTTGGAGAACCCTGCGGCCACAGCCTCCAACACCTGAATCTCGCGTGGGGTGAGGGTCGGGCCCGCACGCATCTGCGCCATCAGTTTCGAGGCCACCGACGGTGACAACGCGCTCGCACCCCCTGCTGCCGCGACGATTGCCGTGAAGAGTTCGGCCGGCGCAGTGTCCTTGAGGAGATAGCCGCTAGCGCCGGCCTCGATTGCGCGCAGAATCTCGGCATCGGTGTCGTAGTTCGTCACCACCAGCACCCGCGGAGCGTTCGGCAGAGCCCGGATCCGGCTGGTCGCCTCCACGCCGCTCAGTCCGGTGCCGAACCGCAGATCCATGAGAACGAGGTCGATCCCCCCCTCCCTGCACAGCGCAACGGCTTGTTGACCCGTGGAGGCTTCGGCGACGATCGAGACTGCATCCGAATGCAGCTCGAGCAGCGCTCGTAGTCCGGCGCGGACGATCGCATGGTCGTCTGCGAGCATCAGCCGGATCATCGGAGCTCCTCCCCTTGCTGTGGAAGCGGAAACGTCACCGACACTGCGGTGTGGCCGGGTTCCGATTCGATGAACCACTGCCCATCGAGCTGCTCGACCCGGGTCCGCATGGCATTGAGCCCGAAGTTGTGTGCGGACGGATCGTCGAGGATCGCGGGATCGAAGCCCCGTCCGTCATCGACCACGTCCAGGTGTACGGCGTCAGCACCATAGCCGAGGGTAACCACCGCGTGGCCGGCATCGGCATGGCGCACCACATTCGAGACCGCGCCCTGGACGAGGCGCACCAGCGCCGACTCCAACGGCATCGGCAAGGACACCGCCTGTCCCTCGACGAGAAGACGCACGTCAACCCTTCCAGCCGCGGCTCGCTCACACACCCTGCCCAACGCGTCGGCGAGCGAACTGCCCGCCAGGTCAGCGGGCGAGAGAGCTGCGATCAGACGTCTCGCGTCCGCCAATCCCGCCGACGCGGTCCGCCGAGCCATGACGATCTTGTCCGCTACACCCGGGGGCAGATCTTCGGCCTCAGCGGCGTGCAACAGCATCTGAATGCTGCTCAGCCCCTGCGCGACGGTGTCGTGAATCTCGCTGGCCAACCGCTCACGTTCGGCCAGTTCGCCCGCGGAACGCTCGGTCTCCGCCAGCTCCGCGCGAGTGCGATGCAAATCCTCGATCAACTGCTGCCGGCGCTCCGTCTCGTAGAACAGCACCCGAAAACCGAGCCCGACCACGACACCGACCACAGCCCCGAGCAACGACCCGACCAGCGCTCCGCCCCACTGTCCGCGAGTGTGGACGCCGATCAGCACGTTGGCACCAGTGATCACCGCCACCGCAGACACAGCGGGCACGAGCGGCACCTCGGTCATGAAGAGCAGGATGAGCCCGAACGATACGTACGCCGCGTCGGCGCCCAGAAGCGCCATCGCCACCCACACTGCACACAATGATCCCAACCAAGCGAATCGCGCAGCCGGAGCACGCAACGAACTGGCACCTACGATGTGAACGACAACGAACAGCGCAGTCAACGCACCGATCCATCCCGCCGATGCTTCGGAAAGCAGCACCGCACGCAGCAGGACGATCAACGCCAGCACGACAACGAGCACGTGCAGGCCCAGACGAAGTCGTGCGCCCCGTGTGAACGCGGATTCATCAACCATCACCACACACGATAACGATGGCGTTGTTCACCAATCGTCGCGGCCTCTGCGGGACGGACGAAGCTCCTCGGACATCGCTCCCATTCCTGAAGCCTTTCAGATCCAGGTGCCGCGTGACACCGGCTCGTCGTTCGATCCGCAGATCGTCAAGAAAGGATAGCGGCGACTGATCGGGGTCGATGAGATCACCTTGTCGCTGTCGGCGAAGCGTCTGACCACCGGGGAGATCTTCGCCCACTTCGACGGCGCCTCCTGAGCGTCGCTGTCGAAGAACACGATCAGCAAGATCACCGACAAGGTGCTCGACGAGATGGCCGGATGAACCGGGCGGCCGCTCGATCCGGCGTATCCAGTGCTGTTCATCGACGCGATCCACGTCAAGGACCGCTTACGGACAGGTCACCAACCGACCCGTCTACGTGGCAGTCGGGGTGACCGTCGATGGCCACCGCGACATCCTCGGACTGTGGGTCGGTGGCGGGGGACTGTCTGAATAACGGTGGATCCGGGTTGGCCTGACACGCCGAGCAGCGAGCTTGGCGGGAAGGATCGACTATGACGGAAACACTGGAGCCCATGGCGGACGAGGTGAACCAGCTGGAGTTGGCGCAGCAGCTACTGGCCCAGGCCAAGGAACAAGGCGTCGAACTGATGGGCCCGAACGGACTGCTCGGGCAGTTGACGAAGAACGTGCTCGAAACCGCACTCGACGCGGAGATGACCGAGCACCTCGGTTACGAGAAGAACGACCCGGCCGGACGCGGTAGCGGCAATTCCCGCAACGGCACCCGATCGAAGACGGTGCTGACCGAGATCGGCCCGGTCGAGATCGACGTCCCGAGGGACACCGAGTCGAGCTTCGAACCGAAGATCGTGCGCAAACGGCAACGGCGGCTGACCGGCATCGACGAGATCGTGCTTTCCCTCAGCGCGAAAGGGCTTACCACCGGCGAGATCTCGGCGCACTTTCAGGATATCTACGGAGCGTCGGTGTCGAAGGACACCATCTCCCGGATCACCGACAAGGTGCTCGAGGAAATGACCGAATGGCAGAACCGGCCCCTCGATCGGGTATATCCGGTGGTGTTCATCGACGCCATCCACGTCAAGATCCGCGACGGTCAGGTCACCAACCGGCCGATCTACGTCGCGATCGGGGTGACCGTCAATGGCGAACGCGACATCTTGGGGTTGTGGGCCGGCGACGGCGGGGAAGGCGCGAAGTTCTGGCTGGCGGTGCTCACCGAGATCAAAAACCGCGGAGTGGCCGATGTGTGCATCGTGGTCTGCGACGGGCTCAAGGGTCTGCCGGATGCGATCAATACGGTGTGGGAGTTGGCGGTGGTGCAGACCTGCATCATTCACCTGATCCGCAACACTTTTCGGTTCGCACCACGTCAGCATTGGGACGAGATCTCCCGCGATCTCAAGCCGATTTACACCGCTCCGACCGAGGCCGCGGCCAAGGAACGGTTCGTCGAGTTCGCCACCAAATGGGGGCCGAAGTATCCGGCGATCGTGCGGTTGTGGGAGAACGCTTGGAGCGAGTTCGTGCCGTTCCTCGACTACGACATCGAGATCCGGCGGGTGATCTGCTCGACGAACGCGATCGAGTCGATCAATGCCCGCTACCGGCGGGCGATCCGCGCCCGTGGGCATTTCCCGACCGAGCAGGCCGCGCTGAAGTGTCTCTATCTCGCGACGCGGGCTCTGGACCCCACCGGTCGGGGTAGGGCACGATGGGCGATGAGGTGGAAGCCTGCCCTCAATGCCTTCGCGATCACTTTCGAAGGACGCATCAACTAACCGATGCCAGGCCGGATCCACCGTTTATCGGACACTCCCTTCCCGGCCTGGCTGCTCGTCGTCACCAGCAGTGGCCGGCTCCTCATCAGTCTGGTGGGGGTTCTTCTCGGGGTTCAGCTCGAAGTTCTTCGCCTTGGAGTAGTCAACTCCGGCCAAGTCGAGGCGTCGCACTTCTACCCCAGAGAAGTCCGCGTCTTTGAGGATCGCACTGATGAACGAGGTGTATCTATCGACCTGCGCACCAAGAAGTTTCGCCCTGGTGAGATCCGACCCCACCAGCTCGGCGCCTTCGAGGTGCGCTCCTTTGAGGTCTGCATCCACGAAGTGAGCGTTGGTCGCTTTCTTGGTGTTCATCCGTGCCCCTGCCAGGGTGGCATTGTTCAACACTGTCTGCTCGAGTCGGGCGTATTCGAGATGCGCGCCCGTGAGGTCGACATGTTCCATGCGCGCATCCGACAGATCCGCCGATTCCAGCCAGGCTTTCGGCATTTTCAGATGTGACAACTTGGCGTGACTCAAGTCCATACCTTCCAGAACGATGCCACGCAGATCGATCTCGACCGTAGCGCCCGGCGTACGCTCCTCACCCGAGTCGCGTTGCTGATTGTCAGGGTCAGTAATAGGAGCGGCAGCAGTGGCGAGTCGACTCAGCCCTGATCCACCGGCGTTGATTCGGGCCTGACGCCCGATTGATTTCGGGGACGGTGCCGGATTGAGGGCACGGGCGACCCGCCGGTCTGCTCGGCACTTCCACTGATGTCCTCGGTCGGGGCCCGTGGGGCCGGTGGTCAGCTGGCGACCGGTGGCGGGCTGGTCGCGGCGGCGAACAGGGTGCGCCAGGCCGACTCCCACGGCCAGTGGGTGGGCAGGTGCAAGGTCAACCGGCGGCCGGACGATGCGATCCGGGCGGGGATGTTGATCAGGTGGGTGCGCAGTGTCGCCCAGCGGGCGCGGGCATGGCGCCCCGATGCGGCGACCCCGGCGGCGCGGGCGAGGTTGAACGCGACCACCGCGTGTGCGAGCCACGCCGCGTTCGCCGCGTACCTCCCCGACGGCAGATGCGCGAGCGGACCGTCCTTGAGTTCGGCGATGACCTGCTCGACGATCGCGTGGTCGCGGTGCCGGGCGTCGGCCTCGACCAGCGTCAGCGTCGAGTTCGTGACGAATGCGTGGTGGCGGTGGGTGGTGAACAACTCGCCCTGCCCGGTGTCGGCCGGGTTCAGGCGTTTGACGCGGCGCACCACCAGCCGGCAGGTGACGTGCTCACGCATGCGGCGGGAGGTGAAGATCGTGACCTCGGTTTCGGCGACCTCGGCGTCGGACACCCACCTCCGTTCGTCCTCGTCCCAGACGGCGTCGGGATACTCGATCGGAACCCATGCGGCCTCGTCGATCGAGGTGATCGCGGCCCTGATCTGCGGGTTCATCCGCGCGGTCACCGAGAACCAGGCCCCGGCCTTCTGGGCGGCGCCGACGAACGCGTGGCAGAAGTACGCCGAGTCCGCCCGCGCCAGAATCTGCCCACTCGCTCCGGCGGTGCGGGCGGTGCCGATGGCCTGGGTGAGCAGGCGGCCGCACCCGGTGTGCGAGGCGGTGTTGCCGCGGCGCAGTCGGGCGGCGGCGATCACCGGGGCCGTGGCCGGCGTCGATACCGCCGCCAACTGGGTGTTCAAGCCGCGGACCCCGGAATACCCGAACGCCGCGGCCTGCTTGGAGTAGCCGTGCACCTCACGGATCGTGTCGTCGACATCGACGAACACCATCCGGTCCGCGCCGGCGAGCAGGCCCGGCACCCGCGCGGTCAGGCCGGCGAGCAGTCGAGCCGCGACGGCGTCGACCTGCTGCACGTGACCGTGCGTGAACGAGCGCAGATACGTGCCGAGCGTCGACGGCGCTCGCACCCCGCCGAACACCTTCTCCATCGCTCCGTGTCGCAGGAGGTCGAGATCGTCGATGCTGTCCGCGCCGGCGAGCAGGCCGGCGACGATGCTCGCGGACTTGACGGCCGGGTTCGGTGAGTCGACGCTCAGGTGCCGGTCGAGGAGTTCGTGCAGGCCGGCGGTCTCGGCGAGCCGCATCACCGGAACCAGTCCGGCGGCCGACACGAGATTCGGATCGTCGAAAACGGGGGTGACGGTGTGAGATGCTTTCACCTGCGAGATGCCCCTGTCCTGGTGCCGGAATCTTTGTGTGGTAACTCAGATTCTCCTGCCCTGCAGGGGCTCTCGCGTTCTACGACACGCTCACACCGTCACCTCATCGGTGGATCCAGGCTCAGCCATTCGAGGGCGGCCTTCCGTACGTCGCGGTCCTCTGCCAGGAAATGCCTGTCCCAATCCCACTCGAAGGCCTCTCCACTCGGCTCGTACTGCACATTGAGCCGAGGGACGCTGCGGAGATATGAACACAACAGGTCCACACAAACCTGACGCTGCGAAAACACCTTTTGAACTGCCCAGTCGTCGCCGAGGGCCGCGAGGGCATGGACACCACCGAGCCGGATCGCCGGATTCTCTTTGTCCGCCAGCTGCGCGACGGCCGTGGTGTACCGCTCATGCAGCGCCGCGATCTCGCTGGCCCGCTGCTTACGGTTTTCGTGCGCGAGGTCGGCCAGGTGTTTGGCCTGGTCGTGCTTGAGTGCTGCTTCGACCGATCGTTGTTTGCGGTAGTTGACGAGCAGGACCGCGACGGCCCCAATTGCGGCGAGCGCAAAGGTGGTGGACCGGGCGATGTCCAGCAGTTCTGGACTGTCGAGGGAGGCAACCGCTTCACCGGGATCGGTGAGCAGCTCGGCCTGGGCATATCCCGCCGCCGCTGCAATGACCAAAGAAGCGAGGATTCCTCCGACGACGAGCCACAACAGTGAGGTGTCGTCCTCCTTACCGGTGCGCGTGCTCTGCCACGTGCGGTACCTGCGCGCACCCCGCCACCCAGCGACACCCGCGAGGACCCCACCGAACCCGTGGACGATGGTCCGCCACGTCCCCCACACTTTCGTGCCGTCCAGGGTTGTTGCTTCGGCCACGATCCACCAGATCAGACACCAGGTGACCGCGGCCGCCAGGATGCACAGCGTGGTGTGCCATCTCGTGTGTTCTTGGCACCACGCTGCGCGCTTGCGCTCCCCCTGATCACCTGGCGTTGTCGTACCGCCTACTGCTGAGGCCGGTTGACTCACTCTGTCCCACTCCCCTTGGTCCGTGCCGAACACCCCAGCCCGGAATATCGACTCTGAGCTGCATCGACGACACGTCCCGACACGCGCCGATCAACGCCGGTCATCGTCCCACGCGCCCCGGACACGAGCCGACATCCGGCCCCGGCGGGGGACGAGGTGCCGCTGCGTGTTCCGCGGTCTGTCGGGAACCGATCCGCGGTGTATTGCGTCCACCAGATATGACCGAAGAGGAACGTCTGCGCATCACGGAACTGCACGTCGACAATGACCCCGCCACGATTGCCGAGCTGCGCCGTGATCCCGAGGTCTCATAACTCCTACGATCAATCCCCAACTGCCAGGTGGATCGATCCGCCGCACCACCCGAGCAACCTTATCGCGGATATGACTTTGACACCATATGTTGTTCAATCCATACTGATGGTGTGAACGTCGACGCACCCGAGGAGTTCTATGACTGGCTCGACCGCATCGAAGCCAAAGCCCGCGGCGGCGACGATCATGCTCGCAGAATCCTCGCCCGCGCGGTCGACGCATTGCAGCAACTGCGCACTCTCGACAGCCCACCGACCTCGGAGACCCCTGACCTCAAACGCGTGCGCCAGTCCCGCACTTACCAGGTGTGGCGTACCGCGCACCCCTACGACCCGTCTATCGCTTTCCGTCTGATCTGCTGGTTTCCTCCCGACAGCGACACGGTCGTCGTCGCTCTGTTCGCTGCCGACAAAGCTCGTATGGGGGATGTGTTCTACAACAGCGTCGGCCCCAGAGCCGACACCGCGATCCGCGACTGGCTTCACCAAACCCGAGGAGGACACCCGTCATGAACGAGGACACCACCCGCACCCGGTTCGTGCGCATCAACGACCGCATCGACAAACTCGCCGCCGATCCGTTGATCGCCGAGGAGGTCCGGAAGTATCGGGACGAACGAGAAACCGTCAACCGCATCCACGCCCAAGGTCTTGCCGACATCCGCAAGGCCAGCAACCTCACCCAAAAGCAGGTCGCTGCCGCTCTCGACACCGATCAGGGCACGGTCTCGAGGATCGAGCGCCGCGACGATCTTCTGTTGTCGACGTTGCGCCAGTACCTAGCCGCAACCGGAGCGGAGCACCCGAAGATCGTCATCGAGAAGGACGGCGTGGAAATCACGCTCGATCTCGACGCCTTCGCGTGACATCGATGGTTCGGCGCGGATCGCGGTCGGCGTGCCCACGCATCCGTAGAGGTGATCCGCCAACCCTGAGTCGAGGAATCGATCGTCGAACCTCTGCTGTTCCAGCGTTATTGATGCAGATCAAGTCTCGAATACGCCCCGGATCGAACGGCCCAGCGCGGTGACTAGACTCCCGAGCAGTCTGTTCTCGAACATCTCCGTGGTGTTCTCGTGAGTATCAACGGAGGTGTACTGGTGTTCCAACGTGGTCAAAGGGTCCGTGTCCGCGTCGACGGCCTACCGGACTTCGCCACAGTCCGGTATCCGATCCCCAATGACGAGACCGGTGGCGTCGATCTGATTCTGGTCGGCGACGACGATCGTCGATACGAGGTCAACCTCGCGCCCGGTGACACTGACACAGTGCGTCCGCTCGTCAGCGACGGACGAGCCGATTCTGCGCGCGTCCTGGCCGGGTTGTGGACCCGGTGGATGGACGCTGCGGCCACGAACGCGGAATCGAGTGCGATGGCGTCGACACCACTCAAGCCGTACGCCCACCAGACCACCGCCGTCTACGGCGCGATGCTGCCACAACCGCAGCTGCGATTCCTGCTGGCCGATGAGCCCGGCACCGGCAAGACGATCATGGCCGGCCTCTACATCCGCGAGATGCAGCGTTTGGGGCTGATTACTCGCGCCATCATCGTGTGTCCAGCCAACCTCGCCACCAAATGGGTCGACGACTTCGCGCGACTGCTCGGCGGCGGTCTCAAGCATCTGACCTCCGAGACGATCCGGCAGGACGCGATCAACACCAACGACCTGTGGGTGGTCAGCCTCGAGCTCGCCGCGGTCAACCCTGCCGTGCAGGACGCGATCCGCCCCGACAAGGCCGGCTGGGATCTCGTGGTCTTCGACGAGGCGCATCGCCTGACCCCCACCGCGGCCGGCTTCCACCAGGTGGGCCGGCTGCTCGCCAAGAACACCCCGCGTGCCCTGTTGATGACCGCCACTCCCCACCGCGGTAAGGAGTGGCTGTTTCGACACCTGCTGCATCTGGTCGACCCCGAGATCTATCCCGACCCGGGAACCGATCCCAACGTCGAGCTCAGCGCCCTGCGCCCAGGACCCATCCATTTCCTGCGGCGCATGAAAGAAGATCTCGTCGATTACGACGGCAAGACCCGGCTGTTCAAGGGACGGATCGCCGCCAATCACAGCGTGCCGTTGTCGAATGTCGAGTACGGCTTCTACCAGGCCGCCATCGACATGGTCGATCGCTACTTCCCCACCGCTGCGCAGCCTCTCGCGCGGATGGTCTACGGCAAACGCGCAGCATCGAGCCTGTATTCACTCGCCGAAACGCTGCGCCGACGACAGAGCCATATGGGGGAAATGAACGAAGCCGAAGCAGCGCTGATCGCCGACAAGGACGACACCGGTGACGACAGCGCCGTCGACGAGGCCAAGGTGGTCCACTCCGCTTCCACCTCGACTCGGGCCGAGCGCACGGCAATCAAGTCGCTGCTCGATCAGATCGATGCTGCCATCGGCGCGCCGGACTGGCAACCGTCGAAGTGGACGCGGCTCATCCAGGACTGCCTCAGTGCCAACGGCATCATGGCCGGAAACACTGAGCAGGCAGTGATTTTCACCGAGTACGCAGATTCGGCTCAGTGGATTGCAGCGCGTCTCGAGGCGGACGGGTACACGGCGAAGATGTACTCGGGGCGGCAGAGCAAGGCGGAGCGGGACGAGGTGCGCCGCGAGTTCATGCGCGGGCAGTTCCAGATCATCGTCACCACCGACGCCGGCAACGAAGGCATCGACCTCCAAGCCGCCCACGTGCTGGTCAACTACGACATCCCGTGGTCACTGGTCCGCCTCGAGCAGCGCATGGGCCGCATCCACCGCGTGGGACAGCACCGCGATGTCTACCTCTACAACCTCGTGGCCACCGACACCCGCGAAGGTGACACGCTCATGCGGTTGCTCGACAACTTCGTCACCGCCGCCAATGAGCTGCGCGGGCAGATGTTCGACAGCCTCTCCGCGGTCGCGGAGATCACCGGTGTGGACTACGACAAGTGGCTCACCGACCTGTACGGCAACGACGAGGTCAAAAAACACGCAGCGATCGAAGCGGCCAAAGCTATCCAGACTCAGGAGCTGGTCCGCAAAGCGCGGGAGGTGCGCGACACCGAACGCAAACTCGCCAGCCAAGTCGATGCCGTCGCCGCCCTGACCTTGCTGCAACGTGACCTGTTCGCTCGGATCAACCCGGCCATCGTCGAGGCCTACCTCGACCGCCTCGCCGCCGCGGGGGTGATCACCGCCGACCGCACCGCGGCCGGAGAAGGATTCCGCCGGATTGGCATGCGCAATGGACAGCTGCCGGCCAGCCTCGGAGGCGGAGACAGCATCCACGTCGCCACCAGCGGCGACGCCCTCCGCGCAGCGTCCGGAAGCATCGATATCGGCGACACCATCACCCTCGGACCCGGAGAGGCCGGCTTCACCGACCTGATCGAATCGGCCGACAAGCAGCTCGCGGAAGATGTCTATCAGTCCGGTGCCGCCCAGGACCCCAGCAGCCTGACCTCCTACGACCTGTATGCCTTCCAGTCCACCATGACCGAAAGCGGAGGCCGGCGCGACAGCATCTGGGCCACCCTGATCAAAGTCGACGACAGCGGCAACGCCCGCCCCGTCCGATGGGAAGCCTTGGCCAACTTGGTGCCTACCACCAAGCCGGGAACCGGACCCCACCCGGCGCGTGTGGACAGTGCGGTCCAGGCCGCGCAGCAGGTCGCCGACCAGACTGTCCTTGAGCATCAGAAGGTGCGCACCGACTGGTTCGCCCAGGCCCGCAAAGACCTGACGAACCTGCCGCTGACCTTGACCGACAGCATCACCGACCGCCCTGCGCGTCTTGCCTTGCGCCGCACCCTGCAAACCCAGACCGAAACCCGACTCGATCAGCTACAACGCCTGATCGACGTGCACCTAACCGACCCTGTTCTGGTCGCCCGCATCCGAGTGCATGCCGCAGCTGACCCCGCGACGCGGGACGAGATCGACTCGGAGCTGCTCTCAATGCGACTCGTCGCGGCGATGCTGCGCGATGAGGGATGGCAGGTCGAGGACGTCCACACCGAAGGCCGGGGCTATGACCTCGACGCGCGGCGCAACAGCCAAGTCCGACATATCGAGGTCAAGGGAGTACTCGGTAGTGCAGCAAGTGACGGTATCCGCATGACCGGAAACGAGGTACTGATCGCTACCCAGCACCGCAAGAACTACTGGCTCTACGTCGTCGACCAGTGCGCCGACGGCACCGGCCGCCTCTTCGGTGCATACGAAGACCCCGCCACCCTCTTCGCCACCGACATGACCGGAGACGCCATCTTCCGCGTCCCCGGCAGCAGCCTCAAAAACGCACCCGGGAGCAACCTGTGACACGAATGATCGAACGATGGTTCCCTAGCGCGGAGGTGTCGGCCAATAGCGTGAAGGGATGGGGTTCAGGGAACCAGGAGCGCGGACTCTTTACATGGTTCGCCGCTCGTCCGGTCGCGCAGGCAAAAGCGGCGGTCATCTGCTCCCTATTGCCATGGCCTGACGATGCTGCCGAACAAGAACGACTACAAGAGCTTGTCCGCGAGGCAATGACAGGCCGGTACGCTGCATGGGCCGAGATCCGTGCCGAAATCTTCTCTAACCTCGGGGAAAATGCTACGGTTCTCGACCCGTTCAGTGGACGTGGAATGATCCCCCTTGAGGCTGCCCGCCTCGGGATCCAGGCCGACGCAGTCGACTACAGCCCCGTAGCTGTTCTGGCATCAGAGCTTCTTACTGACTACCCCTTCCGTGACTGGTCGGCGGAACCGCCAATCACCTTTGCAACCTCGCAGAAGAGTCTTTTTGAAACCACTCCCCGACTACTCCGCGATATCGAACTCGTCCTTGATGAAGTTGGCCGACGACAATATGAGCAGATGCGAGACCTGTATCCCGATCCCTATGGGAACCAGCCGTGGGGGTATCTCTGGGCAGTAACTCTTCCTTGCCAGGAGTGCGGAAACCGATTCCCACTCGTGGCGTCCTACGAACTGCGTCGAGCAGCACACAAAACGGCCCGCGCTAACAGACCTGCTTTGGAGGACCCTGGCCAGTCTTTCTACATAGATGCTGACCTCGCTACAGGGAAGTTCCAAGTTGTGGTTCATGATGGCCCCCCTCAGCGACCCCCTGAGGTTTCCCCTGAAAGTGGACATCGATTTGGCGGGACACCGGTCCCGCTGGAAGGATGCCACCATGCCCCCTCGTAAACGCCGGTCGTTCACCGCCGAGTACAAAGTCGAGGCTGCCCACCGCGTGATCGATTCCGGTCGCACCATCGCAGAAGTCGCCAGGGAACTGGGCCTGCACGAGAGTCTGCTCGGTGAATGGGTCAAGCTCGAAAGACGCAGAATCGCCGCCGCCGACGCCCAGGGTGAGAAGCCACTCGATGCCGCCGAACGCACCGAACTACTCCAATTACGAAGAAGGATAAGCGAACTCGAGAAGGACAACGCCTTCTTGGTAAAAGCTTCGGCGTACTTTGCCGCGATGCAGAAGAATCGACCCGGTTCGATCTGATGGTGAAGTACGCCTGCCCCGAGAACATCGAAGAGACCGCAGGCACCACCGCCCCGGAAGGCCGGCGGTTCTCGATCGTGCGGATGTCACGGCTGCTGAAAGTATCGACATCCGGCTACTACCAGTACGTCAAACGCAAAGCCGCCACGGTGTTGACGCCGAAGCAGCAGCGCCGAGCCGACCTCGAAGTCAAGATCATCGAGGTTCACCGGGAATCGCGGGGAACCTACGGATCCCCTCGGGTCACTGCCGAGTTGCGTTCCCGCGGCGAGGTGGTGACGAAGAAGACGGTCGCCAGGATCATGGCGTCGGTCGGGATCGAAGGGATCAGTCCCCGCACGTTCAAGACCAAGACCACTGTGGTCGACCCGCAGGCGTCGTTTCCACCGGATCTGATCGAACGGTGCTTCGATCAGGGCCGGACCGATGCGGCGTGGTTCACCGACATCACCTATCTCACGTGCGGTGAGGGGGACATGTTCTTGTGTGCGATCCGGGACGGTCATTCACGGAAGGTGCTGGGCTACAGCATGTCCGATCACATCGGTGCGGAGATGGTGACAACCGCGATCGATCGTGCGGTGGCCACGCGTGGCGGGCGTTGCGAGCACGCGATCCTGCATTCGGATCGTGGTGGGGAGTACACGGCTCATCTGACGGCGGCGGCGTGCGTCCGGTACGGGTTGCGTCGGTCTATGGGGTTGACCGGAATATGTTGGGATAACAGTCCATCCGAATCGTTCTGGTCGGTCTTCAAGCATGAGGAGTACTACCGACACACGTATGCGACGAAGGCGGAGCTCGTTGCCGGCGTTGACAGTTGGGTTGGCTTCTATAACACTGTTCGACGGAACTCTGCGGTCGGGATGCTCAGTCCCGACAGCTACGAGCGTTCACTTCGGGTGGAAGCCGCCTGAAGGATGTAACCCCCTTGTCCACCGTTCGGGGGGAACCTCA
>NZ_JBAQXC010000173.1:0-4190 GCF_049299235.1 Rhodococcus sp. (in: high G+C Gram-positive bacteria) | reverse complement strand
GAGATCGGGTGCCGGGCCGGCGGCCGAGCAGAAAGACGCTTACGCGGTCTCGGTGATCGGGCGATCGACCCAGCTCATCAGGTCGCGGAGCTGCTTGCCGACGACCTCGATGCCGTGCTCGGCGTTGGCCTTGCGCAGGCCCTCGAGCTCGGTGTTGCCGTTCTCGACGTTCGCGACGAGACGCTTGACGAAGGTGCCGTCCTGGATGTCCTTGAGGATGTCCTTCATGCGGTCCTTGGTGCCTGCGTCGATGACGCGCGGACCGGACAGGTAGCCGCCGAATTCCGCGGTGTCGGACACCGAGTAGTTCATGCGGGCGATGCCACCCTCGTACATGAGGTCGACGATGAGCTTGAGCTCGTGCAGGCACTCGAAGTACGCCATCTCGGGTGCGTAACCCGCCTCGACGAGAACATCGAAGCCGGTCTTGACGAGCTCTTCGGTTCCACCGCAGAGCACGGCCTGCTCACCGAACAGGTCGGTCTCGGTCTCTTCCTTGAAGTCCGTCTTGATGACGCCGGCGCGGGTGCCGCCGATGCCCTTCGCGTAGGACAGCGCGAGGGCCTGGCCCTCGCCCTTCGGGTCCTGGTGGACGGCGATGAGCGCCGGGACACCCTTGCCGTCGACGAACTGGCGGCGCACCAGGTGGCCGGGGCCCTTGGGGGCGACCATGCCGACGGTGACGAACTCCGGGGCCTTGATCAGGCCGAAGTGGATGTTCAGGCCGTGGCCGAAGAACAGCGCGTCGCCATCCTTCAGGTTCGGCTCGATGTCGTTGGTGAAGATCGACGCCTGCGCCGTGTCGGGGGCGAGCAGCATGATGACGTCGGCCCACTCCGACACCTCGGCGGGGGTGCCGACGGTGAGGCCGGCCTCTTCGGCCTTGGCGCGCGACTTCGAGCCTTCCTTGAGACCGATGCGCACGTCGACGCCCGAATCACGCAGGCTCAGCGAATGCGCGTGCCCCTGGCTGCCGTAGCCGATCACAGCGACCTTGCGGCCCTGGATGATCGACAGATCGGCGTTGTCGTCGTAGAACAGCTCGACTGCCACAGTTCCTACCTCTTTCAGCTTTTGGGGTGTGTTCAGGCTAACGGGTGGCCGTGATCGACTTGGGACCACGTCCGACGGCGACGACACCCGATTGCACGATCTCGCGGATGCCGTACGGCTCGAGCATCCGCAGAAGCGCATCGAGCTTCGAGCGGGTGCCGGTGGCCTCGACGGTCAACGACTCGGTCGAGACGTCGATCACCTTGGCGCGGAACAGGTTCACCGTTTCGATGACCTGCGTGCGGACGTTGGCATCGGCACGGACCTTGATGAGCACGAGTTCGCGCGCCACCGACGCCTCGCCCTCCTGCTCGACGATCTTGATGACGTTGACCAGCTTGTTGAGTTGCTTGGTGACCTGCTCGAGCGGAAACTCGTCGACGGTCACGACGATCGTCATGCGGGAGATGTCGGGCAGTTCGGTGCCACCGACCGCGAGGGATTCGATGTTGAATCCGCGTCGCGAGAACAGCGCCGCGACACGGGCCAGCACGCCCGGCTTGTCCTCGACGAGAACGCTGAGGGTGTGACTCGTGCTCACTGACGATCCTCTCCTGCTGCGGCCTCGGTGGCCTGCTCGTGGCTCATGGCTTCGTGGATGACGGCCGGCTCGGATGCCTGCTCGTCGTCGTCGAACAGCGGTCGGATACCCCGTGCCGCCATGATCTCGTCGTTGCTGGTGCCTGCGGCGACCATCGGCCACACCTGGGCGTCCTTGCCGACGATGAAGTCGATGACGACGGGGCGGTCGTTGATGGCCTGCGCCTGCCGGATGGCGGGCTCGACGTCTTCTTCCCGCTCGACCCGGATACCGACACAGCCGAGGGCCTCGGAGAGCTTGACGAAGTCGGGGATGCGGACGTCGCCGTGGGTACCGAGCTCGGTGTTCGAGTAGCGCTGGTCGTAGAACAGGGTCTGCCACTGGCGGACCATGCCGAGGTTGCCGTTGTTGATGAGCGCGACCTTGATCGGCACTCCTTCGACGGCGCAGGTCGCCAGTTCCTGGTTGGTCATCTGGAAGCAGCCGTCGCCGTCGATGGCCCACACCTCAGCCTCGGGCTTGCCCATCTTGGCGCCCATCGCGGCGGGCACCGCGTACCCCATCGTGCCGAGGCCACCGGAGTTCAGCCAGGTGCGGGGCTTCTCGTAGTCGACGAACTGCGCGGCCCACATCTGGTGCTGTCCGACCCCGGCGCAGTAGATGGCGTCCGGACCGGCGAGCTTGCCGACGGCCTGGATGACGTACTGCGGCGACAGGGAGCCGTCGGTGGGGCGGTCGTAGCTCAGCGGGTAGGTGCGGCGGATGTCGTCGAGGTATTCCCACCACTGCGCGTAGTCGAGGGTGGTGCCGGTCGCCAGGTCCGCGCGGATCGCCTCGACGAGTTCGAGGAGGACCTCGCGGCAGTCGCCGACGATCGGGACGTCCGCGTGCCGGTTCTTGCCGATTTCGGCGGGGTCGATGTCGGCGTGGATGACCTTCGCGTCGGGCGCGAACGAGTCGAGCTGGCCGGTCACCCGGTCGTCGAAGCGTGCGCCGAGCGTGATGAGCAGGTCGCTGCGCTGCAGGGCCGCCACCGCGGCGACGGTGCCGTGCATGCCGGGCATGCCGCAGTTGAGACGGTGGGTGTCGGGGAACGCGCCGCGCGCCATCAGCGTGGTGACGACGGGGATGCCGGTCAGCTCGGCGAGTTCGAGCAGTTCGGCGGACGCGTCGGCCTTGATGACGCCGCCGCCGACGTACAACACCGGGTTCGTGGCCTCGGCGATCAGGCGTGCCGCCTCACGGACCTGCTTGCCGTGCGGTTTGGTGACCGGACGGTAGCCGGGCAGGTGCATTTCCGGTGGCCAACTGAACGTGGTCTGTGCGACCAGGACGTCCTTGGGGATGTCGACGAGGACGGCGCCGGGGCGGCCCGATGCTGCGATGTAGAAGGCCTCGGCAAGGATGCGCGGGATGTCGGCGCCGTCGGTGACGAGGAAGTTGTGCTTGGTCACCGGCATGGTGATGCCGGAGATGTCCGCTTCCTGGAAGGCATCGGTGCCGATGAGCGCGCGCCCGACCTGGCCGGTGATCGCGACGATCGGGACGGAATCCATCTGGGCGTCGGCGAGGGGGGTCACGAGATTGGTCGCGCCGGGGCCGGACGTGGCCATGCAGACGCCGACCTTGCCGGTGGCCTGCGCGTATCCGGTCGCGGCGTGGCCGCCGCCCTGCTCGTGACGGACGAGGACGTGGCGCACCTTCCTGGAATCGAAGAGCGGATCGTAGACCGGCAGGATCGCACCTCCGGGAATGCCGAACACCGTGTCGACCTCCAGCTCCTCGAGAGCTCGGACGACCGACTGAGCTCCGGTGACCCGCTCGGGGGCGACCTGGCGGCGGGTTCCGGGCTGCGCTGCGGCGGCCGCGGGTGTCGGGGCGGACCCCGGCTTTCGCGGCGAGGGTTGAGGCCGTGCGGTTGGTGCGCTCACTGCAATTCCTCTGATTCTGGCTCCGGGCAACAAAAAACCCTCGTCAGCATGTGCTGTACGAGGGTGGCGCGTCGTGGGCGAGTTGCAGTAATGCGGCTCAGGCGACGACGCGCCGGCCGATTACGAGCAACTCATTCTTATTCACGCGCTAGACGGTAGGCGCGCGCAAAGCAGACAGTCAACTTGGTTCGGTCATCTGTCCCAGAATGTGAGATGCCTCGGCTGCAATGACAAGATGGTGAGGTGCCATCTTCCCAGCAGCCCGTGCCACCGCGTTCATCATCCCACACGCCGGAACCGGCGACGCGCGTCATCCGGATTTCCCGGCTGTCACTGCTCGCGTGCGGCTTCCTGCTCCTCGCGGTCGCCTCACCCGCGATGGCGTGGCCCGCGGCGTTCTCCTGGATGCTGGTGATTCCATTCCTCGTCCTCGCCTGGATCCTGCGGGTACGCACCGTCGTCGGACCCGACGGCATCACCGCCCGCGCCACGTTCTCGACAACCCGCATCGGATGGGACGCGCTCGAAGGGATCCGCTTCCCCAAGCGCGGCTGGGCCCGCGCAACCCTCACCGACGGATCCGAGGTACCGCTGCCCGTCGTCACGTTCGGCCGACTCCCCGAGATCGCCGAGGCCAGCGGCGGGCGCATCACCGACCCGTACGC
>NZ_JBAQXC010000172.1:0-10009 GCF_049299235.1 Rhodococcus sp. (in: high G+C Gram-positive bacteria) | reverse complement strand
GGTGTAGGCCCCGCACGGGAGGAAATCGTGCGGTTCAGGCGAATCGCAGCGCACCCGCGAGGATCGCGTCGCGGATGCCGGTGGCACGGTGCGCTGTGGTGATCCGACTCATGAGGTGCGAGGCCGTCACGAGCCGTTGGGTGCGGCCGCGGCGCGCGCGGTCGTAGCGGCGAAGGGCTTCGGTCACCGGGTGTTCGGTGAGCAGGGTCGCGACGGTGGCCGCGTCGATCATTGCCTCGCACGCGCCGCGCCCCAGGTTCGGCGCCATCGCGTGCGCGGCGTCGCCGATCAGCGCCACGGTGCCGTGCACGTAGGACGGCAGCCGCGGCGACTCGTACAGGTCGTGGTGGAGCACGGTGCTCGGGTCGATGCGTTCGAGCACATCGCGGACGGCGGGATGCCAGTGCCGGAAACGCTCGCGCAGTTCGTCGGCGTCGCCGGTCGATCCGGCGGGGGCGCGGACGGCGGCGAACCAGTTGGTGAGGTCGCCGTCGCGTGGGGTGATGCCGAACAGCGCGCCCGGACCCCAGCTTTCGCTCATGGTGTCGGTGGTGCCGGCGACCCAGCCGCGCCACGCCGACATTCCCGTGTAGACGGGCCGGTAGTCGGTGCCGAAGAGACGGTCGCGGGTGGGGCTGCCGATGCCGTCGGCGGCGATCACGACGTCGTAGCCGGTGAGTTCGGACGGTGGCGGCGCGGCCCGGCCGAAGTGGATGGTTCCGGTGGGGAGGCCGGCCGCGAGGAGGCGGAGCAGCGCTGGTCGGGAGAGTAGCCGGCCGGACCGGCGGATGTTCTCGGAGCGTGCGATGACCGTGCCGTCCCACCGCCGGATCGTCCCCGCGGTCGGTAGCACGCCCCTCGATTCGGCGGCGCCGGCGAGTCCGGCGGCGCCGAGCGCGTCGAGGGCTTCGGGCCATAGCCCCAGTGCGGTACCGGTCTGCGGCAGGTCGCTGGAGCGTTCGAACACGTCGACGTGCCAGCCGCGCCGGATCAGCACGGTGGCGGCGGTCAGGCCGCCGATGCCGCCGCCGAGGACCGCGGCCTTGCCGCTTCGATTCGTCGTCATGACGCGAAATCTACTACGCCTGTAGTGTCCCGTCACTACTGTTGTAGTGTCATGGGGTGTCGGACAAGCGAACCACCGCCCTCGACGCGGCGATCGAACTCCTCGGCACGGAAGGACTGCGCGGGCTCACCCATCGAGGCGTCGACGCTGCGGCAGGTCTCGCCGCGGGCTCGACGTCCAACTACTTCCGCACCCGCCGCGCCCTTCTGGACGGTGTGCTCGACCGTCTCGTCGCCCGCGACCGTGCCGACGCGGCCGCGCTGACCGGACCCGCCCCCCGCACCATCGGCGAACTCGAGGACTTGTTCGTCGGCTATGTTCTCACCGCCACCGGACCCGACGTCGTGCGCACTCGCGCCCGCTACGCGCTGTTCGTCGAGGCGGCATCGGTACCGGAACTGCGCGCGGCGGTGCAGTCGCGGCGCGAGGAACTGCGTGGATGGGGAATCGGGATGCTCACGTCGCTCGACGCCGGCACCATCCCCGGCGACAGTGACGTCGAACTCTGTGCCCGGGTGATCATGGATTACATCGACGGGGTGATCCTGCATCGACTCACGTCCGACGACGAACCCCATCCGCGCGACGGCATCCGTCGGGTGCTCGATGCCCTGCGGTGAGCCGCCCCACCGCGGACCCGGTCGTGTCACTGCGGCGCTACAGCCGTGTTAACGGCAGATAACCGCAGTTCAGAGCTTGGGTAGGGCAGCCTTGCTTGCGGGATGACCGCATGTTTGGCATATCGTCTGTTCCAGACGGTGGACACACAACGTCCCCACCGGCCGAAAGTTCCAAAGCCCGAGCTGCCGAAAAAAGGCACCCGCATCGTCGCGGAAGGGCGGATACTGACGGTTGTCGGTGCCGATCCACCCTCGTGTCGGTACTTGCTCACAGCAAGTAGATGGCCATCAGCGCTGCTGGTCGTCGGTGCTATCACATGCAACGAAGGCTAGGTATGAAGCATCTTCCCGGGCCTCAAGGGCTCTACCACCCGGCGAACGAGCACGACTCCTGCGGCGTCGCTTTCGTCGTCGACATGCACGGCCGCAAGAGTCGGGACATCGTCGCCAAGGCGATCACCGCACTCGTGAACCTGGAGCACCGCGGGGCCGCGGGTGCCGAGCCGAACACCGGAGACGGCGCAGGCATCCTCATCCAGGTGCCGGACCGGTACTTCCGCGAGGTCGTCGACTTCGAGCTTCCCGACCCCGGCGCGTACGCCACCGGTATCGCGTTCCTGCCGCAGGATGCTGCCGCAGCCGACGCCGCGCAGGCCGCCGTCGACGCGATCGTCGCGGACGAAGGCCTCGAGGTCCTCGGCTGGCGCGAGGTGCCCGTCGACGACTCCGACCTCGGCTCGATGGCGAAGAGCGCCATGCCGACGTTCCGGCAGCTCTTCATCGCCTCCGGCGCCCGCACCCTGACGGGCATCGACCTCGAACGCCGCGCCTATGTCGTGCGCAAACGCACCGAGCACGAGCTGGGCAACCTTGGCCCCGGCGACGACGGCCCCGGCAGCGAGACCGTGTACTTCCCGAGCCTGTCGCCGTCGACGTTCGTCTACAAGGGCATGCTCACCACCCCGCAGCTCGAAGGCTTCTTCGTCGACCTGCAGGACGAGCGGGTGGAGTCGGCGCTGGGCCTGGTGCACTCGCGCTTCTCCACCAACACGTTCCCGTCGTGGCCGCTGGCCCATCCGTTCCGCCGCGTCGCGCACAACGGTGAGATCAACACCGTCACCGGCAACGCGAACTGGATGCGGGCCCGTGAAGCGCTCATCGACTCCGAGATCTTCGGTGGCCGCGACAAACTCGGCAAGATCTTCCCGATCTGCACCGACGGCGCGTCCGACACCGCGCGCTTCGACGAGGTGCTCGAGCTGCTGCACCTCGGTGGCCGCAGCCTGCCACACGCCGTGCTCATGATGATCCCCGAGGCGTGGGAACGCCACGAAAGCATGGACCCGGCGCGCAAGGCGTTCTACGAATACCACTCGGCGCTCATGGAGCCGTGGGACGGCCCGGCGTCGGTGTGCTTCACCGACGGCACCGTCATCGGCGCCGTGCTCGACCGCAACGGTCTGCGTCCGTCCCGGGTGTGGGTCACCGACGACGGTCTCGTCGTCATGGCTTCCGAAGTCGGTGTGCTCGACATCGCCCCCGAGAAGATCGTGCGCAAGATGCGCATGCAGCCGGGTCGCATGTTCCTCGTCGACACCGCACGGGGTCGCATCGTCGACGACAACGAGATCAAGAGCGAGCTCGCCGCCGAACACCCTTACCAGGAGTGGATCGACCAGGGCGTCAGCCGCCTCGACGATCTGCCGCCGAGCAAGTACACGTACATGTCGCACGAGCGGGTCGTGCTGCGCCAGCAGGTCTTCGGCTACACCAACGAAGAGGTCAACCTCCTCGTCAAGCCGATGGCCGCCGCCGGCATTGAAGCACTCGGCTCCATGGGCACCGACACCCCGATCGCGGTGCTGTCGTCGCGTCCGCGGATGTTGTTCGACTTCTTCCAGCAGCTGTTCGCGCAGGTCACGAACCCGCCACTCGACGCGATTCGCGAGGAGATCGTCACGAGCCTCGGCGGCATGCTCGGACCCGAGGGCGACCTGCTGAATCCGACCGCCGAGTCGTGCCGGCAGATCCTGGTGTCCGCACCCGTGATCGACAACGACGACCTGCAGAAGCTCATCCACGTCAACGACGACGGGCAGTTCCCCGGCTTCAACAGCGTCATCATCCGTGGCCTCTACAAGGTCGCCGACGGCGGTGACGGCCTGAAGTCCGCGCTCGACTCGATCCGCGACCAGGTGTCCGACGCGATCGCCGGTGGTGCCCGCCTGATCGTGCTGTCGGACCGCGAGTCCGACGAGACAATGGCCCCGATCCCGTCGCTGTTGCTCACCTCCGCGGTACATCACCACCTGGTCCGGGAGAAGACCCGTACCCAGGCGGGCCTGCTCGTCGAGGCCGGTGATGCCCGCGAGGTGCACCACATCGCAGCACTGTGCGGTTTCGGTGCGGCCGTGGTCAACCCGTACATGGCGTTCGAGACGATCGACGAACTGCTGCAGAACGGCGACCTGCCCGACGGCATCACCCTCGACAAGGCGATCAAGAACTACATCAAGGCCGCCTCGAAGGGTGTGCTCAAGGTGATGTCGAAGATGGGCATCTCCACGCTCGCGTCCTACACCGGCGCGCAACTGTTCCAGGTGATCGGCCTGTCGCAGGAACTCGTCGACGAGTACTTCACCGGCCTGCAGTCGCAGCTCGGTGGCGTCGGACTCGCCGAGATCGCGCACGACGTCGCCGTGCGGCACGCATCGGCGTTCCTGGACCGTCCGTCCGAGCACGCGCACCGCGAGCTCGAGGTCGGCGGTGAATACCAGTGGCGCCGTGAGGGCGAATACCACCTGTTCAACCCGGACACGGTGTTCAAGCTGCAGCATGCCACCCGCACCGGCCAGTACTCGATCTTCAAGGAGTACACCAAGCTCGTCGACGACCAGTCCACGCAGCTCGCGTCGCTGCGCGGACTGTTCGAGTTCCGCACCGGCCTGCGTCCGGCGGTGCCGCTCGACGAGGTGGAGCCGGCGTCCGAGATAGTCAAGCGCTTCTCGACCGGCGCGATGAGCTACGGCTCGATCTCCGCCGAGGCCCACGAGACCCTGGCGATCGCGATGAACCGCCTCGGTGGCCGCTCGAATTCCGGTGAGGGCGGCGAGCATCCGTCGCGGTTCACGCCGGAGGAGAACGGCGACTGGCGGCGGTCGGCGATCAAGCAGGTCGCCTCGGGCCGCTTCGGGGTCAGCTCGCACTACCTGAGCAACTGCACCGACATCCAGATCAAGATGGCGCAGGGCGCCAAACCCGGTGAGGGCGGTCAGCTTCCGCCGCACAAGGTGTACCCGTGGGTCGCCGAGGTGCGCGGTTCGACGCCGGGCGTCGGTCTCATCTCACCGCCGCCGCATCACGACATCTACTCGATCGAGGATCTCGCGCAGCTCATCCACGATTTGAAGAACGCCAACCCGCAGGCCCGGATCCACGTGAAGCTCGTCTCCGAGCTCGGTGTCGGCACCGTCGCCGCGGGTGTCTCCAAGGCGCACGCCGACGTGGTGCTCATCTCCGGTCACGACGGCGGCACCGGCGCCTCCCCGCTGACCTCGCTCAAGCACGCCGGCGCACCGTGGGAAATCGGCCTGGCCGAAACCCAGCAGACACTGATGCTCAACGGTCTGCGCGACCGTATCGTCGTGCAGGTCGACGGCCAGATGAAGACCGGCCGCGACGTGATGATCGCGGCGCTGCTCGGCGGCGAGGAGTTCGGTTTCGCGACCGCACCGCTGGTGGTGTCCGGCTGCATCATGATGCGCGTGTGCCACCTCGATACCTGCCCCGTCGGGGTGGCGACGCAGAACCCGGTGCTGCGCGAACGGTTCACCGGCAAGCCGGAGTTCGTCGAGAACTTCATGCTCTACATCGCCGAGGAGGTCCGCGAGCTGCTCGCCGAGCTGGGCTTCCGCAGCCTCGACGAGGCCATCGGCCAGGTCGAGGTCCTCGACACCGCCAAGGCCGTCGACCACTATCGGGCGTCGAAGCTGGACCTGTCGCCACTGCTCACCAAGGTCGAGTCGCCGATCTTCCCGGAGCAGGACCTGTACTGCACCAAGCAGCAGGACCACGCGCTGGACAAGGCCCTCGACAACGAGCTGATCACCAAGGCGCGGCCTGCGCTCGAGAGCGGCGACAAGGTTGTCATCGAGACGCCGGTGACCAACGTCAACCGCACGGTCGGCACCATGCTCGGCCACGAGGTCACCAAGGTGTACGGCGGAGAAGGTCTGCCGGACAACACGATCGACATCACCCTTACCGGGTCGGCCGGAAACAGCTTCGGTGCGTTCGTCCCCAAGGGCATCACCTTGCGGCTGTTCGGTGACGGCAACGACTTCGTCGGCAAGGGTCTGTCCGGTGGCCGCATCGTGGTGCGCCCGCCGCACTCGACCGCACCGGGATTCGTCGCCGAGGACAACATCGTCGCAGGCAACGTCATCCTGTTCGGTGCGACCGGCGGCGAAGTGCTCATCCGCGGTATCGCGGGCGAGCGGTTCGCGGTCCGCAACTCGGGTGCCACGGCCGTCGTCGAAGGCGTCGGCGACCACGGCTGCGAGTACATGACCGGTGGCAAGGTGGTCATCCTCGGTAAGACCGGCCGCAACTTCGGTGCGGGCATGTCCGGTGGTGTCGCGTTCGTCTACAACCCGGACAGCGACTTCGAGGACAACCTGAACACCGAACTGGTCGACCTCGAGGACCTCGAGGGTGAGGACTTCGCGTGGCTCAAGGCCGTCATCGAACGGCACCGTGACGAGACGGGCTCCGAGGTCGCAGCCCGCATCCTGGCCGACTGGTCGCAGCAGGTCAGCCATTTCGCGAAGGTCATGCCTCGCGATTACAAGAAGGTGCTCATGGCAATCAAGGACGCCACCATTCGTGGCGCGAACGTGGACGAGGCGATCATGGAGGCGGCTCGTGGGTGATCCAAGCGGCTTCCTCAAGCACGGTTCGCGTGAGACGCCGGTCCGCCGGCCCGTCCCCCTGCGGCTGCTCGACTGGAAGGAGGTGTACGAGCCGTTCGCTCACGACACCCTCCAAACCCAGGCCAGCCGATGCATGGATTGCGGTATCCCGTTCTGCCACAACGGTTGTCCCCTCGGGAATCTGATTCCCGAGTGGAACGACCTGACCTACAAGGGTAAGTGGGAAGACGGCATCGAACGTCTGCACGCCACCAACAACTTCCCGGAGTTCACCGGGCGGCTGTGCCCGGCCCCCTGCGAGGCGTCGTGTGTCCTGGGCATCAACCAGGACCCGGTGACCATCAAGCAGGTCGAGGTCGAACTGGTCGAGAAGGCATTCGCCGACGACGGGGTCGTCCCCATTCCGCCGTCGAAGCTGACCGGCAAGAAGGTCGCGGTCGTCGGTTCCGGACCGGCGGGTCTGGCTGCGGCCCAGCAGCTCACCCGCGCCGGCCACACCGTGACGGTCTTCGAACGCGAGGATCGCATCGGCGGTCTCCTCCGGTACGGCATCCCCGAGTTCAAGATGGAGAAGGCGATCATCGACCGCCGCCTGGCGCAGATGGAGGCCGAGGGCACCATCTTCAAGCCCGGTGTGAACGTCGGTGTGGACATCACCGCCGCCGAGCTGCGCGAGCAGTTCGACGCCGTGGTCCTCTCCGGTGGTGCGACGGTCGCCCGCGACCTGCCGATCCCGGGACGTGAGCTCGACGGCATCCATCAGGCGATGGAGTTTCTGCCGTTGGCCAACCGCGTGCAGCTCGGGGACGCGATCACCGACGAGCACGGTCTGCCGCCCATCAATGCGCGCGGCAAGAAGGTCGTCATCATCGGTGGCGGCGACACCGGCGCCGACTGTCTGGGCACCTCCCATCGTCAGGGTGCGGCCAGCGTGCACCAGTTCGAGATCATGCCGCGTCCGCCGGAGGAGCGCGCCGACTCGACCCCGTGGCCGACCTACCCGCTGATGTACCGGGTGTCGTCCGCGCACGAGGAAGGCGGCGAGCGCGTGTTCTCCGTCAACACCGAGCAATTCGTCGGTGACGGCGGCACGGTCAGGGCACTGAAGGCACACGAGGTGCAGATGGTCGCCGGGCGCTTCGAGAAGGTCGACGGCACGGATTTCGAGATCGAAGCCGACCTGGTTCTCCTCGCGATGGGCTTCGTCGGCCCCGAGAAACCTGGTCTGCTCACCGATCTCGGGGTGGACTACAACGAGCGTGGCAACGTCGCCCGCTCCACGGAGTGGTCCACCAACGTCGACGGCGTGTTCGTCGCCGGCGACATGGGCCGCGGTCAGTCTCTGATCGTGTGGGCCATCGCAGAGGGCCGCTCCTGCGCGGCGGCGGTCGATCGGTACCTCGAGGGAGCAACGGCGCTTCCCGAGCCGATCACCACCAGCACGATGCCGCAGCGCTGAGGTAGCCACTCGCCGACAGGGCGCGTCCGCCGGGAACACCCGGAGGACGCGCCTTGTCCGGTTTACCCTGCCGTCCGTCCACCGGGCCGTTATTGTCGAGCGCATGACCGGGAGGCACAGGATCACGAAGCGATCACTGGCGGGCGCTGCCACACTTGCCGGGGTGGCGGCCGTTGCCGTGGTGGCGGCGGCACCGGCCGCGGCCGACACGGGGGACGCGGTCGCAGGTGACTGCGTGCGCAACCTCGGTGGACCGGTCGTCGTGGACGGTGGCGCCCCTGTCGCACCGGTTTTCGGGTTCGAGGACCTCCGCCTCATCGGACTGGACGGTGGCAGCGGCAACGCGTGCATCACGAATCTCGGTCCCGGCAGCGTGTCGGTCACGCGGCCGGCGGGACGAGTCGACGGCCGGACGTCCGTGTCCGCCGCGCCCGTCGAAATGCGCGTGGACGGTGGAATCGGCAACGTCGCCGTCACCAACGTCGGCGTGGGGGCGGTGACGGTGGATCGGCGCTGGATCGCGCCGGGGCCTGCGGCGGTGCACGAACCCGCACCGGAGGGCATCCCGGAATTGGTACTCGATGCAGGCCGCGGGGGCGTGTTCGTCACGAACGTCGGTGCCGGATCGGTGACGGTCGCGGACTGGGATGCGGCCGAGGGGCCGCTGCCCGCGGAGATCCCCGCACCGCCCGGCATGGTCGTGACGGATCCGATCACCGGCAACGTCTATGTCACCAACCTGTTCGGGCCTGCGGTGACGGTCGTGCACGACGCCGGATCACGGGACCGTGTCGTCGATCGCAGTGTCGTCGGCCAGACATTCGACCACGGGACGGGGAACGTGTTCGTCACGAACATCGGCGGCGGACCGGTCACGGTCATCCGGAAATGAATCTTCAGGTCACGTTTCGTTCACAACCGTGACATAGTCTGCCTGAACAATCGGGCGCGTGCGGTGTCGACGAGACGACAGGGGATTCGTGGTGGGGCTGAAGAGAACACTGACGCTGCTGGCGGCCACCGCGGGCGTTGTGCTGGGTTCCGCGGTGGCTGTCCCTGTGGCGCAGGCGGATCCGGCGTGGTGCCCGAGCCTGAACGTGGTGGCGGTACCGGGAACGTGGGAGACGTCCAGCACCCCCGATCCGGCCCGCGGCAACGGAATGCTCGCGGCCGTGACCTCCGGGTTGCCCGCCGGTACCCGCGTCGACTACGTGCAGTACCCGGCGACCGCTTTCCCGTGGGAGGGCGACGTGTACGCCGCGTCGCGTCAGCGCGCCGTCGACAATGCGCGGGCCCTGATCGCGTCCACCGCGGTGCAGTGCTCGTCCACCCGTTTCGCGCTCGTCGGATACAGCCAGGGTGCCGATGCCGCAGGCGATCTCGCCGCGGAGATCGGAACGGGCCTCGGCGTGGTACCGCCGCACCGGCTGGTCGCGGTCGGGTTGCTCTCGGATCCGCGGCGTTCCGAAACCGACATCCTGGTCGGCCCGTCGGTGGCCGGCAACGGCGCCGGTGGCAGTCGCGTCGGCGGGTTCGGCTTCGTCAGCTCGGATGTGCGGACGATCTGCGCGGCCGGAGACCTGTACTGCTCGACCCCGAAAGACGATTTCGTCACCCGGATGGCCGGATTCCTCGCAGTCGGTGCGGGCAGCACCCCGGATCAACTGAACGATCACCGGGTCGCGGCCGAGGGCCTGTACGGCGACATCATGTCGGCCGGCGGACTGGCGACCCTGCAATCGCAGCTCGCCCCGCAAGCCAACGATGCGCGCGAGGTGGAGATCCGCCGGTTCTACGAATCTCAGGTGCACCAGGACTACGGCACCTATGTCGTCGACGACCGCGGCACCACCGCGACGACGTGGCTGCGGAACTGGCTAGCCGGGAAGGTGTAGGAGTCGTGTGCCGTTGTGGCCCCTCCGGGGGCCACAAC
>NZ_JBAQXC010000171.1:0-15400 GCF_049299235.1 Rhodococcus sp. (in: high G+C Gram-positive bacteria) | reverse complement strand
TGTCGGGGATCCGCGCTGGTCGTCGACCACCGTGACGGTGTCGCGTTCACGTTCGAGGCGGCGCATGGTCGCAACGAAATCCGTGCCCCCACCGGTGTACACCCACGCGGTCCGCACGACATGCGCGGACGGCAGCGTCTCGCCGACCGCGCGTTCACCGGCGAGTTTGGTGCGCCCGTAGGCCGTGCGCGGCCCGGTCGGTGCATCGATGCGGTAGGGCTCGGTCGCGTCACCGGCGAACACGTAGTCGGTGGACACGTGCACGAGATGGGCGCCCACCGCGGCACAGACTTTCGCGAGCACCGCCGGTCCGTCGCCGTTGACGGCAGCGGCCGCGTCCTCGTCGGTCTCGGCGGCGTCGACGGCGGTGTAGGCGGCGCAGTTGAGAACCGTGTCGCCGGGCCGGACCGCGTCGGCGACGGAACTCGGATCCGTGATGTCGAGTTCGTCGGAGCCGTATCCGCGGATCGTCATTCCGGCGTCCGCACCGCGGGCGAGCAGGTGCCGGCCGAGTTGTCCGCGGGCGCCGGTGACCAGAACTGTGTGCACGGGCAAAGTCTGGCACGCCGGAGCAGGTCCCGACGATGCACCGGCACCCGCAGTAGCCTTGGGTCCGCGCCGCCGTCCGGGGGTACACGACAACCGAGCCACCAGAGTAGGAGGACCTGCACGTGCCGCCAGAACCGCCCAGCCGCAGTGATCGGGCGAGGCCGGCGTCACGCCGAAGCAGGTCACGCACCACACCGGTGCGGCGCGGTCCCAGTGTGGCCGCGCGTGTGTTCGAGGGCCGTCCGCTGCGGATCGCGATGGCGATGGCGGCGGCGTTCACACTGGTGGTGACCGGCCTCGCCTGGCGCAGCATCGACTCGCTGAGATCGTCCCTCGCGACGATCGGCGGACTCGGGCTCGGTGGCGGCGAAGACGGCGCCCTCGACATCCTGCTGGTCGGCACCGACAGCCGCACCGACGCGCACGGCAACGCCCTCTCGCAGCGCGAACTCGACGCGTTACGGGCCGGCGAGGAAGTCGCCAACAACACCGACACGATCATCCTGATCCGGGTGCCCAACGACGGCAGTTCCGCGACCGCGGTATCGATCCCCCGCGATGCGTACGTCGCGGTGCCGGGGATCGGGATGTCGAAGATCAACGCGGCGTACGGCGCAACGAAAGAACTCGAACGTGTACGGCTCGTCGAGTCGGGTGAATCCGACGCGACCGCGGAGAAGGAATCGTCCCAGGCCGGACGCGAAGCACTGATCGACTCGGTCGCGAACCTGACCGGCGTCACCGTCGACCACTACGCAGAAGTCGGACTGCTCGGTTTCGTGCTGCTCACCGACGCGGTCGGTGGCGTGGACGTATGTCTGAACAACGCGGTCGACGAACCGCTGTCCGGTGCACGGTTCACCGCCGGGGAGCAGACGCTGCAGGGCGCGGACGCGTTGAGTTTCGTCCGGCAACGGCACGACCTGCCGCGCGGCGACCTCGACCGCATCGTGCGGCAGCAGGTGTTCATGGCGTCCTTGGTGCAGAAGGTGCTCAGTGCGAAGACGCTGAGCAATCCGTCGAAACTGAATCAGCTCAGCGCCGCGGTGCAACGCTCGGTGGTGCTCGACGACGACTGGGACATTCTCGACCTGGCGACGCAACTGCAGAACCTGTCGGGTGGTGCGGTGCAGTTCTCCACCATTCCCGTCGAGGACATCAACGCCATGACCGACTACGGCGAATCCGTCGTGCAGGTCGATCCGGCGGCGGTGAAAACGTTCGTGGCGTCACTCACGGGTGTCGCGACCACCGAGGCCACGGAGGTCGCCGCGACCACCGCGGTCGCACCCGACATCGACCGCACCTCGGTGACGGTGAACGTCGCGAACGCCGGTGACATCGCCGGTCTCGCATCCACCGTGTCCGCGGCCCTGACCGCGGAGGGTTTCACCGAGGGCGAGGTCGGCAACTACGGGGTGGTCGGCAGCGGCGACCCGGTGAGCACGTCGACGGTGTTCGCGGCCGACCCGAAGTCCGACGAGGCGAAGGCCGTGGCGTCCGTGCTCGGCGGCGTGGACATCGTCGCCGATCGGTCGCTGCCTGCGGGCACGGTCACTGTGGTGCTGACGTCCGGCTACAACGGCCCCGGTGTCGGTACGGCCGGTTCCGCCACCCGCGAATCCGAGTTGACGCCTGCAGGCGACACCGCCACCCCCGCCCCGGCTGCTCCCCCGATCGACGCCGGGACCGGGACGCGCTGCATCAACTGATCGCCACGACACCCACTCGATGAAAGAGAAGTCTGTGACCACCCTGACCGACACCCTGCTCGACCCGATCCTCGCCGCCGACCCGGCCGGTCCGCGCATCACCTGGTATGACGACGGCACCGGCGCCCGGATCGAACTGTCGGCGGTGACGCTCGCGAACTGGGCGGCGAAGACCGCCAACATGATCCGCGACGAATTCGGGATACTGCCCGGCGGCAGGGTTGTGGTGCTGCTGCCTGCGCACTGGCAGACCGCCGCGGTGCTGCTCGGCGCGTGGTGGGCGGGCGCCGAGGTCGTTCTCGATGCCGATCCCGATGCCGATCTGGCGCTCGTCACCGCCGACCGACTCGACGAGGTCGCCGACGTCGCCGAAGTCGCGGCTCTGTCTCTCGACGCGTTCGGGATGCCGGTACCGGATCTGCCGCTCGGGGTGACCGACTACGCGACGCACGTGCGGATGCACGGCGATCAGTTCCGGTCGTCGGGCGACGGAGGCGCCGCACTCGACGGGCGGGCCGGTGCCGACATCGTCTCCGCTGCCCGCGAAGCCGCAACATCCGCAGGCATCGGCGGCAGTGACCGGGTGCTGTCGAGTCGTGCGTGGGCCACCGGCGAGGACCTGATCGCGGGGCTGCTCGCGGTTCTCGTGGCCGGAGCGTCGCTGGTGCAGGTGGCCAACCCCGACGCCGCCGCCACCGAGCGGAGGGTCGCGAGCGAGAAGGTCACCGTCCGACTCGGTTAGATCATTCGCAGCAGCGCCGTCCGAGCTCACCGCATCCGAGCGAATGTATCCCTCGCTTCATTCAATCGACTGAGGGGTACATTCGCTCAGACGGACGGGTCGGGGCGTGCGGGACGGTAGCCGCCGTCGACGAGGCCGGCCTCGATCTCGAAACGGTTGCGCGCACCGGGGTTCCGCATCTCTTCGAACAGGTAGCGCACCGCGAACCCCACCCCGAGCCGCGCCCACTGGTCGGCGTGGATCGCCTCGTGTCGCAACAACGCCGACGACGGCCACCGGTTCGTCAGGAACACCCCACCGATCGTGGTGCCACCGCGGGCGAAACCACACCGCAGGCCGGTGCCCACGTACAGGCCGGACCGGTCGTCGAATCCGATCGCGCCCCCACACAGTCGTGCCCAGCACAACGCGAGCACCGTCACCACCCGCGCCGACGGCACACCCCGCGACGCCCTCGTCATCCTGCTCACTCGCCCCACATCGCGAGCGTAGCCGGTCAACGATCGTCGACTCGTGCGCGCAGGATCGTGGTCGCGGTCAGTGCGACGGTCCAGTCCGTGTCGTGAGTGAGCCGGCCGAGCGCCTCGAATGCGGCGTCACCGGGGATCTCGGCCAGGGCCTGCGCGAGTCGCAGTCGCGCACCACCGTCCGTGGCGTCACCCAGTCGGTGTTCGAGCACTGCCACGATTTCCGTTGCCGCGGCGGTGCTGTCGACCATCGCCCCGAGTGTCTCTGCGGCCTCCACATCCCGACGGCCCTCGACGACGAGATCCACGAGCGCCGGCCGCGCGTCGACAATGCCGCGAGCGCCGAGCGCAAGCGCCGCCCGCCCCCGGATTGTCGGGTCCGGGTCGTCGAGTGCGCGGCGCAGGAGACGCGATGCCTCGGCGGACGGCACCACGGCGATCGCGGTGACCGCACGAAGCCGCACTTCGATGTCCGGCGTATCCAGGCCGGCTTCCAGTCCGGCCAACCCCTGCCCGCCGGTGCGGGCAAGTGCCCACTGCAATGCCCCGGCCACATTCGGATCGTCCTCGGAGAGCAGCGCCTCGACCAGCATGCCGGCCGGCACCGTCGCCGACCCGTCCTGAGTCAGGACGGCCCGCTGACGGTGGCCGCCGGAGTCCGAGGCGAGTGCGTGCACCAGTGCGACGACGCGCAGCACATCGGTCCAGTCCGCCGGGGCGGATGCGTCGACCTGCAGCAGTCGCGCCAGCAGTTCTTCTTCGGCACGAATACGGTCGCGGGTGTGCCCGATGAGGCGTGCGACGAGCGCGGTGGGCGCGAAATCGGGCTCGTCGAGAGCTCGTTTGGCCTCGACCAGCGACAGTCCGAGGGTTCGCAGGCTTTCGACGTGGAAGAGCCGTCGGATGTCGTCGGCGGAGTACTCACGGTACCCGCCGGTCGTGCGACCGGTGGGTACGACGAGCCCGAGTGCGTCGTAGTGCCGCAACATGCGGGTGCTGACACCACAGTGCCGCGAAACCTCACCGATCAGCATCGCGACTCCGTCCCATCAGCTCGGTTGCGACCCCATCGCCGCGACGCGCTTCGCGGCGTCCACCGACAACGTGAAGGCGCTGTCCGGGTCACGATAGAGCGCTTCCGTCGCCTCGGCATGGGCGCGGACCAACTCGTCCGGGCTCGATGCTGCCCGCGCGAGCACCGCCAGCACCACGTCGCCGAGTGCGATCAGCGCCCGGCTCAGGCTGCGCTGCATATCCCGGTCGCCGCGACCCAGCGCAGTCGCGAGACCGGCCGCGAGCGCACCTTCACCGCCGGCGGGCACGAGCGCCACCGCCGCCCGCCACGCGCTGCGCGCCACCTCACCGTCCTCGTCGTGGAGCGACCCGGACACGTCCGGCCAGGCTCGCCGATCCCCGATCTTCGACAGGGTGTGCAATGCCTGGCTGCGGGCCTGTGCGCCGCCGGTGCGGAGTTCGACGAGCAACCTCGGAACCGTGACGTCTGCGGGCAGCCGGCACAGCGCCCAGGTCAGCATGTCGCGGACGTAGAAGTCCGGCTCCACAGCGCACCGGCCGACCAGGGCCTCGACGAGACACGGATCGGGGTCGGTCCCCGCGCGCAGCGCCGCTTTCAGCCGTGTCGATTCGTCCGATCCGGACAGTGCTCCGACCAGAGCCCGATTCGGATTGCAGTTGTTGGTTGTATTCACGACAACCACCTCCTCCACCGACCAGTGGACTCCTTGTCACAGTGTGAAGGTCAAGGGGTACTGCGGCCGAACGGGCGAAAGTCCTCGGGATGATGGACGCCGGTGGCGGCGGAGCGGCCACCGGTACTGTGTCAACTGACCGTGGGGCACGAATTTTCGTGTGCGCTGAATGAACAGGAACTAGTCGATAATTGGCTGAGGACGCACATCTCGATCTGTATCGGCTCCGTCAGTTCGTCGCTGTCGCGGAGCGATTGAACATCACTCGTGCGGCGGAGGATCTGCACCTGACCCAGCAAGCGGTCAGTATGGCGATCAAGAACCTCGAGCGCGATATCGGCGTGGTGTTGCTCGATCGATCCGGACGTCGGTTGTCGCTGACTCCCGCTGGTGCCGAACTCCTTTCCGGTGCGATACTGCTGCTCGATGCGAGCCGTTCACTCGTGCGTACCACTCGGGCCGCGAACCGGAGAACGGGAGAGCGCCTGGTGGTGGGATACACTCCCGCACTCACCTCCGACGAGGTGTTCGACCTGATTGCGCCTGTTCGACAGACATTTCCGGACGCCTCGATCACGGCGCGGCAGATGTTCCCGGATGAACTGGTCCCTGCGCTGAAAGCCGGCGACATTGCGGTCGGGCTTCGCCGCGGGGCGACGACGCCAAGGGATGTCTCGGCTTCGGTGTTCGCCTACTCACCACTGCGGGTCGCACTGGCGGTCACTCACCGGTTCGCAGATCGCCCCAGCATCGCCCTGCACGAACTGGCAGACGACTGCCTGATGCTGTGGGGACCGCCGGGCGAGTCGTTCTACGCCGAGTTCTTGATGTCGTTGTGTCGGCGTGCCGGTTTCGAACCCCAGGTCGCGATCAACCGGATACAGGGCACGGCACCGACTTCCGCGGTGGTGGACACGGATTGCTTCGCATTCGTCACTGCCGAACCAGGGCATTACCACCGCGGGCAGGCAGTGGTCATTGTCGTCGAGGACGAACCCATGGCACCGGTGCAGGCGATGTGGTTGCCGCACACCATCTCACGACTTCGCCAAGTGCTGCTCGACGGTAACGTGCGGTAGCGCACGCGGGGTGCTCACCGGTGCCGCTCACCGTTGCGCGCTGTGAACATGGTCGAGGATGGCCTGCTTGGCCTGCGCCCAGGCGCCACTATTCACGTTGCCGAATTCGCCGTGCCCGACGCCGTCGAGCAGGCGCAGTGTAGCCGGGTCGCCGACGGCGGACGCCGACGACACATAATTGCGGGACTGAGCGGGATCGACCGTCTCGTCGGCAGTTCCGTGTAGCGCAGTCACCGCAACACCGATGGGCAGGTGTGCGATCGGGGACGCGATCTCGTAGCGATCGGGATATTCGTCGGGCATGCCACCCAGCAGTCCACGAACGAATGTGTCGTGCCCGGTGGTGGCGGCGAGGGGAAGGTCCAGCACGCCGGCCATGATCGTCGCGGTCAGTGGACGGATCCGGGGCTGCGCACCGGGCGATTCATCGGGGAGCGTGTGCCGCCCGGCGATCCACGCCGCGAGGTGACCACCCGCGGAGTGACCTGCCAGGTGGACCCGGTCGAGATCGAGTCGGCCCCCGGCAGCATCCTGGACTGTCGTGGCCAGCGATTCGGTGGCATTGTCCGCGTCGGCGAGAGTGTCCGGCCAGCCTCCGGTACCGCCGACTCGGCGGTACTCGATGTTCCATACCGCGATCCCTTCGTCGACGAGAGACTCGGCGAGCGGTTCGAAGTAGGACAGGTCGTGGTCTTCGATCCAGCCTCCCCCGTGCACCATCACCACGACCGGATGCGGCCCCGCACCGGCGGGTAGACGCAGGTGGCCGTAGTTGTCCGAGTCGGATCCGTATGCGACTCGGATCGGGTCGGTCGTCGCCTGCGGTGAATCCGAACCGACATCGACGGGGGCACCACAGCCTGCCACGCACAGAGCAAACACGCCGATCAGTCCCACTACTGCCTGCCGGAATCGCATTCGCATCCGTTGTGCGCCCTTCTCGTTCGTTCCCCGGCGCTGAACTTACGAGCACCACTGCCGAATTCACACGATATGTCGGATTCGACCCGGGGAATCACACAACAACAAACCGCTCGGTTTCCACAAGTCTGATTTGTGGAAGATCATCGACAGGCCGTTCACCAGCAGGTATTCACCCGGCAGCACATCCGTCCCCGGCCGGAATCACACTCGGACCCGCCTACTCGAACCACGACCGGTCGCAGCGATCTGCCCGGTGGGCTAGCTTTGCCACCGTAGTCAGCTTTGCCACCGCAGTCCGGGCGTCCTTCACGCCGCCGGCCATGAACCGGAGTACCGCATTCGCATGCCCGCCGCCCAGGGCGATTCGAGGCGTGCCCGGATGGCGGTCGGACAGGAAGTCAACGGATGAAGAAGGGGTGATCGCAGTGCGGTGCACGGGGATGGCGGTCTCGCTCGTTGCCGCGGCGTCGATCCTGGCAGCGTGCACGGTGGCAACAGACGGCGAACCGGTTGTGATCGAGGGGAACCGAGCTGAGTCGATCCCCGGTCCGGTCCTCGAGCAGGCCCCCGTCGTCACGCCCGAGCCCGCAACCACGCGTACGGCGTCGAATGTACCGATGACAAGACTTGCCGCCGGGGAAACACCCCCTCAGTTCGTGTTGTTTTCGTTCGACGGAGTCGGACTGACACCGAATTGGGACATGTTCCTCGACGCCGCCGACCGGGTCGACGCTCGCTTCTCGGCATTGATGACCGGTCTGTATTTCCTGACCGACGGCAATGCCACCCACTATCAAGGCCCCGGCCACGGCCCCGGCCGGGCGGCGATCGCGTTCGGCGGCAGCGAAGCGGACGTCGTCGACCAGATTCGCTACCTCAACCGCACCTGGCAGTCCGGACACGAGATGGGCACCCACTACGTCGGTCATTTCTGCAAGGGCAGCGGCTACCACGGTTCGCAGTGGACGACAGCCGATTGGGCACACGAACTCGAGCAGTTCTTCTCGCTGATGGCCAATTGGCGCACCAACAACGGGATCACCGCCGGGCCCGACCTATTGTTCGGCCCGAACGAAGTACGAGGGGGCCGCACCCAGTGCCTGGAAGGCGCACTGGACCAGTTGATTCCAGCATGGCACCAATTCGGTATGACCTGGGATTCGTCGATGCCGGCCGACAGGCCTGGCATCTTCTGGCCCGAAAAGGTGGACGGGATCTGGGAATTCCCCATCCCGTACGTGTACTCACCACCGCTCGGCAAACGTCAGACCGCCCTCGACTACAACTTCTGGTACACCCTCAACGGAGCGAAGGAAGAACCGCACACCGCGGATCGTGCCGCCGCGATCACCACCGGCACCTACCAGTTCATGTTCGACGAGGCGTATCGAGGCAACCGGGCGCCGCTGGTGATCGCGAATCATTTCAATAGCTGGAACGGCAACGCTTTCAACCCTGCCACTGCTGAATTCATGACAGACGTCTGCGGACTGCCCGACACCTACTGCGCTACATATTCCGACGTCGTCGCCTGGATGGAACTGCAGGACCCACTGGTACTCGCCGAGTGGCAACGACTGAGCCCTGTCGCCGCCGACGCCCCCCTCCCTTGATCCTGCTACCCCGAGAAAGGCACTTCGATGATCCGGAATACCGCTGCTGTACTCGCCCTTGCCGCACTCACTCTGTTCGTCGGTGCATGCGGTGACGACGAGACGACCACCACAAGCACCACGACGACCACCACAAGTGCTACGACGACCACCACCTCTGGGTACGAGGGCGAGGGCGCCGTCATGCAAGACCCACAAGGCGGAACGGGCACCGTCCCCTGCGAAGGCACCATCTGCACCAACCCCAACCACGGCGCGGGAAGCTGAGTCCTGCTTTCTCACATGACTATTGATCATAGAATGCTCGGCCGCCGCCACCTCCTCGCGCTTGGTGCTCTCGCACTGCCGGCCGCACTGACAGCGTGCAGCCAGGCACGACCCACGGTCTCCGGCCGCGCGCATCCCGTCGGCAATCTCGGCGTTCCACCACCATCCCCACCGCTCCGGGGGAGCACCCCGGCCGTCGGGGCCGCCGCAGTCGACGTCGGTGAGTACGGGGGGGAAGGTACCGAACACGTGGGGCACCGACCTGCACGGAATCGAGTCGACGGTCGCCCCGACGTTCGATGGGCGGCCGTTCGACGGACGGCGCACCGTCGCGCTGACCTTCGACGCATGCGGCAGCCCGCGCGGATCGGGACTCGACACCGCGCTGCTGGACACGCTCACCGAATTCGATGTCCCGGCGACGGTATTTCTCAACGAGCGGTGGATCCTGGCCAATCCGCGCCAGACCGATCAGCTGATCGCCAATCCCCTGCTACACGTGGAAAACCACGGCTCGCAGCATGTTCCGCTCTCGGTCACCGGGCAGGCCGCCTACGGTATCGCGGGCACCCCGGACGCGGCCGGGGTGATCGAGGAGATCGAGTCCAATCGCGCGGTACTGCGCAGCGTCGGCGTCGTCAGCTCGTGGTTCCGCGCCGGTACCGCTCACTACGACGATGTCGCCGTCGCCATCGCTCGTGATCTCGGGGTCCGCCTGGCCGGATTTTCCGTCAACGCGGACTTCGGGGCGACCGCCCGGCCGGCTGTCGTCGAGAAGCAACTACTGTCCGCCCCGGACGGCGCAATCGTTCTCGCCCATATGAATCAACCGGCCTCCGGGACCGCGGCGGGGTTGCGTGCGGCATTGCCGGTCCTTGTCCGCGACGGCGTTCGATTCGTGCGCCTCGATCCCGACGCAACGTGACCGCACACCCACATCCCGGTCCGACTGCCGAGAACAGCCGAGACCGGCCTGCACGGTCCCTCTCGGAAGAGATCACGTCGCGAGGTATGTCCGCGGCGTGCCGACAGACCGGTGCCCCGCCGGGGCAACCGATGCCGATCAGCTTCTGCAGAGGCTGCCGGTCCGTCGAATGTCTCGAAATCGCGGTTCTCCACGATGACCGCTGGGGACTACCGCGCAGAACCTGCGACGAGTAGGCGGGCGCCGCCGCGACAACACCGGATCACCTCAGCCGAGCAGCTTCTGCCGTAGCGCTTCGTCCTTCTCGAGCACCATCTGCTCGAGCCCGGCCTGGAAGCGTTCCATCTGTTCGCGCAGCGCCGGATCGGACGTGCCGAGGATCCGGGCTGCGAGCAGACCGGCGTTGCGGGCGCCGCCGATCGACACGGTCGCGACGGGCACACCGGCGGGCATCTGCACGATCGACAGCAGTGAATCCATGCCGTCGAGGTACTTGAGCGGCACCGGTACCCCGATCACCGGCAGTGCCGTCGCCGACGCGACCATCCCCGGCAGGTGCGCGGCACCGCCGGCACCGGCGATGATCACCTTGATGCCGCGACCGGCCGCGGACTTCGCGTAGTCGAGCATGCGTTGCGGGGTGCGGTGCGCCGAGACGACACCGACCTCGAAGCGGATTCCGAATTCGGCCAGTGCCTCGGCGGCGGCCTCCATCGTCGGCCAATCCGAGTCGCTGCCCATGATCAGGCCGACCTGTGCGCCCTGTGCCACGTCACTCACCGTGCTCTCCCGTGTGTTGGTTCCAACCGTCGGTCCATTCGCCGTGTGAGAGCCAGTGCGCCGCCCGTTCGGCGCGTTCCCGGACCGCTGCCACGTACTGCGGATCGGTGAGCGATCCGGTCGGGTCGCCGAGCACGTTGACGTGCCCGATCTTGCGGTCCTTGCGCTCACCTTTGCCGTACAGGTGCACGCGGGCGTCGGGCATGCGCGCGAACAGGTGGTGCAGCCGCTCGTCCATGCTCATCGCCGGAGCCTCGGGTGCACCGAGGACGTTGGCCATGACGGTGACCGGGGCGAGCGGTGCGGTATCGCCCAGCGGATAGTCGAGGACGGCGCGCAGGTGCTGCTCGAACTGGCCGGTGCGGGCACCGTCCATACCCCAGTGACCCGAATTGTGGGGGCGCATCGCCAGTTCGTTGACGATCAGTTCGCCGTCCTGCGTCTCGAACAGTTCAACAGCCATCACACCGACGACGCCGAGTTCCCCGGCGATGCGCAACGCCAACTGCTCCGCGGACGCCGCGACATCGTCCGGAAGGTCGGGTGCGGGCGCGATCACCACGGCGCACTGCCCATCACGCTGCACGGTCTCGACAACCGGCCAGCTCGCGCCCTGACCGAACGGGGATCGGGCGACCATCGCGGACAGTTCGCGCCGCCACGACACCTTCTCCTCGGCGAGCAGCGGAACACCGGCGGCCAACTGCTCCGCGACGACCGTGTCGAGTTCGGCCGGGTCGTCGAGGATCCACACGCCCCGACCGTCGTATCCGCCGCGGGCGGCCTTGAGGACGTACGGCCAGCCCAATGGGTCGCGTGCGGCCTGTGCGTCGGCGACGGACGTGATGACCGCGAACTTCGGCATCGGGGCGCCGAGTTCACCGAGCCGCTCACGCATCGCGATCTTGTTCTGCGCGTAGATCAGGGCCTGCGGCGGTGGGAGGACGTTGACGCCCTCGGATTGCAGTACCTCGAGGTGTTCGGTGGGGACACCCTCGTGGTCGAAGGTCAGGGCATGCGCGCCGACTGCGGCTGCGCGCAGGGCGTCGAGGTCGTTGTGACTGCCGAGCACCACGTCGGGGCTGACCCGGGCGGCCGGTTCGTCGGCACTTCCCGCCAGTACCCGCAGGGTCTGGCCGAGCGCGATCGCAGCCTGGTGTGTCATCCGCGCGAGCTGCCCACCGCCGATCATCGTCACGACGGGCATACCGCCGGTCAGCGCACGGGCAACGTCGGATCGTGGAGGCGAATCAGGTCTACCGGTCACGGCTGTCCATGGTGTCACAGCCGTCCGACGAGTCGGTGTTCCGCACCGGTGCATCGCCCCGAACGGCGAGACCGCACCGCTTCGAGCCGCAAGATCAAGTCGCTATCCCACCCGGCAAGGAACCGGACATATTTCTGTGTTAAAACTGAAAATTTTTACGCTGATGCACAAGATCACGATTCTGTTTCGTAGACTTGGCCGAGTGTCTTTCGTCGACGAGGCCATGAACCGGGTCCCACAGCCATTCCGAGCACTGCTGCTACGGCACAGCGAGCTGGTCAAGTTCGCCATTGTCGGCGGCACCACCTTCGTGATCGACTCGGGCATCTTCTACACCCTCAAGCTCACGGTGCTCGAGGAGAAGCCGGTGACGGCCAAGATCATCGCGGGCATTGTCGCGGTGATCTGCTCGTACATCCTCAACCGCGAGTGGTCGTTCAAGAACCGAGGTGGCCGCGAACGCGCCCACGAAGCATTCCTGTTCTTCTTCGTCTCCGGCATCGGAGTCGTACTCAGCTTCATCCCGCTGTACATCTCCAGCTACGTGTTCGGGTTACGGGTGCCCGAAGTGAGCCTGACCGTCGAGAACATCGCCGACTTCATCAGCGCCTATGTCATCGGAAACCTGCTGCAGATGGCGTTCCGCTTCTACTGTTTCAAGCGGTTCGTCTTCCCCGAGGAGACCGGCCCGGACACCGCTCTCGACGGCCTCACCGACGAACGCGACGGGTTCGCCGAGGAACAAATCGGGCGCTGACCAGCCCAGTTCAGCGCAAGCACAGCACCCGGCTCAGCGCGGTTCACGGCGCACGTCCGACGACCCCGACGACCGGTCCCGTGGCACCCCCAGAAACAGCGCGAACAGCGCAGGCCTGCGACGCTGCAACTCCAACCGGCCGCCGTCCGCGGCGACCAGCGCGCGCGCCAGCGCCAGCCCGACCCCCGTGGATCCGCTTCCCGAGAAGCCGCGATCGAAGATGTGCGGGGCCAATTCGTCACTGACCCCTTCCCCTTCGTCGGTGACCTCCACGCACACCGTGTCGTCGCCCACTCGTCGCACCGACACCGTGCAGATTCCGCCGCCGTGGACGAGCGCGTTGTCGACGAGCACCGCGACCGCCTCACGCACACGCGACCCGGTCACCGCCGAGCGCAACGCCGGGTTGCCCCGCAACACCAGATCACGTCCGGACTCCCGGAACGGACCACGCCAATCGGCGATGACCCCCGACAATTCCCCGACCACCGACACCTGGGTGCGCAGCGCGGAATCGCTGTCGCGGGACTGACGCACCAGGTCGTCGATCGCGACGGTGAGTCGATCCACCTGAGCCATCGCTGCCTCGGCTTCCTCCACGACCGCCTGATCCCGATGCGTCGACAACTCGTCGAGCCGCAGCCGTACCGCAGTCAAGCGCGACCGCAGTTGATGCGATACGTCACCGACGAGCATGTGTTCGCGTTGCAGCCGACCCGCGATCTCCACCGTCGCGGCGTCGAGCACGTCGGACACCCGATCCAGTTCCGGAATGCGGTGTCGGCGCGGATCGGGCCGGAAATCGCCCTCGGCGAGACGCGCCGCACGCCTCGCGACGTCACGCAGCGGATCGGACAGGCGCCGGGCGGTGACGACGGCGACGACCGCGCCCGCGGCGACGGTCAGCACGACGATGATCGTGACCGCCGCCAGCACCTGGCGTTGCTGAGTGCGCATGCCCGCCGACGGGACCTCCATCCGCAGCGACCCCGACGTGCCCAGCGACAAGGATTCCAGGATCGGCGCGGACACCGTGGCGGCACCGATGTCGAGTCGGGCAGCAGCGTCCTCCGGTGTCGGATAGACGATCACCAGACGGCCACCGTCGGGGACGAGCAGCCGCATCGAACTGGTGTCGAGGCCGCCGACGATCACTCCCTCCGAACCCTCTTGCGCGAGGATCTCCGAGGCCATCAGGTCCAGTCGTGACTGCAGGTCCCGGCGCGCAGTGTCCTCGACGAACAGGTAGGCGGTGTAGGCGAGCGGAATACCGAGCAGCAGGACGACGAGCAGAACCACAGCAAGAACCGCGTTGAGGATGCGGCGACGCACCTGCGCTCCCCGGCTAGTCGGTGTTCACACGGAAACCGACACCACGAACGGTTGCGATGCGGCGTTCCCCGGCTGGCCCCTCGTCGCCGATCTTCCGGCGCAGCCACGACATGTGCATGTCCAAGGTCTTGGAACCGCGCAGGTCCACGTCGCCCCAGACTTCCTGCAGGATCGCGTCCCGCGGGACGACCTGGCCGGCATGCTCGAGCAACACCCGCAGCAACTCGTACTCCTTGTTCGCGAGCGTGACCTCGGAACCGTCGACGAGAACACGTCGCGCGGCTCGTTCGAGGCGGATTCCGGCGACCTCGACGACGTCGTCGGCCTCCCCACCGCCACGACGACGCAACAGCGCCCGAACCCGGGCCATCAGTTCGGCGAGCCGGAACGGCTTCCCGACGTAGTCGTCTGCTCCAGCGTCGAGCCCGACAACGAAATCGACCTCGTCGGTGCGGGCGGTGAGCATGAGCACCGCCAGGTCCGAACGGTTGGATCGGATCTGACGGCACACTTCCAGCCCGTCCATGCCGGGTAGGCCGAGGTCGAGGATGAGCAGGTCGTACCGGCCGGACAGTGCCTGCGTCAGGGCGGAGGGGCCGTCTTGCGCGACCGTCACCTCGTATCCTTCGCGACCGAGAGCCCGGGACAGGGGCGCGGCGATGGCTTCGTCGTCTTCGGCGAGCAGGACAGCGGTCACGGAACCAGCGTACGGATCGGGCGGGGGCGCAGTCCGCTTTACCACGCTTTGCGGCCGGTGTCGTCGCGGCGATCGTCACGAGACTCGTCCCTGTCGGCCCGGCCGTCGAACGCCTGTCGATACAGCAGCGTGTGCACGGTCTGCACGTCCGGAATGTCGTCGAACTCGAGCGGATCGTCGGCGGCCGAGACGATCACGAGGGTGCCGGTCCGCAACATGCGGTCGACGATCCCGTGCCGGAACTGCACATTGCTGATGCGACCCATCGGAATGTCGATGCCGCTGTGGGTGATCACGCCCTGCCGCACCAAGACGCGCCGGTCCGTGACGATGAAGTGTGTCGTGAGCCAGGACACGAACGGCGCCACGCACCGCCAGCCGACGAGCACTGCCCAGATCACCAGAACCACGACGGTCAGGGTTCCGGCTGCGGCACCCTCCAGCCTGGTGCCTGCAACGCCGAGCAGGAAGCCCCCGACCGCGGTGGCCAGCAGGAAGATCACCACGGGGACGATGAGCATCTTCCAATGCGGATGCCGGTGCAGCAGCAGCTCTTCGTCGGCGGCGAGCGCGTCCTCGG
>NZ_JBAQXC010000170.1:0-5596 GCF_049299235.1 Rhodococcus sp. (in: high G+C Gram-positive bacteria) | reverse complement strand
GGCAACGACCGCGGACCGCGCGACGGTCGCGGTGTGTGCCGCGACGGCGGCAGCGCGGAGCGTCTCGTGCAGGTCGACGATGCCCGATTCGAGCCGCAGCACGTGTCCGGTGTCGCCACCCATCTCGCGGGCGCGGACCGCGACGGCCGTCGCGACCGGCAGGATCGTCGTATCGAGATCGGTGTGCCGCCGCAGCACCGCGGCATCGGCGTCGAGAACACGACGCCACTGCGGGTAGCGATCGACACCGGTCAGTGCGCATACGACCCGTGCGGCATCGTGCGCGGCGGATTCGAGTGCGGCCAGTTCGGTGCGGCCGACCGACGCGGACGCCTCGAGCACCATCAGCACGACGGCTGCGGGCCCGTCCCGCACGTACGCGATGTCCCCGGTTCCGTTGAGTTCGTCGAGTTCCGCGACGAGGTCGTCCTCGCCGGATCCGGGAACCGCGGCGACCAGCACCCGCGGGACAGGTGTGTCGCCGCGCAGACGTGCCCAGCCCGCAGGGTTCCAGCGGTGCAGGACGTCGTCTGCGGAAGGTTCGGTCACCGACCACTCCACGCGCCGGGATCGTCGAGCGCGTCCTCGATCGCATCCCGTGCCGGTGGTGTCGCGGCGATACCGGCGATCGTCCTCGTCAACGCGTCGTCCCGGCGGCGACGCGCGTCGTGCAGCCGGGTTCCGACCACGGTCTCGAGTGCGTCGGTGTCGGCGGACAGGAGCACCGGCGAGCGCAGTTGCTCGGCGACCGCGGCAACGGCCGAGCCGGGATCGGCGAGCGACTCGGTGCCGGCAAGCGCGACCACGACACGTCCGGCGTCGACGCGGTCGAGCAGCGCCCGGTCCACGGGATGAATCGCGTGGGGCGGGAACCGGACCGCGCTCACGAGGATCACGACGTCTGCGTCGACGACGGGATCGGCCCGGCCTGGAACGTCCAGATCGATGTGTTCGACCGTGCAGCCCACCGCCTGCTCCGCGAGGGCGAGCTCGTGGCCCCCGCCCGCGCGCCCGACGATCTGCACGGTCGGGGGACGACCGTGGTCGCGGAGCGCCGCGTGCACGGCGCGGCCCGCATCCGCGTCGAACTGCTCGACGTGCCGAGCGAGCGCACGCCACGTGGCGCCGGATTGTCCCATCACGAACATCCCCCGAAATGTCCCCGACCATCGTCGCTGCATTGTCGCAGATAGGGCACTCGACCGCAGCCGGCCTGAGAAAACACTGTGGCCTCACCAGTCCCTTCTGTCACGCACTCCGGAGATACGCGACAATGGGAGCCGTGAACGAAGCCGATCAGCACACAACCGAGACGCCGGAACAGCACCCGACGCGAGGAAACCGCCTCTACCCGCGGGTGACAAGTTTCCGTTCCCGTCGCGGCGCGCTGACCGACCCGCAGCAGGAAACGTGGGACCGGCAGTGGCCCGACCTCGGCCGCGACGTCGGCGACGACCTGCTCGACATCGACGGCTGGTTCGGCCGCAGCGCCCCCACGGTTCTCGAGATCGGCTCGGGAACGGGAACCGCCGCCGTGGCGATGGCACAGGCCGAACCGGAGGTCAACCTCATCGCGATCGAGGTGTACAAGCCGGGCCTCGCCCAGACGCTGCAGCGCATCGAACGCACCCTCACGAGCGAGCACCCCGTCCACAATCTGCGGATTCTGCGCGGCGACGCCGTCGAGGTGCTCGAGCACATGGTCGCACCGAACTCGCTCACCGGTGTGCGAGTGTTCTTCCCGGACCCGTGGCCCAAGGCTCGCCACCACAAGCGCAGGCTACTGCAGGCACCGACGTTCGCGCTGATCGCGAGCCGACTCGAGACCGGAGGGGTACTGCACGTCGCCACCGACCACGCCGAATACGCTGTCGCGATCGAAGAGACCGGCAACGCCGAACCTCTGCTCGCCCCACTCGACTGGGACTCGCCGATCAGCCACGAACGGCCGGTCACCAAGTTCGAGAACAAGGCTCACCAGGTGGGCAGCACCATCACCGAGCTGATCTGGGGGAAGATCTGAGCATGAGCCTCGACGAAGACATGTCCGCCACGTCCGAGCCGACGTCGGTGACGGGCGGTACCGCACACCAGCGCGTGCTGCTCGTATGGGACGCACCGAACCTCGACATGGGTCTCGGAGCGATCCTCGGCGGACGACCCACAGCGGCCTACCGGCCCCGGTTCGATGCGCTCGGCCGCTGGCTGCTCAGCCGCACCGCCGAACTGTCCCGCGGCGCCGCCGCGAGCCTGGAACCCGAAGCGACGGTGTTCACGAACATCGCGCCGGGCAGCGCCGACGTCGTCCGGCCGTGGGTCGAGGCACTGCGCAATGTCGGTTTCGCGGTGTTCGCGAAACCCAAGATCGACGACGACAGCGATGTCGACTCCGACATGCTCGCGCACATCGACCTGCGGCACCGCGAAGGTCTCGCCGGGGTGGTGGTCGCATCCGCCGACGGACAGGCGTTCCGCGAACCCCTCGAACAGCTCGCCGACAGCGGCGTCGCGGTCCAGGTGCTCGGGTTCCGCGAACACGCCAGCTGGGCAGTGACGTCCGAGACCCTCGACTTCGTCGATCTCGAAGATATTCCCGGTGTGTTCCGTGAACCGCTCCCCCGCGTCAGCCTGGACATGCTCCCCGACGAGGGTGCCTGGCTGCAGCCTTTCCGACCGCTTTCCGCCTTGCTCATCGGGCGCAAGAGCGTCGCCGAATAGGAGACTTCAACGTGTTCGACCGCTGGGGAGAGCTCGTCTTCCGCGCCCGCTTCACGGTGATCGCGGTGATGGTCGCCGCCTTGCTGGGGCTGGCCGGATACGGGTTGAGCCTGAACGACCATCTCAGCCAAGGCGGCTGGTTCGATCCCGGATCACCGTCGGTCGAGGCTGCAGAACTGGCCGACAGCACGTTCGGTCGTGACACGAGCGGCGACGTCCTCGTGCTGTACACGGCACCGGACGGCAAGACCGTCGACGATCCCGCATTCGCCGCGCAGGTCAAGGACAGCCTCAACGCCGTTCTCGCCGCTCATCCCGACGAGATCCTCAAGATCAACGGCGCGTATTGGCCCACGAACGGCGCGCCGGCCTTGCCTGCCCTCGCCGACGAATCCCGCCAGCACGCAGTTGCGTCGATCGCACTCGTCGGCGACGACGACACGGCGCTGACCAACAACTTCCGCGAAGTCAAGGATGCGTTCGCGATCGACGGCGTCGAGGTACAACTCGCCGGTCTGCAACCCATCGCCGGCGCGCTCAACGACACGATGGCGAACGACATCAAGCGGATGGAGATCCTCGCGATCCCCGCCGTCGGCATCCTGCTGTTCTTCGTCTTCGGTGGTGTGATCGCCGCGTCGCTGCCGCTCATCACCGGCGGGCTCACCATCATCGCCGCGAACGGCATCGTCCGATTCATCACCAACTTCGCCGAAGTCAACGCGTTCGTCGCCCCGGTCGTGTCACTGATCGGCCTGGGGCTGGCAATCGACTACGGCCTGTTCATGGTGTCCAGATTCCGGGAGGAACTCGCCGAAGGCTACGAAACTGCGGCGGCCGTCCGGCGCACCGTGATCACCGCGGGCCGCACCGTCGTGTTCTCCGCGACGATGGTGATCACCAGCCTCGGTGGCCTCCTGCTGTTCCCGCAGGCCTTCCTCAAATCCGTCGCCTACGGCGCGATCGCCGCGGTGTCCCTGGCCGCGTTCACGTCGATCACCCTGCTTCCCGCCATCCTCGGCATCCTCGGCAAGAACGTCGACAAGTTCGGGTGGAAACGGTTCGGTCAGATCCAGTCGAACGAACAGATCGAGGAAAGCCTCATCGGCCGCCTCACCCGCTGGGTGATGCGCAATCCGATGAAGGTCGCCATCCCGACGGTGATCGGCCTGCTGCTGCTCATCACGCCGCTGACCGGAATCAAGTTCGGCGGTATGAACGAGACGCTCCTTCCGCCCGGCAGCACCACGCGTGTCGCGCAGGAGACGTTCGACGAACTCTTCCCCGGGCAGCGCGCCGAACCCGTCAAACTCGTGGTGCGAGGCGCCCAGGGCGGCGCCCTCAACGAGGTACGACGTTCGGCCAGCGCAGCCCCCGGCCTCGTCGAAGAATTCAAGATCTCAGGTCCCGAACAGGACGGCGTTCGCGTCCTGACCGCCGGACTACAGAACCGCGCCGACGCCAATCCGACACTCGACTATCTTCACAGCATCGAATGGCCCGACGGCGTCACCGTCCTGATCGGCGGTACACCCGCCCTCGAGTACGACTCGATCGTCGCGCTCCTGGACACCCTTCCGCTCATGGTCCTGATCGTGGTGACCTTGACGACCCTGCTCATGTTCCTCGCGTTCGGCTCGCTCGTGCTGCCGATCAAGGCCGCACTGATGAGCGCACTGGGCCTCGGATCCACCCTCGGTATCCTCACCTGGATCTTCATCGACGGCCACGGTTCGACGCTGGCGAACTTCACCCCCGGCCCGATCTTCTCACCCATCCTCGTGTTGATCATCGCGATCATCTACGGCCTGTCCACCGACTACGAAGTGTTCCTGCTCTCCCGCATGGTCGAGGCGCGATCGCAAGGTGCGAGTACCACCGAATCCATTCGGATCGGCACGTCCCACACCGGACGGATCATCACCGCGGCCGCGATGATCCTCATCGTCGTCACCGGCGCGTTCGCATTCTCCGAACTCGTCCTCATGAAATACATCGCGTTCGGCATGATCGCCGCGCTGATCATCGACGCGACCGTCATCCGCATGTTCCTCGTACCCGCAACCATGAAACTGCTCGGCGACGACTGCTGGTGGGCACCCGCCTGGATGAAGCGCATCCAAGAGAAGATCGGCCTCGGCGAACCGATCCTCGCCGACGAACTGATGCCCGACGACGTGCCCGAACTCATCACCGTGGGCATGTTCGGCCCGGCCACCGTTGCCGCAACGGGAGCGCACCGCCTCCCACCGATGATCCCCGGCGTCAACCCGTCGGACATGACACAACCCATGCCCAAGATCGCCGCTCCCCGCTCCTCCGCCGAGCAGCGCCGCGCCCGGGAGTTCCCGCCCGCGCCTCGACGCCCTTCGCCTTCGCGCGCCGGGCGCGTGCCCGTCTCGGCTCCGGATCGGCGCCTGCGCCCCGATCCCCAGAACCCTGCCCCCCAGAACCCCGGTCGGCAGAACCCCGCGGCACCGCCACAGCACAACCCCGCAGCACCGCCACAGCACAACCCAGTGGCACCGCCACAGCACAACCCAGTGGCACCGCCCCAGCACAACCCAGTGGCACCGCCACAGCACAACCAACCTGTACGACGCGACAGTGCCGCGCTACACCGCACCCCACCGGCTGCGCCCCCGGCGCGCAACGACAGTGCTCCACTGCGCCACAACGACAGTGCCGCGCTCCGGCGCACCGGCGCTCCGGATCCGAATGCCGACGCACCGGTGCAGCGCGAGCGAACCGCTCCGCCGGAACGGCCGATGCCTCCCGCCGCACCGGTACCACCGCCGCGTCGCGCCCAACCACTCCCGCAGCGGAATACGCCCGTCCGGCCGTCACCCGCCCAGCCGTCACCCGCCCAGCCGTCACC
>NZ_JBAQXC010000169.1:0-9378 GCF_049299235.1 Rhodococcus sp. (in: high G+C Gram-positive bacteria) | reverse complement strand
CCTGGTCACCGCCGACGGCGCGTGGCGAGCTGTCGCACCACCGGTCACGGCCCGGAGCACGGTCGGTGCCGGCGATTCGTCGCTCGCCGGATATCTCATCGCCGACCACGCCGGCCTCGGCCCCGCCGACCGGCTCCGGCACGCGGTGGCGTACGGATGCGCGGCAGTCGCCCTGCCCGGCACCGAACTGCCCACACCGGCCTCCGTCGATCCCGACGCCGTCCACATCACCGACCTGGATCCTCGATCCCCGGTACCGTCCCACCACCCGTAAGGACCTTCCATGCCAGACAGCGCACCCCGCCCTGATCGCGGACCCGCGATCATCGTCGCGGACCTCATCACACTCGATGCGGACCTGGGCACCGACAAGGCATCGGTGATCAGTGCACTTTCCGCCCGGCTCGCCGCCGCCGGCCGCGCGTCGGACGCCGATGCCCTCACCGCCGCTGCCCTGGCCCGGGAGAGCAAGTCCGCGACCGGACTTCCCGGTGGCCTCGCCATCCCGCACTGCCGGTCCGAATCCGTCACCGTGGCCTCGCTCGGCTTCGCCCGCCTGGCACCGAGGGTCGACTTCGGTGCTCCCGACGGACCCGCCGACCTCGTGTTCCTCATCGCCGCACCGGAAGGTGCCGGTGCCGAACACATGAAACTGCTGTCGTCACTTGCTCGCGCACTGGTCCGGCCCGACTTCGTCGCATCGCTACGCGACGCCGCCACCGAAGCCGAAATCGTCGCCCTCGTCGAGGGTGTGCTGCCTATGCCACCGAAGGTAGCGCACGAGCAGGAACGGGAGCGGGAGGCCCTCTCCGACGCCGAGGCCCCCACCGAACGGACCATCGTCGCGGTCACCGCCTGCCCGACCGGGATCGCCCACACCTACATGGCCGCCGACGCGCTCACCGCCGCGGGACAGCGCGCCGGCGTCACCGTCCGCGTGGAGACCCAGGGTTCGAGCGGCAGCACTCCCCTGCCCCCCGCGACCATCGCCGCGGCCGACGCCGTCATCTTCGCGACGGACGTCGGCGTCAAGGGTCGCGAACGTTTCGCCGGTAAGCCCGTGATCGCATCCGGCGTCAAACGCGCCATCAACGAACCCGACACGATGATCGCCGAGGCGGTTCGTGCCGCGGCCGACCCGTCCACAGCGATCGTCGAGGCCGGCTCGGTTCCTGGCGAGTCGGGGCGGACCTCATCGAGGTCGACCGAGACCGGCGAACTCGGCTGGGGCACCCGAATCCGGCAGATCCTGCTCACCGGCGTGAGCTACATGATTCCGTTCGTCGCCGCGGGCGGCCTGCTCATCGCGCTGGGATTCCTGCTCGGTGGCTACAACATTTCCGACTCCGCCGCAGACCTCGTCGTCGACAACACCTTGTGGAACCTGCCGGAGAGTGGACTGGCCGCCTATCTCGGCGCAGTGCTGTTCCAGCTCGGATCACTGGCGTTCTCATTCCTGGTGCCCGCCCTCGCCGGCTATATCGCCTTCGCGATCGCCGATCGCCCCGGACTGGCACCCGGATTCACGGCGGGCGCCGTCGCGGTCTTCGTCGGTGCCGGCTTCATCGGCGGGCTCGTCGGCGGCATCATCGCCGGCTTCGCCGCACTGTGGGTAGGACGCATTCCGCTCCCGGTGTGGGCTCGCGGACTCAAGCCCGTCGTGATCATCCCGCTGCTCGCTACCCTCATCGTCGGCGCCCTGATGTTCCTGGTGCTGGGACGGCCGCTGGCCGCGATCACCACCGGTCTCACCGATTGGCTGAACGGTCTGTCGGGTGGCTCCGCGGTGATTCTCGGCATGATCCTCGGTCTGATGATGTGCTTCGACCTCGGTGGCCCGGTCAACAAGGCCGCCTATGCGTTCGCCGTCGCCGGACTGGCCGTCGACAACCACGCCTCACTGCAGATCATGGCGGCGGTCATGGCCGCGGGCATGGTGCCGCCGCTGGCAATGGCCCTGTCCTCGACGGTGCGCCCGAAGCTCTACAGTCCCGCGGAGCGGGAGAACGGCAAGGCCGCCTGGCTGCTGGGCGCGTCCTTCATCTCCGAGGGCGCGATCCCGTTCGCCGCGGCCGACCCGTTCCGGGTGATCCCGTCGATGATGGTCGGCGGCGCGGTGACCGGTGCGCTCGTGATGGCGACCGACGTCACACTCAGCGCCCCACACGGCGGCGTGTTCGTGATCTTCGCGATGGACCGCGTCCTGTGGTTCTTCGTCGCACTGGCCGCGGGCACCGTCGTCGCCGCGGTGTGTGTCACGCTCGCCAAGGAGATCAACCGTCCCGCCCACCTGACCAATTCGGCACCGGCACCACAGCCGGTCGCCGCCTGACCACCACCGAACCAGACCCACCCAATCGAAGGAGAACCCCATGTCCAGCACCACCGTCACCGTCGGCTCGTCCATCGGCCTGCATGCGCGTCCCGCCGGAATCATCGCCGAGGCAGTCGTCGCGGCGGGCGTCCCGGTCACCCTGTCGGTGGACGGCAGCGAGCCGGTCGACGCAGGCTCGGCGCTGATGATCATGACGCTCGGCGCCGAATGCGGCACCGTCGTCACCGTCACCTGCGACGACGACGCTGTGCTGGCGCAAGTCGCGGACCTGGTGGTCGCCGACCTCGACGCCTGAAGGTCACCGACGCTGAGCCGTGCGGCGGCGCCACCGGCCGGCCCCTGCGGCGAGCAGCACCGCGGCGACCGCCACGCCGGCGACGATCATCGCGATGTCCGCTGCGATGCTCGTCGACCCGGAGGCAGTGTGCTCCGGGTCGTCCGCCGGGTCGGGTGCGAACATTGCGGCGACGCCGGGCCACATCCGGATCTCCGGCAGCGTTCCCCCGTTCGCTTCGGAGGCAGTGAGCAGATCACCGTCCGCGGTGAACGCGACCGCCTCCCCTTGCGGTTCTCCGGGAACGGGAATCCGCAGGTCCGGGCCGGTCGCGAGCGCGGCGGCCAGATCACCGTCCGGCGCGTGGAACAGATACACATCGGTGTAGGTGCGGACCGCCGCGACCGTGCCGTCGGCGCTCACCGCACCCCCGGTGATCAGGGTCGACGACCCGCCGGCCAGCGGCCCACCCGGCGTGTCGGTGGGTCCGAGCCGGAGAGTGCCGACCTCTTCGAGCGGATTCGGACCCGGAGACGTGAGGTTCGCAACGGTCCGTCCACCCGCCGGCCGGTAGATGCTGCTCGCGCCGAACAATGCCTTGGTCACCACCAACGGCACACCGTCACGGCCGATGAGCAGGGTTTCGGCGTCGCGGGCGCCGGCCGGGTAGGTCAGCCGGTACAAGTCACCCGCACCGGTGTCGGGATCGAGCGAGATCAACGCCGCAGTGTCCCGGCGGGCCGTGTTGTCACCCGTATCGGACAACCACAGTCGCCCGTCCGGTCCAGATGCTAAATCCTCCACGTCGTACGGGTCGACGGGCGCCGGGATGCGGCGCACCGTCGAGCAGTCGTCGCCAAGCTCGACCGCGGATTCGTCCGACCCGGCGTCGGGCACCGCGAACAGGCGACCGTCGAGCACGGCAAGTCCCGACAGTTCCGCGAGCCCGGCATCGGACGGGGTGCACAGCACCCCCTGCTGCACGTCGGCGACCGGTACGTCCTGGGTGTCGGCGATCGCCGGTGCCGCCGCGACGAGGGTGGCCGTCGGCGCCATGAGTGCAGCGACGAACGCGCGCCCCGCCCCAGCCCGCACTAGGCCGCGTATTCGACCAACGCCGAGGCCAACGCCTGCGGTACCCGAGCGTGGACGCGGGTACCGTCCTCCACGTGCGCGGACTCGAGGATCTGCCCGTCGGTGTGGATGCGGGCCAGAAGGTCGCCGCGCGTGTACGGCAGCATCACCTCGACCTCGACGTCCGGATCCTCGAGCAGGTCGGCGAACCGGTCGCGTAGGTCGTCGAGACCTTCGCCGGTGTGGGCCGACACGAAGACCGCGTCGGGCAGTAGTCCTCGTAGCTGCATCAGCATCACCGGGTCGGCGGCATCGATCTTGTTCACCACGATCAGTTCCGGCGGCGCCGGCGCATCGGTCTCGCGCAGCACGTCGGTGACGACCTCGCGGACCGCCTTGATCTGCTCGGTCGGTAGCGGATCGGATCCGTCGACGACGTGCATCAGCAGATCCGCATCCGCGACCTCCTCCAGCGTCGACCGGAACGCCTCGACGAGCTGGGTCGGGAGGTGTCGGACAAACCCGACGGTGTCGGTCAACACGAATTCGCGGCCGTCCGGCAGTGCCGCACGGCGAGTGGTCGGATCGAGTGTCGCGAACAGCGCGTTCTGCACCAGAACTCCGGACCCGGTGAGCGCATTGAGCAGGCTCGACTTCCCGGCATTGGTGTAGCCGACGATCGCGACCGACGGAATGCGGTTGCGGAGCCGCCGGGTCCGCTTGGTGTCGCGGGCCGCCTTCATCCCCTTGATTTCCCGCCGGAGCTTGGCCATCCGTTCGCGGATACGACGCCGATCGGTTTCGATCTTCGTCTCACCGGGGCCACGCAGTCCGACACCACCGTTGCTGCCGGCACGACCACCGGCCTGCCGCGACATCGATTCGCCCCAGCCACGCAGGCGCGGAAGCATGTACTCCATCTGCGCGAGGGAGACCTGCGCCTTGCCTTCCCTGGATGTGGCGTGCTGCGCGAAGATGTCCAGGATCAGCGCCGTGCGGTCGATGACCTTGACCTTGACGATCTTCTCCAGCGCGGTGAGCTGCGCGGGGGTGAGTTCACCGTCGCAGATCACGGTGTCGGCGCCGGTGGCGACGACAACCTCCCGCAACTCGTCGGCTTTGCCGGAACCGATGTAGGTCGCAGCGTCCGGCTTGTCGCGGCGCTGGACGAGTCCATCCAGCACTTCGGACCCTGCGGTTTCCGCGAGGGCCGCGAGCTCGGCGAGGCTTGCCTCTGCCTGTGCTGCAGTGCCGCCGGTCCACACTCCGACGAGAACTACTCGTTCGAGCCGGAGCTGGCGGTACTCGACTTCGGTGATGTCTTCGAGTTCGGTGGACAGGCCCGCGACGCGCCGGAGAGCACTGCGATCGTCGAGTTGCATCTCGCCGATCGACGGGTCGTGTGTCCATCCGCCGTTGTCTGCGCGTTTCTCGGTCACGGGCGTCGCTTCGCGCGTCGAATGCTGCGCGTTCGTCACATGCTCTGTGTTCGTCACGTTCTGTGTGTTCGTCATACAGAATCCATCGTCCCACGTCGCCGGGCATCGTGCATTCGAGTTTTTCCCGGCATCGCGAACACGCGGAGCATCAGCGGAGCGCCGCCCACCACGCATCCGAAATCGAACCGGTCGCGACCAGCACGGAAGGGCCGCGCAGGGACGCCCGCGCATCCTCGATCCGCACCTCCACCGCACCGCCGGGAAGCCGCACCTCGACGACGCCCGAGTCGGCGCCGTCGAACCGCAGCGCGGCGGTCGCCGCGGCGACGGTCCCGGTGCCGCACGACCGGGTCTCCCCGACACCCCGTTCGTGGACGCGCATCTCGACGGCACCGGACGTGATGGGGGTGAGGAACTCGATGTTGACCCCGAGCGGGAAGAAGCCCGGATCGAATCCGGGAGCGGACAGGTCCAGCGCGGCCAGGCCTGCCCCGGCGAACTGCGGGTCGACGCACGCCAGGTGGGGATTGCCGACGTCGATGCCGAGTCCCTTGTACATCCGGCCCTCGACGGTCGCCGTGGACTCCCCCAACTCACGGACAACACCCATGTCGACGGTGACCTCGCCGTCTACCGGTCCGGCGGCGTGCACCTGCACGGGCCTGGCTCCGGCGCGGCTGCCGACGACGAAATCGGTGCGGCTCTCGAACCCCTGGACACACAGATAGTGCGCGAAGACCCGGACACCGTTGCCGCACATCTCGGCGATCGAGCCGTCCCCGTTGCGGTAGTCCATGAACCAGTCGTCGGCGGCGGTACCGTCCGGAAGGGTCGCGAGCACGCCGTTGTCGACGAGTGCGCCCGCCCGCGCCACCCGCAGAATGCCGTCGGCGCCGAGACCGCGGCGCCGGTCGCACAGTGCGGCGACCCGTTCCGGCACGAGATCGAGCCGGGCGTCCGGATCGGGGAGAATCACGAAGTCGTTCTCGGTGCCGTGCCCTTTGCTGAACTCCATGCCGGCCAGCTTATCCATCGGGCTGCTGTGACACCGACGCTGCCACGACACGCAGAGCCGCGGCAGCCAGGTCCGGATCGGCGCCGTCGAGCCACTGGACTCGCGGGTCGCGACGGAACCAGGAACGCTGCCGCCGGACGTAGCGCCGTGTGCCGATGAACGTGCGCTCGCGGGCATGATCGAGGTCACAGTTACCGTCGAGATATTCGATGACCTGGGCGTAGCCGATGGCACGTCTCGCGGTCACCCCGTCACGCAGACCGCGGTCGAGCAGACCGCGCACCTCGTCGACGAGTCCGCGCTCGAACATCAGATCGGTGCGCTCCGCGATACGTTCGTCGAGTTCGGTGGTGTCCCTGTCCACTCCAAGGACGACGGTGCCCCAGCGGGGTTCCCCACGCTGCGGCTGCGACGCCGCGAACGGCCGACCGGTCAGCTCGACGACCTCGAGTGCCCGCACCATACGACGACCGTCGGTCGGCAGGATCGTCTCGGCGGCGACCGGGTCGGATTGTTGCAGCGCAGTGTGCACGGCAGCGAGGCCACCGTCTGCGAGTACCGCCTCCCACTTGGCGCGGACCTGCGGGTCGGTTGCCGGGAACTCCCATTCGTCGAGCAGCGACTGCACGTACATCATCGAGCCGCCGACGATGATCGGGACGGCACCGCGCGCACGGATCGCCTCGACGTCTGCGCTGGCCGACTCCTGGTAGCGGGCGACCGTGGCGGTGTCTGCGACGTCGAGCACGTCGAGTTGGTGGTGTGCGATCCCCCGGCGTTCGTCGACAGTCAATTTCGCGGTGCCGATGTCCATGCCGCGGTACTGCTGCATCGCGTCGATGTTGACGATCTCGCCGCCGAGCGCGCGCGCCAAGTCCAGACCCAGATCGGACTTGCCCGTGGCGGTCGGACCGACGACCGCGACAGGCACCCGCGCGGCCACCGCCGTCAGAGCCTCGTTCACGGCCGCCAGATCCCGACGTGATAGCCGACGCCGTACGGCGCGCCGCGGTAGGCGATCTTCGCCGCTGCCGGTGCGGTGGTGAACGCCCCGGCGAGCACCTGCCACGGAGCGCGCCCCGCGAGGTCGACCTCGGCGCATCGGTCGGGGTCGAGCGACGTCAACACCGACGGATCCCCCGCGGCGAGAGCGTCGGCGACGAGGGCTTCGACGGCGGCGGCGCGCTCATCGAATGCACCGGGCGCTTTCGCGGTCAGGGTGGCAGCCCCGTCGGCGATCACCAACAGCCCACCGGGGGTGTTTTCGTCGTCCAGTCGGGCACGGAGTTGCCGCCCGAGCCGGGTGCACTCGTCGCGTCCGGTTCCGACATCCACGATGTGGACCTCCGCGCGTACGGCGGGAGCGGCGTGATCGCGCAACCACCCGGCGATCAGTGCCGGCAGCGGCAGATCAGGGTCTGGGCTCCCGGTCGCGTCCGGTCCGAGATCGACCCGGACATCGGCGCCGTAGCCGCGGAATGTGCCGGTGGCGGTCGCCGCGACACGTTCCGCGGCCGCACCTGCTCCGACGACGACCCAAAGTGAGCAGTCCGCGATCTCGGTGACCGCGGAGATCGCGGCATCGCGCAACTCTTCGGTCTCGCGTGCGGCGAGGCCGTTCAGTTCGGGCACGAGCAGCGGTGGGGACGGCACGAATACCGCAGCGGTCAGCACACCGGCCACGGTAGTCGACCGGACCCGCCGCCCCGCGTCCGCGCGACCTGTTTCAATGGTGGGCGGACATCGTCGCGGATGAACCCGCGGCGGACCTACGGATGAGCCATGCGACCAGGCAGCCGTGCCGCGCGGCAGAGATGAGGACCCGATGACCGACCCCCACGCACAGGACACGAGCGCAACCGCCGAATCCGATGCCGTGCCGGCACCCGCCGCTCCGAAACCGGACGCGCCCATCCCCGGCGGTGCACGCCCCGGAGCCGAGCACGCCCCGAAGCCGCATCCGGTGGCCTCCCACGTGCACGCGACGACGCCGGCGGTCCCCGAAAGCGACCCGAGCCTGTTCGGCAGGGTCGACGAGGACGGCACCGCGTGGGTGGTCACCTCCAGCGGCGAGCGGTGCATCGGTTCGTGGCAGGCGGGTGACGCAGCCGAGGGCCTTACGCACTTCGGGCGTCGCTTCGACGATTTGGCGACCGAGGTCGCGATCCTCGAGTCCCGACTCGCCTCCGGTTCCGGGGATGCGAAGAAGACGCGGGCGGCCGCGGAGGCGCTTGCCGAATCGTTGCCGACGGCGGCGGTGATCGGCGACCTCGACGCGCTCACCGCGCGACTCGCGACGATCGTCGCGGATTCGGAGAAGGCCGCGACGGCCGCCCGACACGAAAAGGAGCATCAGCGCGCGGAGAACACCGCCCGCAAGGAGGCTCTTGCCGCGGAGGCCGAACAGATCGGTGCCGAATCCACGCAGTGGAAGTCCGCAGGCGATCGACTCCGGGTGATCCTCGACGAGTGGAAGACCATTCGCGGCGTCGATCGCAAGGTCGACGATGCGTTGTGGCGTCGCTATTCGAAGGCCCGCGAAGCGTTCAACCGGCGCCGCGGTGCACACTTCGCCGAACTCGACCGGGAACGGGCCGCCGCGAAGGGCCGCAAGGAAGAACTCGTCGAACGTGCGGAGGCGCTCCGGGACTCCACCGATTGGGCGGCGACCGCCGCCGCATTCCGGGATCTGCTGGCCGAGTGGAAGGCCGTCGGCCGGGCGCCCCGCGAGGCGGACGATCAGTTGTGGAAGCGCTTCAAGGGTGCCCAGGACGTCTTCTTCGCGGCCCGCAACGCGGCGAGCGCCGAACGGGACGCGGAGTTCGAGGACAATGCCAAGGCGAAGGAGGCGCTCCTGTCGGCCACCACGATCGACCCGGCGGGCGATATCGACGCCGCCCGCGCGCAGTTGCGGGAACTTCAGGACCGCTGGGAGCAGATCGGGAAGGTTCCGCGGGAACGGATGCACGACCTCGAGGCTCGGCTGCGGTCCATCGAGAAGCAGGTGCGCGAGGCCGCCGAGTCCGAATGGCGCCGCACCGACCCCGAGGCGCTGGCGCGCGCCGCACAGTTCCGCGAGCGAGTCCGCCAGTTCGAGGAGCAGGCCGCGAAGGCGTCTGCGGCCGGCCGCGCGAAGGACGCGGAGAAGGCGCTCGCGCAGGCGCAGCAGTGGCGTGAATGGGCCGACGCGGCCGAGGGCGCCGTCGGCGAACGCTGACCTGTGCCCCCACCCGGAAGCCCC
>NZ_JBAQXC010000168.1:0-6748 GCF_049299235.1 Rhodococcus sp. (in: high G+C Gram-positive bacteria) | reverse complement strand
GTTGTGGCCGGTGCCTGCATGCACACCTCTCGGTAGCGGTGACGGGAGGATCGCGTGGGGCCACGTGATCACGAGAGAACATATACGGTTAGGCTAACCTTTGGTACTCTCCGGATTCGGAAATCTCGCAGCAGTGGTGCGTGATGCGCTCCGGCTCAACGAGAATCGACCGCACAGACAGAGGATTACACGTGTCAGTACGCCCGCCTGCCTCGCCTCTTCCGCTCACGCGAGCCCAGTCGGGCGTATGGTTCGCGCAGCAATTGGCCCCCGACAATCCGATCTTCAACACATCCGAGTGCATCGAATTGCGCGGCGACGTCGACCTCGTCTCCGCAGCACAGGCCATCCGCCTGGCCGCCGACGAATCCGAAGTACTCGTGGCCGGCTTCGAGGCGCTGCCCGACGGTACGGTCGTCCAGTACCCGGGCACCCGCACCCTCGCCGCGCCGCCGATCGTGGACCTGCGCGCCGAGACGGACCCGTGGCAGGCGGCCCGCGACTGGATGACCCGCGACCTCGCGCGTGTCATCGACCCCGTCGCCGACCTGTGCGTCCGCGCCGCCGTTCTGCGCCTGGACGACGACCGGGTCGTGCTGTACCTGTGCGGCCACCACCTCGTGCTCGACGCATACGGCTTCGGGCTGTTCACCCGGCGCATCGCCGAGCACTACACCGCGCTGGTCACCGGCGCGGCGACGCCCGCCGGACGCTTCGCCCCGGTCGACCCGGTGGTGCGCGAAGAACAGGCCTATCGCGACAGCGAAACGTTCGCGGCCGATCGCGACTTCTGGGCCGGGTATCTCACCGATGTCGAGGAGGCGGTGACCTTGAGGCCGGGCCCCGGCGGCATTGCCCGCCGTTCGCGCGCGGTGCGGTTCACCCTCGACGCCGGACATCAGCGTGGGCTTACCGAACTGGGTGGAACGGTCCGGGGAACCTGGGGTGACGCGGTGACCGCGCTCGTCGCCGCCTACCTGCGCGGCGCCACCGGCCGCGACGACCTCACCGTCGGTTTCCCGGTCATGAACCGGCTCGGAAGCGCGGCGCTGAACGTCCCGATGTCCGCGGTCAACGTCGTCCCGCTGCGCCTGCATCCCACGGCGACGGACACGTTGTCCGTCCTCGTCGGCCAGGTTCGCGACGCGATCGCCGCGTGCCGCGGTCACTACCGGTATCGCGGCGAGGACATCGCGCGAGACCTGCGGCTGCCTACCGGTTCCCGCGGTGTCATCGGCCCGTCCGTCAACGTCAAACCGTTCGGCGACGTGCTGCGATTCGGGCAGATCCGCGGTGCCGTGCACTCGATCGCGCGCGGACCACTCCAGGATTTCATGATCACGGTCCGGCCGCTGGACCAGAGCGCAGGGCTCGAGGTGTTCGTCGACGGCGACGCCGACGTCTACACCGACGACGATCTGCGGGTTCATGCCACGCGTCTCGAACGACTGTTCACCACCGTCGCGGACATCGGACACGACACCCCGCTCGCGCGGGTGCGGGTGCTCACCGACGAGGAACAGGACCGGATCCTGCGGGACTGGGCCGGACCGGCACGGTGTGCCGTCGACCCCGACCTGACCGTGCTCGACCTTCTGCACCGGCAGGTGGCCGCGACCCCCGACCGGCCGGCCGTCGCCGATGCCGACACCACGCTGACGTTCGCACAGTTCTCGGCGCGGGTGAACGGACTTGCCCGGAAACTGATCGCGCACCGGGGTACCGGCCGCGTCGAACAGCGGATCGCGATCGCGGTGCCGCGCACCGTCGACACGCTCGTCGCAATTTTCGCGGTCCTCGAATCCGGCGCGGCCTATGTTCCCCTCGACGTCGACCAGCCTCTCGAACGGCTGACCCACGTGCTCGCCGACGCCGCCCCCCGATGCGTGCTCACCACCGCCGGAACCGACGAACGGGTCGCCTCGATTCCTGATGCGCCGGAACGGATCCGAATCGACGATCCGGCAGCGGCAGAGCTTTCGGGGACACCGATCACCGATGCCGAACGCGGTGTGCGGACGACCCCGGACTCGATCGCCTACGTCATCCACACCTCCGGTTCCACCGGACGCCCCAAGGGCGTGCTCGTCCCGCACCGCGGACTGGTCAATCTGTTCCACAGTCACCGCGATCAGGTGTACGCGCGGGCCGCGCACGAATCCGGCCGCGAGCACCTGCACGTCGGTCACGCCTGGTCGTTCGCGTTCGATGCGTCCTGGCAGCCGCAACTGTGGATGCTTGCAGGCCACACCGTGCACATCGTCGACGAGACCACCCAGCGCGATTCCGGTCTGCTCGCCGAGCGGGCCCGCCGCGAGAACTGGGACTTCGTCGAACTGTCACCGGCGCAACTCGAACAGATCGTCGACGACGAACTGTTCGCCGACGGCACCGTCCCGACCGTCGGATTCGGCGGCGACGCGGTGACCGGACGACTGTGGCAGGGGCTGCGGGCACGGTCCGGTGCCGCATTCAACTTCTACGGGCCCACCGAATGCACCGTCGACGCGCTCGTCGCGGATGTCCGCGACACCGACGAACCCATCGTCGGACGACCGGTCGCGAACCTGCGTGCCCACATTCTCGACGGCGGGCTCGCACCGGTGCCGCCGGGTGTCGAGGGCGAGGTGTTCCTGTCCGGTCCCGGTGTGGTCCGCGGATACCTGGGCGCACCGGCCGCCACCGCGGCGCGGTTCGTGGCGAATCCGTTCGCCGGTACCGACGGTGCCCATGCCAGGTTGTACCGCACCGGTGATCGGGGGTTGTGGACCGACGACGGGCGCATCGTCTACCGTGGCCGCGGCGACAATCAGGTCAAAGTCCGTGGCTTCCGCATCGAACTCGGTGACGTCGATGCCGCGCTGCTTCGCTTGCCCGGTGTCCTGCGAACCGCGACCGTCGTGCGTAGTGACCGCTCCGGAACCGCCCAGCTCGTCGCGTATCTCGTCGGTGACGGCGTGCCGGAACCCGCCGACGCGCGGGCCCGGCTCGCCGAATGGCTACCCCGCTATATGGTGCCGGCCGCGGTCATGGTCCTCGACGAGATGCCGTTGACTTCCAACGGCAAGCTCGATCGGCGGGCCCTGCCCGAACCGGATTTCGCAGCGCTCGTATCGTCGCGCGCCCCGGAGACGGAACTCGAACGCGTACTGTGCGGCATCTACGCCGGGGTTCTCGGCCTCGACACCGTCGGCGCCGACGACGACTTCTTCGCACTCGGTGGGCATTCCCTGTCCGCTGCGAAACTGCTCGCGCGGATCCGCGACGAACTCGGCGTGGAGTTGAGCATCCGCGCTGTGTTCGATCACCCGGCGGTCGTGGATCTGGCATCGGTGTGCGGCGACGCGGACGGTACCGGCAGTAGGCCGCCCCTGCTTCCGCGACCCCGCGGCGACCTCGCGCCGCTGTCGTTTGCACAGCAGCGACTCTGGTTCCTGTTCCGGATGGAAGGGCCGAGCCCCACCTACAACGTGCCGGTCACGGTGCGGCTGCGCGGATCCGTCGACCAATCCGCGCTGCATCGCGCGGTCGGTGACGTGCTGACCCGGCACGAGAGCCTACGCACGGTCCTCGTCGACCACGGGGGTGCCGGCATGCAGCGGATCCTCGGTGCTCCGGGCACTCCGGGTGGCACCGAGGTGCCCTTCGCTGTCGTTCCGGCGGCCGAGGACACCGTCGAGGACGAACTGCTGGCACAGGCCAGGCACGGATTCGACCTCGAACGCGAAGTGCCGCTGCGGGTGCGGTTGCTGACGATCGGGCCGGACGAGAGCGTGCTGCTGCTGCTCGCCCATCACATCGCCAGCGACGAACTGTCGACGCCGTTGCTCATGCGCGACCTCGGCGGCTTCTACGCCGCGCACACCGGCGGTGTGTCGTACACACCGGATCCGCTGCCCGTGCAGTACGCCGACTTCGCGGTGTGGCAGCGTGAGTTGCTCGGCGACAGCGACGACGACAACAGCCTCGCTGCACGGCAACTGGGATTCTGGCGTACCGAACTCGCGGGTCTACCCGCGGAACTCGATCTGCCCACCGACCGGCCACGGCCGGCGGTCGCGTCGTACGCCGGGGGCAGCGTCGAATGCCCGATTCCCGCGGGCCTCGCCGACGCGGCGCGTGCCACCGGCCGCGACACCGGCAGCACGATGTTCATGATGGTGCACACCGCGGTCGCACTCGCGTTGTCGCACAGCGGAGCCGGTGAGGACATTGCGCTCGGGTCGCCGACCGCGGGCCGGCCCGCCCCCGAACTCGACGACCTCGTCGGATTCTTCGTCAACATGGTGGTTCTGCGCACCGATCTGTCCGGTGACCCGACGGTCCGCGAACTGCTCGCCCGGGTCCGGAACACCGACATCGCCGCGTACGCGCATCAGGATGTGTCCTTCGACCGGGTCGTCGAGGCACTCAACCCCGAGCGCAGTGCCGCCCGGCATCCGTTGTTCCAGGTGCTGGTCCAATATCAGACCCCGCCGGCGCTGACCGCGTTCGCCGATCTCGCGCCGTCGGTGTCGTTCGTCGCCAACGACACCGCGATGTTCGACCTGACCTTCGATGTCATCGACGCGCCCGACGGAAGTCTGCGTGTGCGTGTCGAATACGCGCGGGAGTTGTTCGACGCGGCGACCGCCTCGGCGCTCGCCGCCCGGGTCGGCCGTGCGTTCGCCGCGCTCACCGGCGACCCGGATCGCAGGTTGTCCCGGCTGGACCTGCTCGACGATGACGAACGTGTCCGGTTGCGCGCCGGTCGCCCCGACCCCGACCCGGCCCGGCCCGGTGAAGCCCCCGATACCCTCCACGACCTGTTCGCGCGGTCGGTGGCATCCAGACCGCACGAGCTCGCGCTGGTGTCCCCGTCCGGATCGGTGACCTTCGCGGAACTGGACGGGTGGTCCAACCGCATCGCCCGGTATCTGACCGATCGGGATGTCGGAGCAGAATCCGTTGTGGCCCTGAGGTTGCCGCGTGACGGTGCGGTGGTCGCCGCGATTCTCGGGGTCTGGAAGGCCGGCGGCGCGTATCTCGCCGTCGACCCGAACTACCCGGATGAACGCATCGACTACATGGTGCGTGATGCGGCGGTCAGCGTCGTCCTCGACCCGGCGGCGATCACCGCCGCCGAACGGTACTCCGGTGCCCCGCTCGGCGACGCGGAGGTGCGGGCACCTGCCCGGAGCGGCAACGCCGCCTACGTCGTGTACACCTCCGGGTCGACCGGAGCCCCGAAGGGGGTGGTGGTGCCGCACCTCGGCGCGGTCAACCTGTGGGAGACCGTGCGCGCGCGCACTGTCGGTGACCCCGCGGTCACCCGACGGTCGGTGCTGTTGAGCTACACGTTCACGTTCGACTCGTCGATCGACCCGTTGCTGGCGATGCTCGGCGGCCACACCGTCCACGTTCTCGCCGAGGATCTCCTCGCCGACGCCGACGGGATCGTGTCGTATGTGCGTGACCACCGGGTCGACGCGCTCGACTGCGGGCCCGTGCTCATGACGCAACTCGTCGCCCACGGCCTCCTCGATCCGGCTGCGGCGCACCGTCCGTCCGTCGTCGTCGTCGGCGGTGAAGCGGTACCGGCGGAACTGTGGACGACGCTGGCCGCCACACCGGATCTGCACGCGGTCAACATGTACGGTCCCACCGAATGCACCGTCGACTCCACCGGTGCGGTGGTGGTCGCCGGGACCGGACCGCACATCGGTGTTCCCATCGACGGTGGACGCGCGCACGTGCTGGACCGATACCTGCGCCCCGTCCCGCCCGGCGTGCCCGGCGAACTGTACGTCGGTGGTCCGCACGTCACCCGCGGATACCTGGGCAGGCCGGGGATGAGCGCGGGCCGGTTCGTCGCCGATCCGTTCGGCGGGCCGGGGGCGCGCCTGTACCGGACCGGCGACGTGGTGCGCTGGGCCGGCACCGATCCGGTCCTCGAGTACCTGGGCCGCAGCGACGACCAGGTCAAACTCCGCGGCTTCCGCATCGAACTCGGTGAGATCGAGTCCGTGCTGGCCGCGCACCCGGCGGTGATGAGTGCGGCGGTGATCGCTCGCGAGGACGAACCCGGCCGCACCCGGCTCGTGGGTTACGTCGTCGGCGATCCCGGCGCCACCCTCGACAACGACGCACTGCGCGCGCACGTCGCCGAGCGACTGCCCGAACACATGGTGCCCGCGGCGATCGTGCCGCTCGAGGCACTACCGGTCACCGCCAACGGCAAGATCGACCGCACGGCACTGCCCGCGCCGGTCTTCGCGCCCGCGGCGGCCGGACGGCAACCCGCCGACGACGTCGAACGCCGGTTGTGTGCGGTGGTCGCCGACGTCCTCGGTCACGACGCGGTCGGTCCCGACGACGACTTCTTCGCGCTCGGAGGCGATTCGATCGTGTCGATCCAATTGGTGTCCAAAGCTCGTGCGGCCGGATTGCGGTTCACGGCGCGACACGTGTTCGAGCACCGGACGGCGGGGGGCCTGCGCCGGGTCGTCGAGGTGGACACCGCGACCGGCGAAGTGGACGCTGCGGCGGCGCTCGGTGCGGTGCCCGCGACCCCGATCGTGCACGACATGCTCGATCGCGGCGGCCCGTACGCGCGGTACGCCCAGTCCCGGTTGCTGCGGAGCCCCGCGGGTCTGACGGTCGAGGCGCTCACCGGCGCGGTGCGGGCACTGCTCGACGTGCACGACGCGTTGCGGTCGGTGTTCGACGCGCACGCCCGCACCCTCGAGGTGCTGCCCGTCGGCGCCGG
>NZ_JBAQXC010000167.1:0-3686 GCF_049299235.1 Rhodococcus sp. (in: high G+C Gram-positive bacteria) | reverse complement strand
CCTTGAGGCCGCCCTTCATCGCCAGTCCGCCCGGCTTCGCGGCCGGAGCCGCAGCCTCCTCGGCAGCCGGAGCGGCAGCGGCCGGTGCGGCGGCCTTCGCGCCGGGTGCTTTGAGACCACCCTTCATGGCCAGCCCACCGGGTTTGCCGCCGGGTGCCTTGAGTCCGCCCTTCATCTGCAACCCGCCGCCCTTCGGTGCTGCGGGGGCAGCAGTTGTGGCAGCCTCTTCGATCTCGGCGACGCGCTCGGATTCGAGTTCCTCGGCTTCGACCTCGGCGGTGACCGGAGTCTGCGGCTTCTCGGTCTGCACGACCGCGATGTTCGCGGTGAGCTGGTCGGATTCGAGCCGGGTGACCGAATCGAGCATCAACTGCGCGACGTCGATAACTTCGACGCCTTCGCCTTGGCCTTGTTCCTGACGGGCGGTGACACCGTCGGTGAGCATCACCCGGCAGAACGGGCATCCGGTCGCGATCTTCTGTGTCGACGCCCCTTCCCCACCCAACGTGGTCAGCGCCTCGTCGACCCGGTCGACGTTGATGCGCTTGCCGATCTTCTCTTCCATCCACATGCGGGCACCACCGGCACCACAGCACATCGACCGTTCCCCGTGCCGCGGCATTTCCTTCAACCGGGTACCGGACGCTTCCATCAGTTCGCGCGGCGCGTCGTACACCTTGTTGTGCCGGCCCAGGAAGCACGGATCGTGGTAGGTGACGTCCTCGCCGAGACGCTTGACCGGCACCAGTTTCTTTTGCCGCACCAACCGGTTGAGCAGCTGGGTGTGGTGCACGACCTCGTAGTCGCCGCCGACCTCCGGGTATTCGTTGTTCAGTGCGTTGAAGCAGTGTGCACAGGTGACGACGATCTTGCGCTTGGACCGCTCGACGCCCTCGAACACCGAATCGATCACGGCGACGTTCTGTTGTGCCAACTGCTGGAACAGGAACTCGTTGCCTGCGCGTCGCGCCGAGTCGCCGGTGCAGGTTTCCTCCGCGCCGAGCACCATGAACTTGGTGCCCGCCGTGGCGAGGAGTTCGGCGACGGCCTTGGTGGTCTTCTTCGCGCGGTCCTCGTAGGCACCGGCACAGCCGACCCAGAACAGGTATTCGTAGCCGTCGAAGCTGTCTGCGTCCTGGCCGAACACCGGGACGTCGAAGTCGAGTTCGTTGATCCAGTTCAGGCGGTCCTTGGAGTTCTGACCCCACGGGTTGCCCTTGTTCTCGAGGTTCTTGAACAGACCCGCGAGCTCGGACGGGAAGTCCGATTCGATGAGCACCTGGTAGCGGCGCATGTCGACGATGTGGTCGACGTGTTCGATGTCGACCGGGCACTGCTCGACGCACGCACCGCAGTTCGTGCACGACCACAGGGTTTCGGCGTCGATGACCGGGGCCAACTCGCCGGCCTCGACGAGCTCTGCGGTCTCGCCGACGAGTTTGCGGCCGGCTTCGGCGCGGGCCGCCGCCGGGATCGCAGCGAGCTTCTTCTCGTCGGGGTTGCCGTCGGCGTCGACCAGGCCGGTTTCGTCGCCGCCGAGGTCGGTGCGGCCACCGGCGAGCAGGTAGGGGGCCTTGGCGTAGCCGTGGTCGCGCAGCGACATCACCAGCAGCTTCGGCGACAGCGGCTTACCGGTGTTCCAGGCGGGGCACTGCGACTGGCAGCGACCGCACTCGGTGCAGGTGGTGAAGTCCAGCCAGCCCTTCCAGGAGAAGTCCTCGATGCGGCCGGCACCGAAGGTGTCGTTGTCCGGGTCGGCGTTCTCCATGTCGACGGGCTTGCCGCCGGACATCATCGGCTTGACCGCGCCGAGTGCGACGCCGCCGTCGTCCTCACGCTTGAAGTAGATGTTGAAGAATGCGGCGAACCGGTGCCAGGCCACACCCCACGTGATGTTGCGGCCGACGACGTAGAGCCAGATCATGCCGGACATCAACTTCACGAACGCGAAGATCGCGACCATCGTGGTGCTGGCGGGCAGCAGCTTCGCGAGGTTCATGGTGAAGAAGTCGGTGCTCATGTGGCCGCCGCCGTAGGTGGCGATCTTGCCGGCCTTCACGAAGATCATGCCGAGGCCCTCGATGAGGACGACGGTCTCGACGAAGTAGGCGGCCTTGAAATCGGAGCCGCCGAAACGCGACATCCGGCCCGGCTGACGCGGGTGGTTGAGCTGCCGGATGACGATCAGCGTGACGATGCCGATCACGGTGCCGAGGCCGAGGATCTCGTCGATCAAGTGGTAGACGGCGGTGTTGCCGATGAGCGGCCAGTGGAACTCGGGGTTGAAGGTCTGTCCGTATGCCTCGAACCAGACGATCGCCCCGAGCATGAAGCCGATCATCACCAGCCAGTGCGCCCAGCCGACGGTCCGGAACTTGTTCATCCGCGTGTGAGCGAGGAACTCGACGACCATCTGCTTGAAACGCGGGAAGAACGGATGCCACCGATCCGGGGCCGGCTGGCCGATCCGGACGGTGTTGACCATCTTCAGCGCGCCGCCGATGAACGAGTACCAGCACACGAGGCTCAGCAGCACGCCGATCGTGCCCAACGTGATCGTCAGGGCATTCATACGTGGCCTTTCGTGTAGAGGGCGGCTCCGCACCGCCTGGTATAAGTCTCAGCATCCTAACCCGCGATAAGTTACCCGCTGGTAACTTGAGGGCGGCTACCCGAGGGTAACTTACGTCGGGATGCTGGTAGGTCTGTTCTGGACAAGGTAAACGGTGAACTCATTGCTCGAATTGCTCAGGATGACCTAAGTCCCTCGGTCTCGAATCGGCGACGAACACACGGCATTTCGTGCACATGTGTGGCTCGACCCGGTAACGAATTTGTCTGTGAGTTCGGTTATGATCTCGAACAGCCGTGCACGCTGGGGTTTCGCGCGATGGGGAGCGAGATCCGGGGCTGCAAACGTTGAGATATCCAGGGGGCGTCCGTCGGGGGCGTGCGCCACATGTAACAGAACGGGAACAAATGAAGCTCAAGAAGCTTGCGGCGGTCGCCACCATGACCATCGCCGCGATGGGGATCACTGCAGGCACGTCGTACGCTGCGCCCGCACAGGCCGCGCAGGACGAGATCAACTACGAGGTCAAGGGCGAGGGCGATTCCATCGTCACCGTCATCGACGCGGGCGCGTTCCAGGTCTCCGGCGACGGCAAGAGCGTCGAACTCCAGGACGCCGACGGCAACGCCGTCGTCAGCCTCCCGCTCGCCGTCCAGCTCGGCGACCTCCAGCTCCCGCTCGAGCGTGAGATCAGCGAGGACGGCAAGACCCTCACGCTGACCCCGGTCACGGACCCGTCCCAGGCCACCCCGGTCGCGCCCGAGGACAAGGTCGCCACCGGCATCACGCCGGTCAGCCTCAAGGTCGCGGACGTGGCGTCGCCCGAGGAGAACCTCAAGGCGCAGCAGAACTTCAGCTCGCAGCTCGGCATCGCCACCGCGGTCGGCGGTCTGACCGGCACCATCATCGGCTGCATCGTCGGCGCGATCCCCGGCTCGATCGTTCCGGGCGCGGGCACGATCGCAGGTTGTGTCGCAGGTGCGGGTATCGGTGGCGTCATCGGCACCATCGCAGTCGGTGGCCCGACGCTGATCATCGCTGGCGTTGGTCTGATTCAGACGCTCGTTGCCCCTCCCGGCACCACGATGTACGCCAAGTAACACCTGGCAACGAC
>NZ_JBAQXC010000166.1:0-2512 GCF_049299235.1 Rhodococcus sp. (in: high G+C Gram-positive bacteria) | reverse complement strand
CTCTACCGCCTGATCACCGACCAACAGCGCTGAACCCACCCGGCTGCGGGCACCCTCGCCGCAGCCGGTGAGCGCACCGCAGCGCGCCACACCATCACCGTCGCGGCCGCGAGGACACCAACGCCGCCGCCACCCGACGACCGCGCCGCACGGTGCGGGCACCAGCGTAGGGAGCACACGCATGAACACGACACTGAATCGTCCCTGGTTTCATTGAGGGTGAGCCAGACATCCGGAAGGACCACCCTGATTCACCATGACGAACTCCAAATACCCCCAAGAACTCCGTGAACGAGCAACCCGACTCGCCGTCGAAGCCCGACGCGACCCCGACACCCGCACCGGGGCGATCGTCCGAATCGCCGAGCAGACCGCCTTCGTGCGAAGTTCTACGACTACCTGAGGTGATACACATGCAAACGATCAAGCGCACCAGCGCAGACCCCACAGGCCTCGACCACCTGGACCCGAACACCACCGAAGCCCGCGACGCGAAGAACCTGCGGCGTATTATTGCCGCCCGCAAGCACCTCGCCGACGCCGAATCCGAACTCCGCGCCGCCGTCGCCGCCGCCCGCGAAGACGGCGACTCCTGGGCGGCTATCGGCCTGGCCCTCGACACCACCCGGCAAGCCGCCTACCAAAGGTTCGGGGCCACTAAGCCTGAATCCGTGGACGATCCTGAATGAAAATCGGCGCGTGAAATGACGAAAGTACCTTGTGAGCTGGGATAATCGGGAGTGTCAAGGTCCAGACTTCCATCACACCACGAGGCACTTTCAGTTGAAATCATCGCACACCTTCCGCGCAGACGCCGCTGCCTTCGACGAGACGAACCTCGTGTCGTCCGCCGGCCTGATCCCGGTACTGGAACTCGCCGAACACGCAGGACTGTCGGAGCTGATCGACACCCACGTCGACATCGACAGTGCCCGAGTCAAATCGGGCGCCGCCAATCCGGTCGGGAGCTGACCTCGATCATCGCCGGGATGTGCACCGGCGCGGACTACATCGACGACATGAACCTGCTCCGCGCCGGAGGGATGCCCACCCTGTTCGACCAGGTCTACGCCCCCTCGACCCTGGGGATCTTCCTACGCGAGTTCACCTACGGACACAGCCTCCAACTCGGTGCGGTGCTGCGCCGACACCTGATCGCCCTCGCAGCCCGCACCCCCTGCTGCCGGGCATCGAAGGGCGGGCGTTCCTCGACATCGATTCGCTGCTGCGCCCGGTCTACGGACACCAGAAACAGGGAGCGTCCTACGGACACGCCAAGATCTCCGGCCGCACCGTGCTGCGCAAAGGGTTGAACCCCCTGGTTACGACGCTGTCGACCGCGCAGTCCGCGCCGGTGGTCGCCGAGATGCGGTTGCGCGCCGGCAAGACCGGTTCCGGTCGCGGCGCCGCGTCCCAATTGCGCTCGGCGATCACCACCGCGAAAGCGTGCGGAGCGTCGGGCAAGATCATGGTCCGCGGTGATTCGGCGTTCGGCAACAAGGCCGTCATCGGAGCCTCGATCCGGTCCGGTATCGAGTTCTCGCTGGCCATGACCCGCAATCCGCGCATCACCCGGGCGATCGAGAGCATCGACGAGCAGGCGTGGACGCCGGTGCACTATCCGGGTGCGGTCACCGACCCCGACACCGGACAGTTGATCTCCGACGCCGAGGTCGCGGAGGTCGAATACACGGCGTTCTCCGGACGCCACCAGGTCACCGCCCGGTTGGTCGTGCGCCGGGTCAAGGACGCGAACTATCCCGAGGCGCTTTTCCCCGTCTGGGTACCACCCGTTTTTCACCAATTCCGATCTGCCGACCGTCGACGCGGACCTGACCCACCGCAAGCATGCGATCCTGGAAACGGTGTTCGCGGATCTGATCGACGGGCCGCTGGCGCATATCCCGTCGGGTCGGTTTCCGGCGAACTGTGCCTGGGTGATCTGCGCGGCGATCGCGCACAACCTGCTCCGTGCCGCGGGCACCGTCGTCGGCGGCACTCATGCCGTCGCTCGCGGTGTCACGTTGCGCCGGAACTTGGTGAACGCTCCGGCCCGATTCGCGCGCCCTGCTGGCAGACCTGTGCTCCATTTGCCCGCCCACTGGCCGTGGCAGAAACAGTGGAACACCCTGTGGTCCAGGGTTATCGGTACAGCACGCGGGCGACCACAATCGGCCTGACCTATCCGTTCCGCCGCCCCCGGCCCTACCTCGAGGACCTTCGACAACGTGGATGAGCTGACACCCGGTCAGCGGAATACGCATGTCCATCGTCGGTCCAAGGAGTCGAAACTGCCATCGCTCCTGTCGAAATCGCCGATCCACGGATTCAGGTTTAGCCAACGCAGCATGAGGCGGTTTGAAGCCTCCCTCCGCAGGGCGGCTCGGAGCTTGACCCCTGACCTTGGACACGCGGAATCCAGCACACTGCTGGGGAAGCGAGAATCCAAGGATGGCCAGGAAGAACTACACCGACGAGTTCCGCCGTCGGGCGGTGGACTTGTACGAGTCCA